>JABIQA010000135.1 GCA_018699155.1 Chromatiales bacterium
CTTATCGATGTTCCGGGCTTCATGCCTGGCACCTCGCAAGAGTATGGCGGAATTATTAAGCATGGTGCCAAACTGCTTTACGCCTACGCTGAAGCCACTGTGCCCAAAGTTACCCTGATTACTCGCAAAGCCTATGGCGGCGCTTACGATGTGATGAGCTCAAAGCACTTACGTGGTGATGTGAACTATGCATGGCCAAGTGCCGAGATCGCAGTAATGGGGCCGAAAGGTGCGGTAGAAATCATCTTCCGATCTGATATCGGTAATGCTGAGGCGATCGCAGAACGTACCGAAGAGTACAGGAAAAAATTTGCCAACCCGTTTATAGCAGGAGCACGCGGTTACATCGACGATGTAATTATGCCGCGCAACACCCGTTCACGCATATGCCGTTCGCTTAACATGCTACGTGAAAAGAAACTCGAGAATCCGTGGCGCAAGCACGGCAACATTCCTCTTTAATTTAGTACAGGCAGACCCAAAACGATGTTTGACAAAATCCTTATAGCTAACCGTGGTGAAATTGCCTGTCGCGTCATTAAGACGGCGCACAAAATGGGCATTAAAACTGTTGCTGTTTATTCCGATGCAGACAAGGAAGCACTGCATGTGCAGATGGCCGATGAGGCTGTGCATATTGGCCCCTCACCTTCCGCTGAAAGCTACTTAATCGCAGACAAGATATTGGCAGCCTGCAAAAAAACCGGTGCTCAGGCAGTACACCCAGGCTACGGCTTTCTTTCGGAGAACTCCGGCTTTTCCGAATCACTCGCGAAAGAGGGGATAGCCTTCATTGGCCCGGGCAAAAAAGCTATCGAAAGTATGGGTGATAAAATCACCTCGAAGAAAATCGCAGCTAAAGCCGGAGTTAACACCGTACCGGGCTATACCGGCGTAATTAAAGATGCCGAGCATGCGGTAGAGATTTCCCGGGAAATTGGCTACCCCGTGATGCTGAAAGCCAGCGCTGGTGGTGGTGGTAAAGGCATGCGCGTAGTTGGTGACGATGATGAATGCCGTGATGGCTTCCTTCGCGCCACTAATGAAGCAAAATCAAGCTTTGGCGACGATCGGGTATTTGCCGAAAAGTTTGTGCAGGAACCCCGTCATATCGAGATTCAGATTCTGGCCGATAGTCATGGAAATACTGTGTACCTTGGTGAACGTGAATGTTCAATTCAGCGCCGCCATCAAAAAGTCATTGAAGAAGCGCCATCACCCTTTCTGGATGAAGCCACTCGTAAATCCATGGGCGAACAGTCTGTAGCGCTTGCTAAAGCAGTGGATTATCAGTCTGCCGGCACGGTTGAATTTATTGTTGATGCCGAACGTAACTTCTACTTCTTGGAGATGAACACGCGCCTGCAGGTTGAGCATCCAGTTACCGAATTTGTCACAGGACTCGATCTGGTCGAACTGATGATTCGTGTTGCTGCGGGCGAGAAGCTGCCGATGACTCAGGCCGATGTAAAACTCACAGGCTGGGCACTCGAAGCGCGTGTGTATGCGGAAGACCCTTTCCGCAACTTTATGCCGTCAATTGGCCGTCTGTATAAGTACAGCCCGCCTCAAGAAAGCGAATCTGTGCGTGTTGATACCGGCATCAGAGAAGGCGGTGAAGTCTCGATGTATTACGACCCGATGATCGCCAAGCTCATCACCTATGGCAAAGACCGGCAAACTGCGATTGATGCCATGTGCAATGCGCTGGACAACTATCATATCCGTGGCGTCTCACACAACATCAGCTTCTTAAACGCGCTTATTGCGCATCCGCGATTTGGTCGCGGCGAGCTGACCACTAATTTTATTGCCGAAGAATATCCTGATGGCTTCTCCGCTGCACATGTGCCGCAGAACGATCCGAGCCTCGCTGTAAGTATTGCCGCAATTATTAATTGTGCCCAGATGGGTCGTGCGACAAAACTTAGCGGTCAACTTCAGAGTCATGCGCGTATTGTAGGTGATGATTGGGTTGTCGTTATCGACGACGTGTATAACCCGGTAAATGTTGTGCGCAAGGAAGGTGGCTATACTGTTATTCAGGGCGACGATGTATATGAAATCAGCACCAACTGGCGTATTGGCGAACCACTGATTCATGCCAATGTAAATGGTCGCGATATCACAATGCAGATTGATAATGACGGTCCTGCTTACAAACTGTTCCATCGTGGTGCTGAAGTACGCGCCTTACCATTAACCCCCCGTGCAGCAGAACTAAACCGATTCATGATCAAGAAGGTTCCACCGGATCTGTCTAAATTCCTGCTGTCACCCATGCCAGGCCTACTGGTTAAACTGGAGGTCAGCGTTGGCGATGAAGTCAAAGCCGGCGAAGAACTGGCAGTGGTTGAGGCCATGAAGATGGAAAACAGTCTGCGTGCTACTGAAGACGTTATTATCTCTAAGGTTATGACGGAGCAAGGGCAAACTCTGACTGTTGATCAGCCGATACTAGAGTTTGAATAGGGCGTAAATGATGCCTAATATTGACGTCGCAAGTCTCTCGGCAGCCGTACTAAATGGCGACCGCAGGGCGCTGGGGCGGGCGATCACATTAATTGAGTCGGGCCGACCCGGTGACCGACAGCTTGCGCGTGAGCTTCTCGATTTACTCAGACCCCATGCTGGCGACTCTATACGTATTGGCGTCTCAGGATCTCCCGGAGCTGGCAAATCAACCTTCATCGAATCCCTTGGCAATCATCTTATCGATCAGGGCCATCGAGTAGCCGTCTTGGCCGTTGATCCGTCATCAACAATTTCCGGCGGTTCGATTCTAGGTGACAAAACCCGCATGGAAATTTTGTCGCGCCGCACTGAGGCTTTTATCCGCCCCTCACCTTCTGGAGAGACTTTGGGCGGTGTTGCCCGCCACACTAGAGAAACCATGCAAATTGTCGAAGCCGCTGGCTTCGATGCAGTGTTGGTTGAAACTGTTGGTGTTGGCCAGAGCGAGACTGAAGTCTCGCGCATGACCGATATGTTTTTACTCATGCTGTTACCCGGCGGTGGTGATGAACTTCAGGGCATTAAGCGCGGCATTGTTGAGCTCGCCGACATGGTCATCGTGAATAAAGCGGATGGTGACACTAAAGCACCCGCACAACGCACTGCTGCTGACTACCGGAATGCGCTGCACCTGTTGCATCCTCGGAGTGCCAATTGGCAAGTACCGGTGGAAAGCTATTCGGCAATTGATGGCAACCGCACGCCTGAAATCTGGAATATTATTTGTCGCTTCCGTGACACGATGGCCGAAAGTGGTGAACTCAGTGCACAACGCGCAGCTCAAGCACGCGCATGGATGTGGTCTGAAGTTACCGATACGCTGGTCGATATGCTCAAGCATGACAAGACTGTAAAGCAGCAACTAAAGAAACTCGAAAAGGCTGTCACTGCCGGTGAAACGTCTCCGGTTGCCGCCGCACAAAAGCTAATCGACATCTTTTTAGAGAAGAATTAATCCGGCTCATGCCGCGGCAGAAATCAACTGCCAGCAATCTCGCAAAGGAATGAACATGATTGGAAGATTAAACCATGTGGCTATTGTCACACCGAACCTTGAAGCAGCTGCCTCTGTGTATCGCGATACGCTGGGCGCGAAAGTATCCGAAGCAACCGACATGCCTGAGCATGGCGTTACCACCGTATTTGTAGAGCTGCCCAACACCAAAATAGAATTATTGGTGCCATTAGGTGAACACTCACCTATTGCGAACTTTCTGGAAAAAAACCCGAGCGGTGGAATGCATCATATCTGTTATGAGGTGGATGATATTATTGCCGCGCGGGATAAGCTGATTGCCGCCGGCGCAAGGGTACTTGGTGATGGCGAGCCAAGGGTTGGCGCGCACAACAAGCCGGTACTGTTCCTGCACCCAAAAGATTTTGTGGGCACCCTGGTAGAAATTGAACAGGTTTAAGCACTACAGCATGCAAAAAAAGGCCGGCCGATCTTTATGATCGGCCGGCCTTTTTAGTTTCTGTGTGGTGCTCAGTTCAATTCAGCAGCTGCAGCCTTAATACTTTCTACGTTGATGGCCGCAAAATACGCAGCATCCTGTTCAAGCGCCCGCAGATTCTTTTTGATAATGCTTTGCAAGTTTGGCTTCTTATCTGCCGGGCCTTCACCGCTGCCAATGCCTCCGCCGAACTCAACAAAGACATCGGTACCCGCACCAACAGCAGACGCAACGCAGCCCACCCAGTTCACCGGAGCAAACAACTGGAAGAACAAGCGGGTGCGGATGCTATCGGGCGTTTCTTCATGGGCAACGCCGGTGTAGTTCGACAACACCTTACAGTTCGCCGTATTAAATTCCACAGCATCAAGCTCTTTGCGGAATTCACGCGCTGCCTGCACCATCAGGTAAGTATGAAATGCCCCTTCGGTTTTAAGCCGTGTGGCACGCTTTCGTGGATAGATATCGGGCAATGCCGCTTCCAGCGCATCGAGGTCGGCATCAGTACCACCAACCACAGTTTGCTGTGGCAGATTGCAACTAGCGATCTGACAATAGAAGCGATCGGCCAGCGGTTGAGCCTCTTCTACAGTAAGCCCCAACGCCACCATACCGCCTTCACCATGCTCACCCATCAGTTCGCCACGGCGACGCACCAAGCCCAAACCGTCTTCAAAGCTCAAGACACCGGCAGCCACCAGTGCCGAATATTCACCAAGACTATGCCCGGCTGCCAATGCAGCAGATACCTTGCCGCCAGTGAGATCACGAAATACTTCCAAACAAGCAATTTCATGCGTCAACAATGCCGGCTGGGTATTTCGGGTAAGACCAAGCTCTTCTTCCGGACCTTCATGAGAGAGCTTAGTAATATCAAAGCCGAGAATGTCGTTGGCTTTGGCATAGATATCACGGGCTACTGCAAACTCAGCACAAAGGTCGCTACCCATGCCAGCGTACTGACCGCCCTGACCGGGAAAAACAAACATGATGTTACTTGGCATAAAATGCTCCATCGGCGCCTATGGCATTAAACCAATGCCAGCCGATTTTTTAAAAAATTAATGTCCCTGAAATACGCAGGATAAATAATCCGTCACGGTGACGAATTGTGTCTGTTTCAACGGCGTCTGGCAATGCACCGCGACGAACTAGGCTTCGGCCCAAATACGGCGCAGCTCATCACCGATAATTTCTATCCCCTCACGTACCACCTGATCATCCTGAGAGTAGGCGACGCGGATGCATTCACGGCTGTGCGGCCAATCCTGCTGTAAACCTGGGAAAAAATGCTGACCGCCGATCACCAGAACGCCCCTCTGTTTTAGGCGCTGGTAAAGCGCTTCTGAACTGACCGGCAAGTCCGGAAACCACAGCCATAGGAATAGCGCGCCTTCCGGCTTATGAATATGGAAGTCAACGCCTTCAAGCGCTTCACGGCACCAGTCCACCGCCTGCATCGCCTTCGTCTCATAGTATGGGCGTATCACCTCACGGCTCAGCTGCATAATGGCGCCGGTCTCCACCAAACTCTGCGCCAGAACCGGGCCAACACTGCCGACAGCCAAACTCAATACGGCATTCATGCTCGTCAACGCATCAATTACATCTTCGTTGGCCACAACAATGCCAGTTCGTACACCGGGAAGACCAATCTTCGACAGACTTAAACACAGCACCGTCTCCGAATTCCAGACAGGAGTAATATCTGAGAATATAATTCCGGGAAATGGTGCGCCGTAGGCATTATCGACAATCAGCGGGATATCACGAGCGCGGGCAAACCGGGTCAAGTGATCCATTTCATTATCGGTAAGTACGTTGCCAGTCGGGTTGGTCGGGCGCGACACACATACCGCCCCCAAGTCGCCGGATTCGTCTTCAGCCAATGCATCGAAATCGACTCTGTACTTAAACAGATGATCATCCAGAATTTCGATCTCCGGCTGATATGAACGCAACATATTTTCTTCAACACCAAGGTCAGCGTAACCGATGTACTCCGGTGTCAATGGCAATAAGATTTTTCGATCAACTTTATTACCGGGCATTGGGCCTGCGAATAAATTAAACAACAGAAAAAAGCTGCTTTGACTGCCGGCGGTCAAAGCGATGTTCTTCTCGGACAGGTCCCAGCCGTATTCTCGGTTCAACAATCCAGCCAATGCAACGCGAAAATACTCTTCGCCGGCGGGCGCTGGATAATTTGCAAGCATCCGCTTAAACAGGGGCTCATCATTCATCACCTGCACCATGCGTTCGCGAAACAATGCCTGAACTTCGGGAATATGGGCGGGATTACCACCACCGAGCATTTTCATAGCACTTCCGCCGGATAGCGCCGCACCCAAATCGTCCATAAGCTCTCTGGCACCGGTCTTCCGCGCAAACCGTTGACCGAAGGTTGATAAATCCATAGTGCAGATTCTTTTCCAAAATGGTCGTTAGTGAGCAACTAATTGGGGCTATTTTATAGCATCATGGCAAGAGAAGGCGATTTGATCGGGAGCAGGCATCCTCAGGACTGCTTGCGCAGCGGTCATACGAACATACCAATAAGCCACAGCGTTGTATTTCCCGATTAGTCGATAGAGACTGCCCTCCAATGGTCATGAAAAACGCTTCTATCATAATTATCGGGGCAGGCATCGGTGGACTGACTGCTGCGTTGACGCTGCAGCACTTCGGCTTTCGTGTGCGCATCTATGAACAGGCCGATTCGCTCAGTGAGGTTGGTGCGGGTCTTACAATAAGCCCTAATGCCAACCATGCACTCAATTTTTTGGGGCTTGAAGCTGCCATAGCGGATGCATCAATTATTCCTGCTTCCGGCGGTGTCCGGCATTATCAAACCCGCGAAATGCTCGTCACCAACAACCGCAGTAAGACCCCCAGGCAACTTTACGGTGCCGATTACCTGCAAATACATCGCGCCGACCTGCACAAAATTTTGCAACACGCTGCCGAACTCAATGATCCGGCATGCATCCACACTGGCTACAAGCTCAGCGAGCTCTCGCAAACAGATGAAGCCGTCACCGCAGGTTTCGCCAATGGCCAACGGGTCAGCGCAGCGGCCGTCATTGGTTGTGATGGCATACATTCTTTTGTGCGGGAAGCGCTGTTCGGGAAAAAGGTTCCTCGGTTTACCGGATACATCGCCTGGCGGGGTCTGGTTCCTACCGAACGACTCAGCGAGGGTATACTCGAACCCGACTCAGCCATATGCACCGGCCCCAATCAAACCTTCACCCGTTATGCAGTCCGCGGAGGGAAACTGCTGAACTATGTGGCCATTGCGAAACGCAGCGGCTGGGAAGTGGAAAGCTGGTCGGTTCGTTCGGACCCAGCTGAGGTTCTTGCCGAGTTTTCCGAATGGTCTGCGGATGTGCGCGAAATGATTGCGGCCACACCCGCTGAAAACCTCCATAAATGGGCGCTATTCGATCGCGACCCCCTCACTACCTGGACAAACGGCCGCATCACATTACTCGGCGATGCTGCTCACGCCATGCTGCCCTTTATGGGCCAGGGTGCCGCTATGGCCATTGAAGACGGCTTAGTCCTGGGTCGGGCGTTTGCGGCCAGCAACTCGCCTCAGCAAGCGTTGCAACGCTATCAACGGGCGAGGCATGAGAGGACTAGCTTCGTATTACTTGAATCACGCGAGAATATTAAGCGACTGCAGCGACCTGATACCCATGGTTACAATCAGCACACGCATAAAAATGAAGAGCAGCTAGGACTGTTTGGGTATAACCCCGCAACGGTTGAAATTTAGTTACTTAGAGGCCCTTCGGCCGCTTCCGTGCCGGCCTGCAAGCTCGGCTGACTGCATGCTGACAACAGGATGGCTATCACCACACAGAAGATATGCCGATGCTTAGCTGTCACAGAAGACGCCTTCGATAAGCACATTGTGTAAGATTGTGACCTTACTCAGGAACAAAGATTAATGTTTATAAACTTTTGGTATCCCGCAGCCACCATCGAAGAACTGACTGACCTGCCTATCAAGGCACGCATACTGGGTCAGGACTTTGTATTATTCCGCGACGCAGCGGGTAAGGCTTGCTGCCTGAGTAATACCTGCACTCATCGTGGTGGCTCACTGGGCGATGGCAAAATTCGCAATGGCAACATGCAATGCCCTTACCATGGCTGGGAGTTCAACGGCGAAGGCCATTGCACCAAAATTCCATCACTCGGGAGCAATGCCAAAATCCCATCCCGTGCCCGTATCGATGCATACCCTGTCGAAGAGCGCTATGGCCTAGTATTTTGTTTCTTGGGTGATCTACCTGAGGCAGAACGCCCACCCATTATGGAAATCCCCGAATGGGCTCATGAAGGCTGGACTTACACCATCCAACAATTCGACTTTGATATTTATTATGAACGCTCGATGGAGAATGGCGTTGATCCTGCGCACAATGAGTTTGTGCATGACACTCATGGCTTCTCGGGCGAGCATGATGACTATGCAGTACCTGCGTTCGAACTAAAAGAAACCGAATGGGGCACGGGCTTTGGCTTAGAGATTATGGCGCCGCCACTGCCTGAAAAGGCCATGCAGGCAGCATCAGGCCGCACCGAAAACGCTGTGATCTACACAGGTACCGGTCATGAGGGTGCGGCAAGTTTATGGACCTACATCCACCCCACACCGGATATGCTTATTCATCAATACGCTTTTGAAAAACCGATTGATGAGGAGCACACCACTATATTTTTAGTGAACCTGCGTAACTTTATGCTGGAAGAGACTCATCATGAACGCATCAAAGAACGCAATGCTTACGTGGCCTACCAGGATCGCGATGTACTAATGGATCTCAACCCACTACTAACGCCATCATCCAACAGGACAGAGTTCCTCATGCCGTCTGATTCCTGTGTTGCTGGCTATCGCCGCAAGCTCGACGAGTGGACCAACAAAGGCTGGCGCATCGACCTCGCCGCAGTAGCGAGAGACAAGATGCGTGTTGCCTATGCTATCCCCAGTCCCGAACGGCGTAACAGCAAGTCCTGGGTGCTTGATCCTATTCCTCTGGTAAAGAGTTAAGCGCGTGAGTAAAGGCCGCATCGCCGTCATCACGCTGCTGCTGGCACTGACTATTCTGTTCATTGTCACCGATGCTGCCAATCTAATATCACTCGAGGGGTTTAAGCAACGCCAGGTCGACATTCAGGCGTTCGTGAGCGACAACCCACTACTTTCGGCTGGTGGCTACCTCGCTATTTACATTTTAGTCGCTGCGCTGAGCATTCCGGGTGCGGCTGTGCTCACACTGATCGGTGGTGCATTGTTTGGCTTGCTTCAAGGCACTCTGCTGGTCTCATTTGCCAGCACCATTGGTGCAAGCGGCGCATTCCTAATCTCCCGCTATCTCCTGCGCAATAGTGTTGAACAACGGTTTAGCAATGCCAGCAAAAAAATCAACAAGGGCATTGCGAAAGATGGAAATTTTTATTTGTTCGGTTTGCGACTGGTGCCGCTATTCCCTTTTTTCGTAATTAACCTGGTCATGGGTCTAACCCGGCTGCCATTACGAAAATTTTTCTGGGTGAGCCAGCTCGGCATGCTACCGGGCACTCTTGTTTTTGTGAACGCGGGCACGCAGCTCAGTGAGCTGGATAATGTGGTCGGCATACTTTCGCCGGAGATTATCGGTTCGTTTATGCTGCTCGGTGTGTTCCCACTGATCGCTCGAAAATTTTTGCAGCTGTGGCAGCAGCAACGGGCATTCCATGGTTACGAAAAACCCAAAACCTTTGATACAAACCTTATCGTAATAGGCGCGGGTGCTGCCGGACTGGTTACTGCCTATGTTGCTGCGGCATCGAAAGCAAAGGTAATGCTCATCGAGCGTGAAAAAATGGGCGGTGACTGCCTGAACACAGGCTGCGTGCCCAGCAAAGCATTAATCCGCTCTGCAGGAGTTATGCACGATATTCGGTGCGCCGCCGACTTTGGTATTAAGCATAATCCGGCATCCATCGATTTTTCTGCGGTTATGCGCCGTGTTCAATCAGTGATTGAAGCCATAGAACCACACGACTCAATCGACCGCTATAAAGGGCTCGGCGTCGATTGCGTTACCGGAGATGCCACCATTACCTCGCCGTGGACTGTTGAGGTTGATGGCCGTACACATTCTGCCCGCAGCATTGTCATTGCCACAGGTGGCAAGCCCTTTGTGCCCCAGATAGAAGGCCTCGACTCAGTCGACTACCTCACCTCCGATACCTTGTGGCAACTGCCCGAACTGCCAAAAGAACTGCTTATTCTGGGTGGTGGCTTTATCGGTTGCGAGCTGGCACAAGCCTTCCAGAGACTCGGCAGCAAGGTTACTTTGGTTGAAGCTGGTGACCGACTATTAACGGCAGAAGACCCCGATGTATCAACAGCCATCAGCAGCAGCTTCGAGTTAGAGGGCATCAAGCTTATTACCGGATATCGGGCACAGAAGGTTCAACAGGGTATTGCCCATTGCGTAAGCGATGACGGCAGCCGTAAAGAGCTGCGGTTCGACAAACTGCTGATTGCCACAGGTCGGATTGCCAATACCGAAGGACTGGGGCTGGAAAACATCGGGTTAGAAACTAATCCGGATGGCACCCTGCCCGTTAATGACTGCCTGCAAACTCGTTATCCGAATATCTACGCATGCGGTGATGTCACGGGCCCCTTTCAACTCACCCATGCCGGGGCTCACCAGGCATGGTACTGCGCGGTCAACGCCCTGTTTGGCAGCTTCCATAAGTTTAAAGTCGATTACCGTGTTATGCCCCGCGGTGTATTTACCTCGCCGGAAATTGCAAGGGTTGGCCTAAATGAACAAGAGGCTATCAAAGCTCACTTGGCCTACGAAACTACGGTGTATGGCATTGACGACCTTGACAGGGCCATTGCTGATAGCGACGCCTCCGGTTTTATCAAAGTACTAACGCCTCCGGGCAAAGACACCATTCTGGGTGTCACTATTGTTGGCAAGCACGCCACCGAACTGCTGGCCGAATTCACGCTTGCAATGCGGCACGGACTCGGACTGCGTAAAATACTCGCCACCGTTCACCCCTACCCCACTTACAGCGAAGCATCCAAGTTCGCCGCTGGCCTCTGGCAGCAACGCCACCTGCCGCAGCGACTGCTAGCAGTTGCGGAACGATACAATCGCTGGCGGCGAAGCTAAGGCTGCTGCACAAGAAAAACCCGCTGGCGTTACAAAGCGTTACTTGCAGAACTCACTCACCCGATATAATGGCTCCACTGCATTAGATTCCGTGCAGCAATTTTTTACAGAAAAAATAAGAGCTCATGTCAGAAACACCTATCATCCGCATTAACAAACTGCATCGCTCCTACCCTATGGGCGATGAAGTGATACATGCGTTAAATGGAATTGACCTGGAAATCCGGCGCAATGAATACGTTGCCATTATGGGCCCTTCCGGATCCGGCAAGACCACCCTAATGAACATAATCGGCTGCCTGGATTCCCCGAATAGCGGTGAGTATTTGCTCAACAATCAATCGGTATCTAAGCTGCGTGATAATCAACTGGCGCGTATACGCAATGCAGAAATTGGTTTTGTATTTCAAACCTTTAATTTATTAAACCGCACCAGTGCACTGCAAAATGTTGAGCTACCGCTGATCTACAAAGGCGTATCCCGCAAAGAGCGACATGAAAGGGCGAAAGGCATCCTTGATGCTGTCGGGTTAGGCAGTCGCATGAAGCACAGACCCTCGGAAATGTCCGGAGGCCAACGCCAACGAGTCGCAATTGCCCGGGCGCTCATTACCGAACCGAGCATCCTGCTGGCTGACGAACCCACCGGCAACCTCGACTCGGCAACAGGGCGGGAGATTATGGGCATTTTCGACAAACTACACAGCGATGGACAAACCATCATTCTGGTAACCCATGAGGCGGATATCGCAGCACACGCTAAAGGCGAAGTTCACCTACGCGATGGCTCTATTGCGAATGACACCCGCCCAACGATTTCTCAGGAAGTACCCGCACAATGAAAAAAATCAGCATTATTCTCGCCATCACCCTTCTGGTTACCGCTTGCGGCAAGCCACCCGAGGTGGCAAGCAAATACGGCACAGCGACTGTCGAACAACGAAATATTATTGTTACCGTTGAGGCTGCCGGCGTCATTGAACCCGAGACCACCGTCGAGGTGAAATCCAAAGCCTCCGGTGAAATACTCAACCTCGCGGTTGACTCCGGCACGCAGATTGAGGCCGGCGTGCTTATGGTGCAGATCGACAAACGCAGCCCGCGCAACATGCTGAATCAGGCCGAAGCAGAGCTTGAAGCCGCCATTGCCCGTCGTGACATTGCAAAGTCACAGCAAGACCGGGCTGAAACATTGCATGCGTCAGGCACCCTGAATAAAGTCGACTTGGAAAAGAGCATTCTCGAATACGCCAATGCCCGCGCTGAAGTTGTGCGCTCTCAGGTGTCTGTCGAAAATGCTCGCATTGCTCTCGACGATACCGAGGTCCGGGCACCTATTACCGGCACAGTTATCGAGAAGAATGTTGAAAAAGGTCAGGTCATCTCATCGCCCACCACCGATGTGGGTGGCGGAACCGTGCTGTTGAAAATGGCCGACCTAAGCTCAGTACAGGTTCGGGCGTTGATCGATGAAACTGATATTGGCAAAATCATGGCAGGACAAGACGCCATAGTCACTGTTGCCGCCTATCCGAATCAGCCGTTTAACGGTCAGGTACTAAAAATCGAGCCAAAGGCGGAAGAGGATCAGGCCGTCACCATGTTTTCCGCACTTGTTAATATCGACAATCAAGAAGGCCTATTGCGTCCGGGCATGAACGCTGAGGTAAATCTCCGCATTGCCAGTCGCATGGACATACCTGCAGTGCCAACTATGGCACTGCGCACCATGCGGGATATCAGCGCATCGGAAACCTACCTGGGTTTGGAGGAAGGCTGGATTCGCGAACAGCTGCGCCAGTCTGAGACAACGGATACCGCTTCGAATTCAGGCCAGTCAGGCTACCGGTTTGGCAATCGCTATTGGTTACTGCTCGAGACCGAACAGGGCCTGCAACCTGTATACGCGGTAACAGGCATTACCGACCTCGACTACAGTGAAATTATTAGCGGCGTGAGTCAGGGTGATGAAATCGTCATGTTACCGAGCGCAGGCCTCATTAAATCGCAGGAACGCTTCCGCGATATAATGGGTGGCATGAGTGGGGTGCCCGGGATGAAGGGCAAAGACGGCGATAAAAAGTAGTATCCAGCTATGCTATTACTCGAAATGTTTCGTATTGCAGGTCAGTCGATCCGGGCTAATTTTTTTAGAGCCTTCCTGACCATGCTCGGCATCATCATCGGTGTGGCTGCCGTGATCACCATGGTGGCACTGGGTTCCGGCGCACAGCAAGCCATCAATGATCAAATCGATAGCCTGGGTGGCAGTATTCTTTCGGTTAGAGCTGGCCAGATGTTTTCGCGCGGCATAGCCAGCTCTGACAGCAGCATTTCCGTCAGCGATGCAGACGCACTTGCGCGAGATGTATACTCAGTAACTGCGGTTGTACCCGAACTGTCAGTGCGAAAACAAATCAAACTCGGTAGCGCCAATCGCAGTCTGTCAATAGTTGGCACAACGCCCAATTTTGCCGACGTGAGCGATTACCCATTGCTCTACGGCCGCTTATTCAGTCCCGGCGAGAATGCCGCTAAAAAACGCGTTGCGGTTCTGGGCGGGGGCGTTCCCGCTGTCTTCGAAAAAGACCCTGCTATGCTGATCGGTCAGAGCTTGAATATAGAAGGCACCTCTTTCGAGATTATCGGCATTCTTGAAGAGAAAGGCTCCATCGGTTTTTCTAACCGTGATGACTATATCTGGACACCACTCGCTACTGCGCAGTACCGGATCGCCGGCAGCGACAAAATCGATTCGATTAGTGTGCAGATCGCACCCAATGTTCCCATTGAAACAGCGATGATCGACGTAGAACGGATTCTGCGTCGCGAACATCAAATTATGCCAGGCGCGAAAAATGACTTTAGCCTGTCGGACCGCAAACAGTTCCTGAATATACAGCAGGAAGCCGCCAAAATATTTTCCTATCTGTTGGCGGGTATCGCCGGCATCAGCCTCATTGTCGGTGGCATCGGCATAATGAATATTATGTTGGTAACAGTGACAGAGCGCACTCGTGAAATTGGTATTCGCAAAGCGCTGGGTGCGACCCGCACCAACATCATGACGCAGTTTCTCATTGAGGCGATGAGCCTGTGCATTGCCGGCGGGACCATTGGCATTATTCTCGGGGGCTCTGCATCCGCCCTGCTTGCCAATCTTGCTGGCTGGCAAACACCGGTGTCAGTCGAGGCGATAACCATGGCGTTTTTCTTCAGCGCAGGTGTCGGGCTGTTCTTCGGTATCTGGCCTGCACGCAAGGCAGCGAAGCTCGACCCTATTGAAGCGCTGCATTACGAGTAATACAGTGAGGAGCATGGGCTTGATCCCTCTGCAGAAACCTTACCATTAGCAGGTCAACCTCGCCTTTAGCCCTTTATTTCCGGACGTCTCAGGATAGGCCGCTATACGCTTGCAGCTATGCGAAAAAATGGTTCTTGCAATAATTAATGTATTTGCTTTAATCTAGGCTCAGCCTGAGGGGGGAGCCTCGGGGGAAGTTTCGTTCGCGAGGTCTCACTCAGAGGCATTGCCCAAGCGCTTTTGCACCCCCCCTTGGTTTGTTTATTTTAAACGCCATCGGAGCCTAGCTTTGCATCCTTCTCATTCTCTAGCGAAAGTATTCACTGCTGCAATAGCAAGCGCCATGTTGCTTCCTCTCCAAAGTAACGCTCAAAGCGATGATGAAAACTTCACTCAAGAGACCCCTCTCGAAGCCACGGGAAATCAGTGGGTAGGCGGAGGACTCGAAGAATTAGTTGTCACTGCCAAGAAGCGTTCTACGTCTCTCCAGGATACGCCATTATCAATTAGCGCCTGGTCTTCTGACCAGTTGCAAAAAGTCGGTGCAACAAATAACTATGATGTTGCTCTAATCACCCCGAACTTCAGCACCAATCAGCAGCTTGGACGACGACTCGACCGTCCGGTTATCCGTGGCCAATCAGCGCCCGCAGTCGGCGGCGAAGCCAACGCCTCATACTTTATTGACGGTGTTTTTGTCTCGGGCAGTATCTCAAGTGCAACGCTGGGGCCCGTTGAACAGGTGGAGATATTGCGAGGCCCGCAGTCGGCCCAATTTGGTCGTGCAACCTTTGCCGGCGCGGTAAATTATATAACGCGAAAACCGACCAACGAAAAAGAAGGGGAAGTGCGCCTCGTAACGGCCACCAACGACACTCTTCAACTCAGTGGCTGGACCAGCGGGCCGATTATTGAGGACACGCTCACCTACTTCATTGCCGCAGGTTACGATCAATATGGCGGTGAGTGGAATAACGATCTAAAAGCGAATCAAGCGGTGGCGGGAGGATTCATTGACCCGCCGCAGTATGGCGACAGCAGTAAACTGGGCGGGACAGAAACCAAAGACTTTGTCGGCAAACTGCTCTGGAGCGCCACCGAAACCACTGAAATTGGTTTGAAGCTCGGCTATACCAAAGCGCGTGATGATCACTACGCTCAGTTAATTTTGGAACCCGGCGAGCTCAACTGCTATCTGCCAACTAAAGGCAGTAATGGTACACCCGACAACAGGAATGAAGTTTGGTACAACACCAGTCAGGGCGCGTATTGTGGCGAAGTTGATTTCAATCAGGTGACCTATTTTAATGACAACCCATTTGCCGGCCCCTATATTCCCGGCGCCCCACTAAATGGCGAAGCACGTCAGTCTCGCTTCAACCTGCCCGACTTCCGTACTGGCATGACATTTTTCTTCCCTGACGATCCAACTTTCACTGCAGCGCCAACCCGTCCCGGCAGCGACCGCGAACAGAAGCGCAGCTTACTCACTATTGATCAGGGCCTTGGTGAATGGGAATTAAGCGCCCGTGCGGCATACAACAACGATGAATTCCGCACAGCTTACGATCTCGATCAACGCGAAACCCGTCCCATTGGTGGTGTCTTTACCGTGGAAGAAAGAGTCGAAGTTAAGGATAAATCATTAGAGCTGATCGTTAGCTCACCACAGAATTTTCCGGTACGCGGCTCGCTCGGCGTCTATGGGTTTAATTCTGATCAAAACAAATCCGCGCGTCGTTATGTTGGCTACTGGGGCTTTGGCGTCGGAAAAGGCTTAGGGGAGTTTGAAAACCCACTAGTAAAAACCATCCGCAACCGCTCTGTATTCGGCACGATTGACGTGGATATCACTTCAGACCTAACCCTTAGCTTGGAAGCTCGTTACGCAAAAGATAAAAAGACTATCGCTGCTCCCTACTCATGCCAGGACCCTGCCAGCGCATTCAACGGTCAGCAGCTTAAAGATGCGACTGATAACGACGCGCTAACACCTCGTATCACACTGAGCTGGCAGGCCACCGACGACATCATGCTTTACGCATTGGCCGCTAAGGGCAACAAACCTGCTGAATTCAATGACGCCTATTTCCGTGCCACGGTGCAGGGCAACCCTTGTGGTACATTAGAGGCCAAAGCAGAAGGCCTCACACAAACCAAGGAGGAGACGGCATGGACGTATGAGGCAGGCACTAAAACCACTTGGCTTGATGGTCGAGCATTGTTCAACCTATCGGTATTCGCTATTGAATGGCAAAACCAAACCGTTTTTCAGACCATCGCTATTGGCAACGTCATTGCCAACACTCAGACCAATGCAGGACGCTCTGAAGTATTTGGTCTGGAACTGGAAAGCTCATTCGCTGTAACAGAGAACCTGATAGCCAGCCTGTCTTACGGCTTGGCTGATGGTAAATACAAACGTTTCAACAGCGACTTCATTGCATTTACAACCGGTGAAGGCCTTATTCCCGGCACTGCCACTCTAAATCCAAATGCAAACAACGCTGAGGGCAATAGAATTCCCTTTAGCCCTAAACAGTCAGTGGTTGGCTCGCTGGCGTATACTCATCAACTGAGAGGTGCTGTCGACTGGTTTGCCCGCACTGATGCTATATGGGAATCAAAACGTTACACAGGTGCCGCGAACTTCCTGGTATTGCCGGCGCGCACCATATGGAACGGCAGACTCGGACTCGAATCAGATGGCTGGAGCATAACAGGCTACGTTAGCAACATTCTGAACGATGAAACGCCGCAGTCTGCACCGAGCTTCTTGTACTTCTCCGGCACACCATCAAACATCAACTGGCGCAAAAACTGTGGTGGCGGACCATGTCGAACCGGCATTGAAACTGCCGCATTCGCACCCTCACGCGGCAGACAATACGGACTGGATTTACTTTATAAGTTTTAAATCCGCAGAAGCCCTTAGCTAACAGTATTCATCTGCTCAGCTCTGGGTTTCCGGCCAATGCCGATGATGGTCGTCGATGACAAAGCGGTGAAGGTGCTTAACCGGTTGATGCCGGTGATCGTGAACGTGGGGCTCCGGGCCTTCCCAGCCTTCATGCGCGTGCTCGTGATGCGAGCCATGCTTATGCGGATGAAGATGATTCATTTCAGTATGCAGATGCGTTAGCGACTCCCCATCCCCACGCGGCCACATTACAAATGCCAGTGCCGTAAACGCCAATATAACCCCGCCCATAATACCGGCAGTGGCTGTAACACCGACCGTTGCACCCAGCATTCCGACCACCGGATAAGCAATAAGCCAACAGGCATGGGATAAGGCGAACTGCGCCGAGAAATACGCAGGCCGATCTTCAGGCAATGATGAACGGTTTACAATACGGCCCGCGGGCGTTTGTACCAATGACAAACCCAGCCCGACAAAAAACCACATCAGCAACAACTGCGCGTATGGCAGATCAGTCGACGTGAGTAACAACCCCACACCCATACACACTGAACCGCCAATCATCAAAGTGCGATCATTAACGAACTCAAGAGCCTTAGGCACAAGCAAAGCAGCAATCATCGAGCCTAGGCCGGCAGCTGCGAAAGCCAAAGCAACATCAGCGTCTTCAAGGCCCATGCTCTCACGAATAAACACAACAGTGTTCACAATAACCATGGCGCTGGCTGCCGCTACCGCCGCATAAAGCGTCAGCAACGCACGCAATCTCGGCGTGGCCATATAGGAACGCAGCCCAAAGGTGATTTCTTCCCAAATACTGCTGCTGCGCTCCGGCCGGGTAGCGTGCGGCAGTACGCAGCCCATAATCAGTACAGCCGAAATCAAAAATGCCACGGCGTTACCCAGAAACAATGCTGTATAGCTGAAATACAACAGCGCCAAGCCGGCAAACAACGGACTGAGCAGCGACTCTAAATCGTAGGCCAGACGAGAATACGACAGTGCCTTGGTGTATTCCTCTTCGGAGGGCAACACGTCAGGAATGCTGGCAGCAAAAACAGGCTTAAAACCAGCCGAAAATAGATTCAGCAGAAAAATCAATAGATAGACCTGCCAGACGGCAGTAACAAACGGCATTGCCAGCACTGTGGCAGCGCGGACCACATCCAGAATAATGAGCAATGCTTTGCGGGGAAACCGATGTGCCAAACCGCCCAAAATTGGGGAGAAAATAACGTAGGCCAACATTTTAAAGGCCATCGCTGTCCCTAGAACAACGCCCGCATTGCCTCCGGCAAGATCATAGGCCAACAAGGTAAGCGCTACCGTAGTGAGGCCCGTACCAACCAGTGCAATAACCTGAGCGGAAAACAGATGACGAAAACTAGAATGGCGAAACGGAGACGCGGAAAACCGACGACTAAAACTAGAATAGCTAAAAGGAGACGATGACATAGTATAAATATCGCAGTAATGAATATACGCTGACAATACCTCATCTCGAGGGCCATACCAATGCCAAAATCGCACCCTCCCGCAATCAACTACGGTGCAATAGCTGGCATGATAAACTCATCAGCATGGAAGAACAGGTTCTCCCAAAACGGCCAACAGGTCTACCATTCGCCAATCAGCTATAAAAGACAACTCTCATGGCAAACAACGCAACAAAAATTGAAACCGGTGCCGACTACATCGCTAGCCTCAGAAACCGCAAGCTCAAGATATTTCTCTTGGGTGAGTTGATTGATGAGCCTATCGATCATCCGATCATCCGTCCCTCTATAAATGCGGTTGCTGCCACCTATGACCTTGCCCAATCTAACCCGGATATCGCAACGGCTTTATCGCCATTTACCGGCGAACGCGTTAACCGTTTTCTGCACATTGCCCAGAGCCCTGAAGATCTGATTAATCAGAACAAAATGCAACGACGTCTGGGCCAACTAACCGGCACCTGCTTTCAACGCTGCGTCGGCATGGATGCCTTAAATTCGCTGTTTTCTGTGACCTATGAAATCGATGAACAACACAGCACTAACTATCACAAACTGCTAAAAGACTTCATTGGCATGACTCAAAGCAAGGGCTATGTGATCGGTGGCGCTATGACCGATGTCAAAGGCGACCGCAGCAAAGCGCCGCATGAACAAGCTGATCAGGACATGTATCTGCATGTCACTAAGCGCACTGAGGCAGGCGTTTATGTCACCGGTGCAAAGGCTCACCAGACAGTCTGCATTATCTCGCACTGGTTACTGGTTATGCCCACCATCCGCTTGGGCGAGGCCGACAAAGACTTCGCACTGGTTGGCGCCATACCTGTGGATGCTGACGGCATCACCTATATCTATGGTCGGCAGTCCTGCGACACCCGCAGTGCGGATGGCGAGATTGATGCCGGTAACGCACAGTTCGCCGGTCAGGAAGCCATGATTATTTTTGACAACGTATTTATTCCTCAAGACAAAATTTTCATGAATGGCGAATATGACTTCGCCGCCATGCTTGTCGAGCGATTCACCTGCTATCACCGCCGTAGCTATGTCTGTAAATCGGGCGTTGGCGATGTGCTCATTGGTGCCGCCGCGACTGTTGCTGAGTACAATGGCGTAGAACGAGCCTCACACATCAAAGATAAATTGGTTGAGATGACCCATCTTAACGAAACCATCTACAGCACCGGTATTGCCGCCAGTTATCAGGCAAGCAAAACCCGATCAGGCGCCTATCTCGCCGATGAGATGCTGGCCAATGTCTGCAAGCATCATGTCACTAAAATGCCCTACGAACTAAGCCGACTCGCTCAGGACCTTGCCGGCGGCCTGATGGTGACACTGCCCTCAGAAGCCGACATGAAGCATCCGGAAGCAGGCCCACTCATCAAAAAATACCTGCAGGGTCGTGCCGATATTCCTACTGAAAGCCGAGTACGGATTCTTCGCCTCATTGAGAACATGACACTGGGCCGTAACGCAGTTGGCTACCTCACCGAGTCAATGCACGGTGCCGGATCGCCTCAGGCTCAACGCATACAGATTGGCCGTGCAATGCAGCTCGAGTACAAAAAACAGCTGGCACAAGCGCTGGCCGGGATCCCAACCGAAACTGCGGCCGTGCTGGAAGCCTCGATCGAGAACTATTTTGGCCGAGTTTTTGCGGTGAAATCACCAGAATCAACCAAATAGAAGCAATAAATTAAACATAAACCGCTGATAATAAATAATAAATTTTTTAGCACTTGACACACCGTCTAAATAAAGCACATGATTTAATTTATGGTAACCAAGATCAATTCCGCTAGCGAACGCACCCTCCTAAAAATCATTCTTGCGGCTGAACGCCTTTTCGGCGACCAAGGCATTGATGCGGTCTCTTTACGGCAGATCAATATAGCAGCAGGGCAAAAGAACTCCTCCGCCACTCACTACCACTTTGGCAATAAAGAAACGCTGATCAAAGCCATTTACGACTATCGGATGGCAAACGTTAACCGGCGACGCCTAGCATTGCTCGAAGGTACTGACCTTGACGGCAATTTACGCTTACTGGTCGAAGCCATGGTGTATCCCATTGTCAATGAAATCGACGCCAGTGAGGGTGGGCCGCATTACATTCGGTTTCTATCCCAGATGATCGGCAACCCTTCGGTTGACCTGAACACCCTCTGGTCGAGCAAGCACGGCTCGGCACTTAATATAATTCTGAATAAGATGGAAACACTAATGAGCGATATGCCCGCCGCCATACTCGGTCAGCGTTTCGGGCTCGGTGTTGCACAAATATTTCATGCTTTGGCGGATCGTGAACGCTTACGCACTAACCCTGCCATTGATTTTAACAAGTATGGCGCACTGTTTGCTGCCAACCTAGTGGATTGCCTAACGGGTGCATTCTCAGCACCGGTGTCAGATGTGACTTATAAGGAACTGCAAGATGTCGAACGCTCAGCCAGCTAGTGTCTCAGCTATTTCCGGAATTATAGTAAAGCCGATGACCAATGCGCTCGGCGCTGAAGTCCTTAATGTAGACCTTACCCGCGAACTTGATCTCGATGCAGTAAGGGTTCTGAAAGAACTTTTTCTGCAATACAAAGTTCTGTTCTTCCGTGATCAGAACCTGACTCCCGAACAACACATTGCCTTCGCTATGCACTTCGGTGATGAAGTACAAAAACCGGGCTTTGTGCCCTTACTCGATGGCTACCCACAAATTCGACGTCAGGAAATGAACGAATACAGCTCGGTGAGCAGTGACATTAATTGGCATACTGATGATACCTTCCTTGAGGTTCCCTCCAAATGCTCTGTACTGCACGCTCTAGAGGTGCCCATCGGTAAGGGTGATACGGTATGGGTGAATATGGCAGCGGCATATGAAGGTCTGTCGAAGCCTATGCAGGACTTCTTACTAGGACTCACCGCCATCCATGACCTGGTCGAAACCATGGGTCCGGGTGTGCTCAAGCAGTATGGCCCGGATCGCTGGCAAAAATTCCGTGAATCAACCCCATCGGTTGAGCATCCGATAATCCGGACTCACCCAGAAACAAAGGAAAAATGCTTGTTTGTTAACCCGCTGATGACTTTTCGGATCAAAGGTTTATCTGATCCAGAAAGCAAAGCAATTCTCGACATGCTTTATGAGCACATGACCAAAGAAGAGTACATGGTACGGTTCCGCTGGGAAAAGCACTCAGTGGCATTTTGGGACAATCGTTGCACTGCGCATCGTGGCATCAATGATTTCTTCCCCGCTCACCGCCTGATGCATCGCGTAGCTATTGCTGATACAAAACGCCCTGTATAAGTTACTGTAAAACCTCTTTAAGCTTATTCGAGCGAGTGACCTGCAATGGATAAACCCGACACTAATGGGCTAAAAATCGGCCCCCTATGGTTCATTCCTGGTTATTCGGGCATGAATGTTTTTACCTTGCTGTTTGCCTGCTTAACAAGCATCTCGGCTATTGCTTACATGGGGTTCATTCAACCCTATCTGCTGACCGAAGTCCTTCACATACCTCAAGCCGAACAAGGCGCCCTTACCGGTAATCTTGCAGCTGTTCAGGAAATCGTTGTTATTATGGTTATGGGCGTAGCTGGTGCCCTTTCTGACCGCACCGGCAGAAAACTGATATTCGTCAGCGGTTTCCTACTCCTGGCAGCCGGCTATCTGATTTACCCTCTCGCTAACTCAGTGGCTCAACTGTATATATTTCGTTGCCTGTTCGGTGTTGGCGCTGCCGTTGTCCCGGTCATGCTCAGCGCCTGTATTGTCGACTATATTCAGGAGTTCTCTCGCGCACGATGGCTCGGCGTTACCTCAATTTGCAATGGCCTCGGCGTAGTTATTATGGCAACACTACTGGCAAAAACACCTGCCATGTATCTGGAATACGGCGCCGATCCGATAGCTGCTGGACGCTATGCTTACTGGACAGCAACGGCAGTTTGCTTGGTCGCTGCGGCAGTACTTAGCTTCGGTTTGAAGCCCGGCGGCGGCGGCAAGACCAAAGCCAAAGTTCCTTTAACACAGCAGCTTAAAGCCGGTTTGCGCGAGGGTAAGCGGCCCCGCATGGCGCTGGCCTTTATGTCGGCATTTATCGGTCGGGGTGATCTGGTGGTTATCGGCACCTTCTTTTCTTTGTGGATTGTTCAACTCGGCATCGAGGTGGGCATGAGCACCGGCGACAGTCTTGCCAAAGCCGGTATGCTGTTTGGCCTTATTCAGCTCTCGGCCATGGGCTGGGCTGTATTTATGGGCATAATCTCTGACAAATTTGACCGGGTATCCAGCATGGCGCTCGGTTTATTTATTGCTGCGGTCGGCTACACACTCATGGGTACGGTGGCAGACCCATTTGGCAGCAACATCTATTTGATGTGTGTCATTCTCGGCATAGGTGAAATCAGCGTCATTATTTCCGCAGGCGCACTACTGGGTCAACAAGCCCCGCAGAAAATTCGTGGCTCGGTAGTCGGCGTATTCGGGCTCGTCGGCGCGATTGGCATTTTATTTGCGTCGAAGGTTGGTGGCGAAATTTACGACAGCATCAGCCCTACCGCACCCTTCGTAATGATGGGCATACTGAATGCGGCGCTGATGTTTTATGCTTTATGGGTTCGCTTGCGCCACGGTAAATATCAACCCATAACCGCCTCTGTTCAGGACAGCTCACAATGAGAAAAAAACAACTGGGAAATTCGGATCTTCAGGTTTCAGTAGTAGGCCTCGGCTGCATGATGTTTGGCTCGATGGTCGATCAGGATGCAACCACCGCCTGCGTCAATGCGGCGCTCGATGCCGGCATTAACTTTTTTGATACGGCCGATATCTACGGTAAAAGCCCCAGTTCATCTGAGGAATTCCTGGCCAAAGCACTGGGTGCTAAGCGCAAAGATATTATCCTGACAACTAAATTCGGCGCCAACTCCGGCGGTCGTGGCGGCAGTATTGAGAATGGTGGCACCCGCGACTACATCATGGCGAAGATTGAGGAAAGCCTCTTTAGGCTGAACACCGATTACCTCGACTTGTACCAATATCACTTTCCCGATACCGACACACCGGCCGAAGAAACCCTGCGCGCACTGGAAGACCTTATACAACAGGGCAAGGTACGACACATTGGTTGCTCCAACATGAATGGAGCCCAGTTAGCCGCAGCGGCGGCGGCCGCTGATGCTGCGGGCACCAACCATTACATCTCCGCGCAGAACTGGTACAGCCTGTTCACCCGCACTATTGAAGATGATTTGCTGCCCGTCGCCGAGAAAGACAACATCAGCATTATTCCCTACTTCCCCCTGGAGTCCGGCTTGCTCACCGGCAAGTACCGCAAAGGCCAGCCCGACCCTGAAGGTTCACGCCTGGCGGCGTGGGGCGGTTCATTTAAAACCGATGAACGTATGGAGAAGGTAGAACAGCTGATCAGCTACGGCGAGGGCATAGGCAAAAGCATTCTGGAAATCGCTATGGGCGGACTCACCAATCGCGGCTATGTCGGCAGTGTTATTGCGGGTGTCACCAAACCGGAACAGGTCAAGGCCAATGCCGCTGCAGGTAACGTTAGCCTGGGCACTGATGAACTGGCGGAAATCGACCGAATCTGTGCGGCTTAGTTAAGGC
>JABIQA010000136.1 GCA_018699155.1 Chromatiales bacterium
CGGTTTCAACACTCAGTATGACTGCCCAGATATCGGCCAACTGTTGTTCGAGGTCATTGCGCGGTGCTGTGTACTCACTCTCCGAACCCCATTCCGGCGCGGGTAAGGCTTTGCGATCAAGTTTGCCATTGGGTGTTAGCGGCAGAGCCGTCATAAATACAAATGCTGCCGGCACCATATAAGCGGGCAGGCTGGTTTGCAGGTGAGCTTTTAATTCGCTGCTTTCAGGCGGCTTATCGGTGACAATATAAGCCACCAGACGTTTGTCACCCGGCTGGTCTTCGCGAATGATGACGACAGCCTTATCCACTGCTTCGTGATCAAGGAGTTTGGACTCAATTTCACCGAGCTCAATTCTGAAGCCGCGCAACTTGATTTGATGATCGATACGGCCGATGTATTCAAGATTGCCATCCGGTTGATAGCGAACCAGATCACCCGTGCCGTACATGCGGGCATCCGCAGAGCTGCTAAAGGGATTGCGGATGTATTTTTCGGCAGTGAGTTCAGGCTGGTTGCGGTAACCACGGGTGACACCTGCACCACTAAGGAACAGTTCTCCTGGCACACCGACCGGAACCGGTTGTTTGTGCTTGTCGAGCACATAGGCCTGGGTGTTATAAATCGGTCGACCAATTGTTGCCCGGACGTTAGCCAATCTTCGGGTCCAGGTGGAGTAGGTTGTGTCTTCCGAGGGGCCGTAAAGGTCGTTAACCCTTTCGACAGTGCCGGTTGCATAGATGTCGTTTACGAGTGCCGTGCTGAGGGGTTCGCCGGCAAGGTTGACGGTTTTTACGCTCGCGGGAACGGCCTGCATGCTAACCAGCTCTGCAATTGCAGAGGGCACAGTATTGATGAGCGTGACTGCTGCATCTTCAGCTAAATCGGCCAAGGCCAGTGCGTCGGCAACCAGAACGATGCGACCGCCGAGGCCGAGGGTGCCAAAAATCTCGTACACCGATAAATCGAAGCAAACAGATGTCGATGCGGCCACGCCTGAAAACTCCTCAGCCGTAAATGTATCTCGCATCCACTCAATCAAAGCGACGGCATTGCGGTGTTCAATCTCAACACCTTTCGGCAGGCCGGTGGAGCCAGAGGTGTAGATGGTATAGCCCAGTTGTGCCGCAGCAACAGGCAGATTCGGGTTGGCATCACTTAGACTGCTGTCGGAGAAGTCAAAATCATCCAGGCAGATAGCTTGCGCATTGCTTGCCGTCAGACTGCTGAGGGTTTTCTTGTTGGCCAAAACCACGGGTGCTGCTGAGTCGGACAGCATATAACTGACGCGATCCGGAGGGTAATCTGGGTCGATAGGTACGTAGGCGCCACCGGCTTTCAGGATGGCCATCATTCCGGTTAGCATTTCAATTGAACGGTCGGTGTAAACGGCAACCAGTGTTTCATTGGTGATGCCAAGTTCGATAAGTTTGTGCGCCAACCTGTTGGCCCGCTTGTTTAGTTCGGCGTAGCTTAAGGTGTTGCCGTTGTGATAAACCGCAATGGCATTAGGTTGCAGGTCCGCTTGCTGTTCGAACAGGCCATGCATGGTGCCATCAATAGGGTAGTCAAAATCGGTGCTGTTCCACTCGATCAGCAGTTGATGCCTTTCAGCCTCGCTGAGCATGTCGTAGCTGCCAATAGACTGATCGGGGTTAGCTGCAATGCCTTCGAGTAAGCGACTAAAATGATTCGCCATGCGCTCAATGGTGCTGCGGTCAAACAAATCGGTGTTGTACTCGAATGAACCCCCAATGCCGGAATCGTATTCCCACATCGTAAGTGTAAGGTCGAACTTGGCCATTTCATAACCAAGTGGGAATGCGCTGACTTCAGTTGAAGGGTAGTTTGGTGCATCAACTGGGGCGTTTTGAAATGAAAAAGCATTCTGGAAGATCGGTGAATGACTGAGGTTTCGTTGTGGGTTGAGTTCCTCAACCAACTTTTCGAAGGGGATGTCCTGATTGTCGTATGCATCCAGTGCGGTTTGTTTTACCTGTTCCAGCAGTTTGGTGAATACAGGATTGCCGTTAAGCTTATTGCGCAGTGGCAGGGTGTTCACGAAGAGGCCAATCAGTTGTTCGAGTTCTGCCTGTCGCCTACCGGCAATCGGTGAGCCCACCACAATGTCGTTTTCGCCTGAATAGCGTTGCAGTAAAACATTGTAGGCTGCCAGCAGCACCATGAAAATTGTGCCCGAAGCTTGCTTGGCAATCTCATTGAGTCCGCTTACAGCCGGACCTTCCAGGTTCCAGTAAACCGTTGCACCATGGAAACTTTGCACCGGTGGGCGAGGATAATCGGCAGGAACCTCAAGTTGGTCGGGAGCCCCTGAAAGTTTATTGCGCCAGTAATCGATCTGAGTTTTGATACCACTTTCAGATACCCATTGATTGTGCCACGCTGCGAAATCAGCGTATTGAATCGGTAATGGTTCAACAGCAGGCTCCTCGTTAGCAAGGTAGGCCGCATAAAATCCCTGTAACTCCTGATTCATAACGTTGATTGACCATGCATCAGAGACAATATGATGAATGACAAATAACAATATGTGGTCAGTATCGCTAATGTGGATGCAGTACAACCGCAGTAATTCATCCGTCTCAAGGTCAAAGGGCAAGCTGCTGAGTTCGTTTGCCTTACGGTTGAGCGCTTCATCGTCAGCGTCCGGCATATCAACTTGCTGAATCAGGATACGGCTCTGTTCACGGACAATCTGAATCGCACCTTCATCGGTGCCTGCAAATACGGTCCGCAGAGATTCATGACGCTGCACGATAAGGTCTAATGCGCTTTGTAAGGCATCATTATTTAGTGTACCGCTAAGCCTTAAGGCCCAGGGAATGTTGTAGCTGCTACCACCTGGCGCCATGCGGTCGAGGAACCATAGACGTTGCTGGGCATAGGATAATGGCAGCGGTCTATCACGATTTGCCAGAGCTACTTTCTGTGCAGTTTGAGGTTTTGCAGAAGTGTCGATGACAGTGACTAAATCAGCGATGGTCGAGTGTTCAAATATGTATCTGACTTGCAGTTCTATATTAAGGGCTTTGCGAATACGCGAGACGAGGCGAGTCGCCAATAGCGAGTGGCCACCAAGCTCAAAGAAATCATCGTGAATACCAACCGCGTCAATGCCCAGTATGTCTGCCCAGATACCGGCCAACTGTTGTTCGAGGTCATTGCGCGGTGCTGTGTACTCATTCTCCGAACCCCATTCCGGCGCGGGTAAG
>JABIQA010000137.1 GCA_018699155.1 Chromatiales bacterium
CCGAAGGTCGTAGGTTCGAATCCTACCCCCGCTACCAATAAATACGAAACCCTTGAGTTGGAAACGACTTAGGGGTTTTTTTATTGGCAGTTCCGCTCACACCAAGGCTGCAACTGCTTTCGCATCTATGCCCGGAGATCGATTTGGCAGGCGTGTCCGGATGCGGTAAATTGAGACCCTAAGATTCAGTATCTATTCAGCCTGTGGGCGTGCAGACGCTAACGCCTCACAGGAGTCGAGGGCTAACGCGGCGGCCGTAAGGCGTTAGGTGAATAAATCGTATCGTTTATGTCTTATTGGTCGTTATTTAAAGCAAGGGATTTCCACTTATGAGCAGTTTCAATACCTACAAAATGGGAGCTTTAGCGGCTCTTATTTGCATTTCTTTGATTTCGTGCGCTAAAGACGAAAAAACGATTGCTGTTACAGAAGAAAATTTCTCGCATGCTGAAACTGCTCGAAATTTTCGTAATTGGGCGAACCAGGGAGCGACTAAAGAATTCGTAAAGTTACCGGGACTGCCTCCCCGGGGAAAAGCAGCCGCGACGGTTCAAATGAACGACGATACCCTTTATGGGGCGGCAATTGTTGAAGCGGTAGATGGGGAGGTTACGTTTTCCATACCCACGACTGATAATTATTTGGCCGTACAAGTCGTCACTGAACGGGGGCATGGCCAGCATTATGTGGTGGATGATGGCAGCTATAAACTGCCTGTTGAATCGCAGTTCGCATTTCTCATTTATCGCTCTGGCACTGAAAAAGGTATTGAGTACGCGAAAGAAAGCTTAAATAGGGTGGATACAAACGATTTTAACTTTGCAACTGACTATAAAGTCCGACCCTACGATTATGATGAGGTCGAAAAGTGGGTGAAAAAGTTCACCGAAGAAGTGAACGGTATGGAAAAATTTACCTACACCTTCCCCAGTACTTCCAAAGAGGTGACCGATCTGCATCAGTGGAATCTGGAAAATGCGGCCGGTTGGGGAGGAGCAAGTCCAGAAGCCTTCGTTGGCAATATGTATTCAAATAGCCCAAAAATGAAAGCCAGTATTTGCTACACCACAACGTTCAAAGACCCTGAAAACAAATTTTTTACCTCTATTACTGCTTATGACGCGGACAAATACCTGATGGAAGGTGTTCGCAGTATAAGCTCTCACACCTGGGTTAAAAATGAGGATGAGACTGTCACCGTATCGTTTAACTGTGGAGACAGCGCAAAAAACAACATAGACACGAGAGGTAATGACTTTACTTTTACCACTCGCCATTACGGTGTAAATCCCACTGTTATGAACAGTGATGAAGACCCAATTATCGCTGCAGTCAAAGCTGAGTAAATGGATTGTAAGCATGGGCTCTGATCACATAGCAAGCCGCTCAGGAGGGGAAAATTCCGCGTACTTCGAGCTTAGGTGAGCGTTATATGCCGTTAAGAAATCAATGTTAATCATGCTTGCTTGCAAGGGGGCAATATGGAGTTTTGGGTCGGCTTCTTTGTCGTTGTTGTAATCTTAGGTGCTCTTGCCGGAGGTGAATCATTCGGCAGCACCATTTCAAAAGGTGTTGGCTGCCTATTTTTGATCGCGATAGTTGGCTTTATATTTCTGATGGTGTCATCGGGAAGCTGAGTAAGCCAGCTGTACCACTCAGCCTTGCAATGATTCAGAAAGCAATGAGATGGCAGTCACCTGTGTTGGATGCGGCTTAAACCAGCGAATGTCAGCACGGCAGGTGTTCCGCCGTGCCCGTTTCTCATCCGGCCAAATGTGTGTGTTCATTGCGGTTTAGCTCACTTTCATGCCTTTGTCTCTGCCATTTAGGCTGCGGCTTTGATACAATGCTCCGCGTGCTGAAGTATAGCGCGCTTTGGGCACTTGATTTACTTGTAGATCAATAGCTTATGCTCATCGGAAAAACGGATATTGGCTGTAGGTAGTTTTTTTACGGCTGATAGAGATAGCTCCAGTAGGGGCTTTTTGTTTTTCTAGGGTTCGGATTTGCACGCTCATTAGTGAGTGCGGCAAGTGCCGCTACGAATGGGCCTATGGCCCATTTTTTGTGTTTAAACTATTGTTTTTGTTGAGGTTTTTGTGGTTGCTGCGAGTCGTGATGCCCTGTTGGAATTGCTCGAACCTGAGGTTCTGGCATTGGGCTACGAGTTGACGGATATAGAAGTCCGGTTGGGTAATGGGCGGGGATTGTTGCGCTTGTATATCGACAGCCCCAATGGCATTGGTCTGCAAGATTGCGAGAAGGTTAGCCGTCAGGCCAGCGCCATACTCGATGTCGAAGACCCGATTCCGGATGATTACAACCTTGAGGTTTCATCGCCGGGCATGAATCGTAAGCTGGTGAAGCCTGCTCATTTTGAGCAGTTCGCTGGCAGAGTTGTAAAAGTTAAGCTGCATCGTTTGGTGAATGGGCGGCGGAATGTTAAGGGTGTTTTAATCGGCCTGGATGGCGACGAAATACTCGTAAGAGAAGACGAAGTAGATATTCGTTTGCCGCTGGCGGATGTGGATGTTGCACGGGTGGTGCCTGAGTAACTCAGGTAGCCGGACAATGTAATTGTGAGTACGTTGAAATGATGAACAAAGATATCCTGAACGTTGTTGAAGTTGTCTCCAACGAGAAGGGCGTAGAAAAAGAAATTATTTTCGAAGCAATGGAAGCTGCATTGGCTTCTGCCATTCGTCGTCGTAACGAGGAAGAAGGCATCGATGTTCGCGTCGAGATTGATCGAACAAATGGTGATTACAGAGCATTCCGTCAATGGAAGGTTTTCGCTGACGAATCAACTGAGCTTGAAACTCCCGAATGTGAGTTGCGCATGATTGATGCTCTGGATATTAATCCGGATGTCCAGCCCGGTGATTTCGTTGAAGAACCAATGCCTGAAGAAGACTCAAACAGTGAGACTTCGTCTGCTGAGTTTGGCCGTATTGCGGCACAAACCGCGAAGCAGGTTATTGTGCAGAAGGTTCGCGAAGCCGAGCGTGCTCAGGTTGTCGAAGCATTCCAGGATCGCGTTGGCGAGATGATCAATGGCAGCGTCAAGCGCGTTGATCGAAAAGGCATTTATATTGATCTGGGTGGCACTGCCGAAGGCTTTATTTCCCGTGAGCAGATGATTCCACGTGAGGCTGCACGGCCTAATGACCGCATTAAAGCGTTGTTGTATGAAGTGCGCAGCGAACTGCGCGGTCCACAGTTGTTCATGACCCGTAACTCCCCTGAATTTCTTATTGAGTTATTTAAGATCGAAGTCCCTGAGGTCGGTCAGGACTTAATCGAAATTCGTGGCGCTGCGCGCGACCCGGGTTTGCGCGCAAAGATTGCTGTTAAGAGTAATGATAAGCGTATTGATCCTGTTGGAGCATGTGTTGGTATGCGTGGTTCACGCGTCCAGGCTGTTTCTAATGAGTTGGCTGGTGAGCGTGTCGATATTATTCTTGCCGATGATGAGCCCGCACAGTTTGTTATTAATGCCATGTCACCTGCTGAAGTTACCTCCATCGTTGTTGATGAAGATAAGCACAGTATGGATATCGCTGTTGAAGAAGATAAGTTGTCGCAGGCAATTGGTCGCGGCGGGCAGAACATTCGCCTTGCGAGCGAACTTACCGGTTGGGCTCTGAATGTAATGACCGAAGCCGACGCCGATGCGAAAGGCGAGCAGGAAGCTAAAACTATTCTTGATAGCTTCAAAGAAGCGCTCGATGTTGATGAAGAAGTTGCTTTGATTCTGGTTCAGGAGGGCTTTACCTCTATTGAAGAGCTGGCCTACGTTCCTGAGAGCGAGTTATTGGCAATTGAAGAGTTCGACGAGACTATTGTCGCTGAGTTGCGTAACCGCGCACGTGATCTGCTGTTGACCCGTGCGATTGTGAGCGAAGAGGCTGCTGAGCCTGCCGAAGACCTGTTGTCGCTTGAGGGTATGACACCTGAGCTTGCAGCAGAACTGGCTAAAAAAGGTATTAAAGACCGCGAAGAGTTAGCCGAGCAGGCTGTTGATGACCTGCTTGAAATCGCTGGTCTGGACGAAGAGAGCGCAGGTAAGTTGATCATGGCTGCCCGCGCACACTGGTTTGAAGAAGAGGAAGCGCAAGAGCTATAGCTCTGCGCAGGTAAACGGAGAAACTGTATGGCAGCTGCTGTAACTGTAGCGCAATTTGCTGATGTTCTTAAGGTGCCGGTCGAACGGCTGCTTGAGCAACTGGCAGAAGCTGGTGTCGATATTAAAGACGCGGATGCGTTGGTCGATGACGATACAAAGATGGTTTTGTTGAACCATCTGCAGCGCCGTCATGGCAGTGATGATGCGGCAGCATCCACTCCGACAAAGGTGACGTTGAATCGCCGTGATCGCAGTGAGCTAAAGGTTTCCGGTTCTGCCGGCAGAGCCCGCACAGTTAATGTCGAGGTTCGCCGGAAGCGCACCTATGTAAAGCGTGATGTCATCGAAGAGCAGAATCGTGCTCAGCAGGAAGAGACTGACTCTAAGCTTCGTGAAGAAGATGAAGCTCGTTTGGTTGTTGAGAAAGCGGAAACCGACCGTATTGCTGCTCGTAAGGCAGAGAAAGAAGCCGAGCAGCGCGTCAAAGATGAAGAAGCGGCTCGTCGTGATCTTGAGCGCGAAGAGCGGTTGGCTGAAGCAAGACTTAAAGATGAGCAGAAGCAGGCCGCAGCTGCGCCGAACACTGAAGCGGCTAAACCGGGCGCAAAGCCAGGCGATAAGCCAGCTCGTGGTCGGGTTAAGACTGACAAACGTGACTCTGGTGGCGGCAACGCACCGGATCGTTCGGGCCGCAAAAAATTGCATGTTGCATCAGATATGCGGGGTAAGCGTCGCACAAATGCGTCTGGCCGCAAATCATCACGTCGTCGCGGCAGCTCAGTTAATGTTGATTCGCAGCACGGCTTTGAATTGCCAACCGCGCCGGTAGTCCGTGAGGTTAGCGTTATCGATGGCATGACCGTTGGCGAGCTCGCACAGGGCATGGCAGTGAAAGGCGGTGAAGTTATTAAATCCCTGATGGGCATGGGCATGATGGTTACCATCAATCAGCCTCTTGATCAGGATACTGCGATTCTATTGGTTGAAGAACTCGGCCATATTCCTAAGCCGGAAGATCCTGCGTTGCTGGATGAGCAAATCATCAGCATCACTGACGAAGAGATCGGTGAAGAAGTTCCCCGTTCTCCAGTCGTAACAATTATGGGTCATGTGGATCACGGCAAGACATCGCTGCTTGATTATATTCGCCGTACCAAAGTAACAGCCGATGAGGCAGGCGGCATTACTCAGCATATTGGCGCGTATAAAGTTCACACAGATTCCGGCGATATTACATTCTTAGATACCCCGGGACATGCTGCGTTTACCTCAATGCGTGAACGCGGCGCCAAGGTTACCGACGTGGTGATTCTGGTGGTTGCCGGTGATGACGGTGTTAAGCCGCAGACTGAAGAGGCGGTGAAGCATGCGAAAGCTGCTGGCGTGCCGATGATCGTTGCTATTAATAAAATGGATAAGCCAGAAGCTGATCCTGATCGCGTTCGTAATGAGCTGTCTCAGCTGGAAGTTATTTCCGAAGAGTGGGGCGGCGATACACAGTTTGTAAATGTATCGGCGCATACCGGTGATGGTATTGATGCCTTGCTTTCTGCAATTTCTCTGCAAGCAGAGTTGCTCGAGCTGAAAGCTTTTGCCGACGGCCGTGCGACAGGAGTCGTGGTTGAATCCAGCCTTGAACGGGGACGTGGTCCAGTGGCTACTGTACTGGTTACCCGTGGCACTTTGCGTCAGGGTGATGTTCTGGTCGCGGGTCAGGTGTATGGCAAGGTACGTCGCATGCATGACGATACAGGTGCAACGGTTAGTGAAGCTGGCCCCGGTACTCCGGTGGCTGTGCTTGGACTTTCAGGTACTCCGGTTTCAGGTGATGATGCGATTGTGCTTGAAGACGAGCGTAAGGCGCGTGAAGTTGCCGAGTTCCGTCACACACGTGCGCGGGAAATCAAATTGTCACAGCAGCAGGCTGCGAAGCTTGATGACGTATTTGGTCAGTTAACGGCTGGCGCGATGAAATCTGTAACATTATTGGTGAAGGCCGATGTGCATGGCAGTTCCGAAGCCCTCTGCGAAGCATTGGAAGATATATCCAACGACGAAGTTAAGGTCAAAATTGTTTCATCTGGCGTTGGTGGCATTACCGAAACCGATGTAAACCTGGCTGCTGCATCTAAAGCGATCATCATTGGTTTTAATGTTCGTGCCGATGGTAAAGCCCGCGATGCTATTAAAGATCACGGTATTGATATTCAATACTTTAGTATTATTTATGAGGCCATTGACGTTGTTAAGGCTGCTGTTACCGGGCTTTTGGCGCCCGAGATCCGCGAAGAGATTGTGGGTCTTGCTGAGGTGCGTGATGTCTTTACTTCACCGAAGTTTGGCGATATCGCCGGTTGCCTTGTTACAGAAGGCCTTGTAAAACGCGATAACCCGATCCGTGTGCTGCGTGATAGCGTTGTTATTTACGAAGGTGAGCTCGAATCATTGCGTCGCTTCAAAGATGACGTCAACGAGGTTCGCTCCGGTACTGAATGTGGTATTGGCGTTAAAGACTACAACGATGTGCAGCCTGGTGATCAGATCGAGTGCTTCCAGCGTGTAGAAATCGCCCGCACGCTCGATTCAATGTAGAACCGATATGTCATCACGGGATTTTTATCGCAGCAGTCGCCTTGAAGAACAGGTTCAACGTACTTTGAGCGATGTGCTGCGCAGTGAAACCCGCGACCCGCGTCTGCTCAATGTAATTGTCACAGATGCCCGTGTAACTAAAGACTTGAGTGTCGCCTGGGTTTATTACAGCCTGCTCGATAAGGATGTGTCGCCTGAGGACGCCAACGAAGCCTTTGTGAAGGCGGGCGGGTTTTTGCGCACACGTTTAGCCAAAGAGCTCACTATTCGCCGGGTCCCTGAGTTGCGTTTTGAATATGATGATTCCGGTATTCGCGGTGCGGAACTTGAAGGTCTTATTGACTCCGCCGTAGCAAAAGACAGAGAGCATGAATCAGACGGTGACGAGAAAGTCTAAGCGCGACGTCAACGGTATTTTGATCCTGGATAAGCCGCGGGGTATTTCTTCAAACCGCGCGCTACAGATTGCCAAACGCCTTTACGCTGCCCGAAAGGCCGGACATACCGGCAGCCTGGATCCCCTGGCGACGGGCATGTTGCCCCTGTGTTTTGGGCATGCAACAAAAGTGTCAGGCTTGCTTCTTGAGTCGGATAAGGCTTATGAAGTGCGCATTCGCTTCGGTGCCAAAACAAATACGGCCGATGCTGAAGGCGAGATTATTGAAGAGTGCGGGGTGCAATCGGTTGAGCCTGCGACTCTGGAACAGCTGTTGCAGGGGTTTGTCGGTGATTCTGAGCAGATTCCACCGATGTATTCAGCGCTAAAGCAAGATGGTCAGCGGCTTTATAAGTTGGCGCGGGAAGGCATAGAAGTAGAGCGCAAACCAAGGCGTATCCGGATTCTTGATTTGCGGGTTCTGGACGAAGACCCAGCAGAGCCGAAACTGTTTGTTCACTGCAGTAAAGGCACGTATATACGTTCATTGGCAGAGGATATTGCTGCTGCTGCCGGCACGCTGGGGTACGTTACCGAGCTGCATCGCGTTTGGGTTGAACCGTTTGCGGATATGCCGATGGTGACGCTGGAGCAGCTAGAGGCCCTTGCAGAGCAGGGTGAGACAGCGCTGGACCAGCTATTGACTGGTGCAGATATGGCGTTACAGCACTTGGCTGGCGTATCTTTTGATGCGCTTAACGTAAGGCGCTTATTGCAGGGTCAGGTCGCGAACGGTGCGGGCCTTGCTGAATCTGGTGCAGATATCCGGATGTACGATGATAATGGCGATTTTATTGGCCTTGGGCAGGTTTTGTCAGTGCCGGAAGGCTGTTTGGAAGTCGCGCCAAAGCGACTTTTTGTGTCGGCGTAGCGGGGTTTGCTAAACCGAATGCATGATTTATTGGAAATAAATAAAAATCAGGGTGTTACATGTGTGCAACAGCGGTTAGAATACGGCGCGCATGCAATGGGCAAGTATTGAAAAGTAATAAGACAGGAGTAATAGCCAATGTCTCTCTCCGGAGACCAGAAGGTCCAGTTAGTTAAAGATTATGCCGTGAACCCGAAAGACACCGGTTCACCAGAGGTTCAGGTTGCTTTGTTGACGACTCGTATTAATGAGCTTCAGGACCACTTTAAGAGCAATAAGAAAGATCACCATTCTCGTCGTGGTCTTTTAAGCATGGTAAACCGTCGCCGTAAGCTTCTTGATTACCTTAAGGGTAAAGATAGGGAACGCTATCGTGAATTAATTTCACGTCTTGGTCTGCGTCGTTAGGCTCTGCATTCGCTGATATAAAAATATTCAGTTAACCGGCAGGTGGCATTTTGTTACCTGCCGGTTTGCTTATTTTTTTTCAGTGGTATGTAACCTCAACACAGTTCCGGAAATTGGTATGCCTGTCGGAAACAGGCTTCCGGGACATTAAAATAGGAATAGGTTAAGTGGCAGCAATTAAGAAAGTATTTCAGTATGGCGAACACGAAGTAACCATCGAAACCGGTGAAATAGCACGACAGGCCGGCGGCGCAGTAATGGTAACTATGGCAGACACAGTTGTTTTAGTGACAACAGTTGCTCGTAAAGAGGCAAAGCCTGGTCAGCCGTTTTTCCCCCTTACGGTTAACTACCAAGAAAAAACATACGCAGCCGGTAAGATCCCCGGTGGCTTCTTTAAGCGAGAAGGTCGTCCGAGTGAGAAAGAAACTCTGACATCACGTCTTATCGATCGCCCCCTACGTCCGCTGTTTCCTAAAGGCTTTATGAACGAAGTGCAGATCATCGCAACTGTCGTTTCTATGAACCCTGATATTGATCCTGATATTCCCGCCATCATTGGCGCGTCGGCTTCTGTAGTTCTGACCGGCGCACCGTTTGCAGGTCCTATTGCTGGTGCGCGCGTGGGCTATATTGACGGCGCCTATGTGCTGAACCCAAGTTATTCACAGCTTACAGAGTCGAGTCTGAACTTGGTTGTAGCGGGCACTGGCGATGCTGTGCTGATGGTTGAGTCAGAAGCTGATCAGCTTTCTGAAGAAATCATGCTTGGTGCGGTGATGTTCGGTCATGAACAGTCACAGGTTGTGATCAATGCCATTAATGAACTGAAAGCCGAAGTTGGCACAGTCGATTGGGAGTGGTCTGCACCTGCTGTCGATTCAGCATTGGCTGATGCTGTTGCCGCCGCTGCAAGCGCAGATTTGACCGCCGCTTACGCGATCACCGAAAAGCAGGCTCGTTATGAGCGTGTTGGTGAGCTTAAGTCAGCTCTGGCTGCTAAGCTTGCTGGTCATGATAATGAACAGGGTTGGAGCTGGCACCAAGATTCTGGTGATGGTAATCCACACGGTTGGAGCTTAGACGATGTTAACGGTGCTTTCGGTAAGCTGGAAAGCAACATCGTTCGTGAACGCGTTCTGGCAGGTGAGTCGCGTATTGACGGTCGTGATACCACCACCGTTCGTCCAATTGCGGTCCGCACTGGTGTGCTGCCGCGTACTCATGGTTCTGCACTATTCACCCGAGGTGAGACTCAGGCCATCGTTGTGGCGACTCTGGGTACTGACCGTGATGCACAGATTATTGATGCGCTGGAAGGCGAGCGTCGTGATCGCTTCATGCTTCACTACAACTTCCCTCCATACTGCGTAGGCGAAACCGGTTTTGTCGGTTCACCTAAGCGTCGTGAAATCGGTCATGGTCGTTTGGCACGTCGTGGTATTGAGTCAGTTCTTCCTGGTGATGAGTTTCCGTATGTGATTCGTGTGGTTTCTGAAATCACTGAGTCTAACGGTTCAAGTTCTATGGCCAGTGTTTGTGGCACCAGCCTTGCTCTTATGGATGCCGGTGTGCCAATTAAGGCGCCAGTTGCTGGTGTTGCGATGGGTCTGGTTAAAGACGGCGATCGCTATAAAGTGCTGACCGATATTCTGGGTGACGAAGATCATCTGGGTGACATGGACTTTAAGGTTGCTGGTACCGCGAACGGCATTACAGCTCTGCAGATGGATATCAAAATTACCGGTATTACCGGCGATATCATGAAAGATGCAGTGGTCCAGGCACAAGCGGCACGTCTGCATATTCTGAATGAAATGAATGCAGTCATTAGCACCCACCGTAATGAAATGTCTGATTATGCTCCGACCATCATCACGCTCAAAATTGATCCTGAGAAGATCCGTGATGTCATTGGTAAAGGCGGTGCAACTATCCGTTCAATCACTGAAGAGACCGGAGCTAGCATCGATATCGACAATGATGGCACTGTGAAGATTGCCTCTGTAATGGCCACACACGGTCGTGAGGCGCTGAAACGTATCGAACTAATAACCGCTGAGGTTGCCGTTGGTACTGTCTATGAAGGCCGCGTAGCGCGTCTGATGGACTTTGGTGCGTTTGTTACCATTCTGCCGGGTAAAGACGGTCTGGTGCACATCTCGCAGATTTCTGAAGAGCGCGTTGAGAAGGTTAGTGACAAGCTTAATGAAGGCGATATCGTGAAAGTTAAGGTGCTGGAAGTAGACCGTCAGGGTCGTGTGCGTCTTAGTATGAAAGAAGTAGAGCAGGGTTAAACTAATTTAACTCTCGCTTTGCCCGGTTACGCCGGGCAATAAAAAGCCGCATTGCTCGCTGAGCTTTGCGGCTTTTTACGTTCAAAAGTACGCATTAATTAATAACTGTAATTCGCGTACAAGTTTTATGCAGGTCAGGATGCTCTGCGAGTCATGACCGGATTAATGATGATGACTGTTTAGAACGGTCCGACAGGCCTGCTGAAGTCTTCCTGCCAATGTCGGATCCTGATTGATAGAACTGGCACGAATCAGGTCCGTCAGTATGTCAGAGGAGAGTAGTGGCGCTGTTTCCGGATCGTGCGCAGCGATAATCTGCAAAAGAATGCCGTTGGTTATATCGCTCTTCGTCGCCTGGTCTTCAACTTTTATGTATTTGCCGGCAAGGATGAGATGCCGAACGTCTTGAAGATTGACGTAGCGACTTTGCGCGGTGTCATAAAGTCGCCGGTTTGCGTATTTCCGAATGAGTCTCGGGTTACCGTCCATAATTATAAGCCCCTGTTTTAATCGCAGGTTATAGAATTCCGGCGAGATTAATTATCGGGTCTGTACCATCGCCAAACACATATTTTGTTCGACACTATCTAGCATCACTAAGTTCGTCCATTTTACTTAAGATGTCCAATTTCAGGCTTTTCCAGAACCCCGCGCAGCGGCTTTATATTCCAGCTACCCCTTGCCCAGAGCCAGATTTCGGCGATTTCAGCATTTTCGAGTTCAGCAGGCGGACGAAGTCCGAGAAACCGCATTCCCCGCAGTAAATTGCCCCCGGCGAGCGCGAGGTTCAGTTCATCGGCACCGCCGCGTTTGCAGAGCTTTTTGCCACTGGCGTCGATCGCTATCGGAATATGCATATAGCTTGGTTCGACATAGCCGAGGCTTTGTTGCAAGTGAATGTGGCAAGGAGTAGACATAAGCAGGTCGCTGCCGCGGACCACATCAGTGATATTCTGCAGGGCATCGTCGACAGTGACGGCTAAATGGTAAGCCGCTAGCCCATCGCCACGACGAATCAGAAAGTCGCCAACATTTTTATGCAAATTTAGTTCGGTATGGCCCTGTAATTTATCGTTGAAGCTGATCGCGTGGTTGTGGGTGCGCAGTCTGATGGCATGTTGCGTATCGAACGAATGTTTTTTGTTACTGCAGATGCCTGGGTAAATTAGCCCTAGCGGACCAGGCTTCGCCAGGGCGCTAAGTTGCTTTCGGGCGCAATGACAGACGTAGGCGAGGTCGCCCGCGTGCAGTTCATTAAGTGCGCTAGCGTATATGTCTAAGCGGGTGCTTTGCCATAGGGGTTCTTCATCCCATTCAAAGCCGTGTGCATCGAGTGCGCGAAGAATATCCGTATCGGCACCTGCAACTTCGCGTGGAGGGTCGAGGTCTTCTATCCGGACAAGCCACTCACCATGATTGCAGCGGGCTTCCAGATAGCTGGCAATGGCTGTGACCAATGACCCAAAGTGCAGGGGGCCTGTTGGTGAAGGAGCGAAACGACCCCGATAGCCTTTATTTTTGAAGGCTTCCGTGCGGTTAGACTCCCTCGGGCTGGTCATTTGCAACCGCAGGGAGTCTGCAGCAGTGATCTACCGATAACGATCGTCATTGTCACGGAATTGTCTTTCCGCAAGTTCACGGCGTTCCTGAGCTTCGACCGAAAGTGTTGCTACGGGGCGGGCTTCAAGACGTCGCAGACCGATTTCTTCACCAGTTTCTTCGCAGTAGCCGTAGTCACCTTGTTCAATGCGTTTGAGTGTTGAGTCGATCTTTTTGATCAGCTTACGTTCGCGGTCACGGGTACGCAACTCCAGTCCGAATTCAGACTCCTGGGTTGCGCGGTCAGTAGGGTCGGGGAAGTTGCTGGCCTCATCCTGCATATGGTGCATAGTACGATCGACTTCTTGCATCAGTTCGGCTTTCCAGGCTAGCAAAATGCCCTCGAAGTGATCG
>JABIQA010000025.1 GCA_018699155.1 Chromatiales bacterium
CCAGCGATACCGACGCCTGCTTCAAATCGATGAGCACAGCTTCGGGCGCATAATCAGCAAGCTCATCAGAGAAAACGGCCACATCGGTAATCTGTCCAGGAATCAAAACAGAAGACCACACACCTTCCCGCTCATACAAACCAGATGCAATGCTCTGCTCAAAGACTGTACCCGCATAACTCTCGGGGACTAATAAAGGCCTCCGTTGTAACCCCATCACGTTGGTAGAAAACGCTTCGAAAGCATCGTCGACCAACCCGAACTCACGGGCAGCTTGAATGGCAAACTCGGGTTTAAAGACGGCAGCCATTGCAGCCCGCTGTTCCTGCAGCACTGAAGGCGGCAACAGGTCCGACACCGACTGAACCGAGCCGACTAATTCCGGATGCAATCGAAGAAGTTCCGTGACCCTCAAGGTTTCTTTAAGCAATGACTCAAGGTCCTGCGACTGCAGTAATAACAAATAGCGAATATCCGGTGCGCCGAACTCTGCACGCAATGCCCTATCGCGTTCGATAGTTTCAGCAGGCAGTGGCGTTAATGCGGATAAATCATCAGACCACAAATGATCGGCGCCACGAAACAATACTGAACCACCAAGCAGCAATATCAATAACCATACATGGTGGCGTAACCGCACTGGTTCCGCCGAAATAGCGGGCTCATCTGAAACCGAAGCAACGTCTCCAATCAATGACGGCAACAGAGTCATGCTGACCAACAAAGCAACACTCACCCCAACCGCCGAAAACACGCCCAATTGGGCTAAACCTTCGGAACCCGAAGCAGCCACGGCGAGATACGCAAGTACAGTGCTGCCCGCCCCAAGACGCAAAGTCGGCCATATATGCTCCAATGCTGCCCGGCCACTGCGACCATGACTAAACACATGCAATGGAAAATCTATCGCTACGCCAAACAAGGTAAAACCGAAAGCCAGTGTGATGCCATGAATCTGATCGAACAACAGGGTTACCGCAGCCAGTGCGGCAAGCGCACCAATCACGAGTGGCAACGCGCTTAACAACACGACATGCACACTGCGGTATACCGCAAGCAACACCAGAATAATTACCAGTATCGCAAGCAGACTGCGAAACTGAGCCTCAGACTGAATTGTCCGCTGCAACTCCACGCCATAGGCACCTACACCATAGGTCTGCGCAACCGCACTAAACTGATCATTCGCAATACTAGAAATCAAGGCTGCGATCTTCTGCTGCGCTCCGATCTCATAAGCCGGCGCACGCGCCTCCGCCACAAGATAAACACGTCCGCCCGGAGTAACCCAAGTCATAGTGTCAGAACTTTGATCAGCAGAAATCTTGCTTAGGACTTCCAGCGAAGACAAATAAGGATCTGCAGCAATAATATCTTCCAGCGCCGGATCCGGGGCAAATGTAAGATCGGGTATACGCGAACTTATGGCAGCATTCACGCCCGCCTGTGAAAGGTCAATATCATCGAGCAAATAGCGGTTGGCAAAAATAACATCCGGCAACCGCTCAACCGACAGTGTCTGTCGGCCGTTATAAACGCTGCGAAACAGTCCCGAATTCTCCAGTTGGAACCTGAATTCATTGCTGGCATCAAAGGGCTGGGTAGAAAAACCTTCCGGCAAAACAATAAACCAAAGCTGTGACCCTGCCCCCTGACCGAGACGGTCGACCAAGACCGATTCCTGAGGTGTTTCAGCCGCCGGCAAAAAGTACGCGAGATCAACCGTACTATTAAAACGGGTAATCACCGTAAGTGCGCTCAATCCTGCACACAATAACCACAGCAGCAGCCAAACACGCAGATTGCGGGGGCGAGCATCGGTCACGGCCAAGATCTCAAGGTCGTGTCGCCTCAACTAGCGAAAAGCTCAAGCGCTGCCATCGTTTTCGTCCTTGATCAATGAAAATTTCAGTAATCTCATCGGCTGCTCCGGACACATTCATCTCCAGCACATAGCGGCGTAAATACTTATTTTTGGGCTTACAGATCAACGTCCAGTTATCTCCATCACGCTCAATTGCGACAACATACAATTCATCAATCGTATTAATGTCGCCTTCAAGCATGGCGCGCAAGCTGCGGAAAAAGTCGTACAGCCCCTGATCTTTAGCAATCGAGAACTCGCGCATTTTATTAACTCGCTGTACTCGAACTAAATTATTGCCAATTGTAATCGTTTCCTGAAATGGCTCGATGACACGTTTTATCAACTCACCCTGAGCACTAAAAACAATGTCTCCGGTAATTTTCAGCGGTTCACGTAAACGGGCAGTCATCCGGTATTCGCTGTATGCACGCGGCTCATCACGTCGCACATCCAGGCTCGAAAGAATCCTCACAAGCTCCGGATCAGAAGCTACAGATTCAGCACAAGCGGAGGCCGCAGAAAGAGTCAAAAAGACACAGCAATAAAAACGCCCCATTCCAAAGCTGGCTATGCTCACCCTATGCAATAAGGCTTTCATATAAAATAATCATAAAAATTAAACCAGTTGTCGGGAGCTCTTTTTACATATTTCTCCAGACAATCCATATAATGCTGCGCGAACAACTGTATGTCTTGTTGACGATCCTTGCGGGATGTCTTCAGGCCCGTTGTAAGAACCTCGCAATGCACGTCATAACCACCATCAACGAAGATCGGGAAGATCGCAATCACGGGGGCCTTAAAAGCCGCTGCCACCATAAACGGTCCAGCCGGCAACCTGGCCTTACCATCAAGGAAGTCAACTTCAATCACACGATCACTATCAAACACCCGATCAGCAAGAAAGCCTACCCACTGTGACTCACGCATTGCTGCTGCGATCTCTACACCAAGCGAGGCCGCCGATTGATGGGGACTAATAATTGAAAGGATAAACTCCGGATCAATTTCGGCCATTCGGCGCATAAAATTAGGGTTGATTTCATCATCAACTACAATCCTCATTTGTACCTGAGGATGCTCAACTGCGACCATGCGCGCCGCCTCAAACGAACCAAAATGCGCCGCTAAAAAAACCCCACCCTGAGCATCCTGCACAAGGTCAACCAATGGCTCCGTGCCAAAGTAACGTATCCGGATATTACTGGTGCGACCCGACATGATGAATACCCGGTCGGTAGTCACGCGAGCGAAAGTCATGAATTGGGCGAATATTTCATGCCATTTTGGCTTGCGTCTATAAACACGCGCCAGAAAATCCTGTGATGCACGACGCTCATCGGCACGAACAAGAGCAAAGTACAGCACCACCGGATACAGCAACACAAAAACTGCTGCCCGGCCAAAAGTAATCGCAAAAAGCTCCATGAAGCGAATAGCCCACATGGAACCGGCCTCAGGTCGCTTACGCCAGCCCACTAAATTCATCCTGTGTTTTTCCTGATTTCACAGGAACAGCCTCAGCCTGCAACAAGGCCTGCAGCGCCACTTGTTTTAGCTTGCCCGTCTCGTCGCGAGGCAATGCATCAACCTGACGGACTCTGCGCGGCAAAAAGCTCTGCTCAATTAGGCCTGCCAACGCCTTTTCAACGATGGCAGCATCTCCATCCTGCAGAACCACCAATATAAGCAAACGGCCGCCTTCAGTCTGGGGCGGCAAAACGACACCATCAACAACGCTTTCCAGAGACAGCAATGTGGCATTTAAATCTGCAAGAGATGCCCTTTTCCCGGCCACTTTAATCAGATCCGAATCACGACCCACTATTGAAAAACCGCCGTTCTCAGAAAAACATAATTCATCTGCAAGCTTCACAGGATGAGCAAGATGAGGCGCGGACAAAATGGCTGCGCCATCTTCCTCAATCATAGTGAACTCAGCAAAACACCTAAAATACTGCTGCCATTCGGCAGCAACTGACGAACGGCAGGCAAATGATCCGGCTTCGCTACAACCATAAATCTCAAGCAAATCCCCACGAATTGAATCAAGTAAATCCATCGCCAAGCTATCATTTAATGGTGCTGTAGCTGACAACAGATGACGAACCAGAGATATATCCATGCCCGAGCGATACAGGGCCCGCAAATGGTGCGGCGTCGATACAAAGCAGTTGTCCTCTCCGACAAGCTTTAGAGCCGCGATAACATCACCGGGAAACAGTGTCGAACCTGAAAATATGGCAATATCAGAAACGCAGGACACTAGCAAAGACCACTCGAGGCCATACATATGCCAAGGCGGTGCGGTCGCTACAATTGCCGGATTACGGCCTAATGATAACGACTCATGCAATACACCACTGTTGATCTTTGCACCATAGAAAAGGCTGCCCACCGTCTTCTCTATAGACTTTGAGATACCGGTGGTACCGGAGGTATAAACGATTGCAGCCAATTGGTCCGCAGGCAATAACGGCACCAGAGTGTTACCTGAGTTTCGCTTGACTCCGGACATATCAAACACGGGCAAAGGAGACTCATTTAATGAGCCGGCATTCACAACATAAGCATCAGAAAACTGCCGTGCGGCACCCTTCAGTAAACCCGCCTGATGACCCGGCAATAGGACATTGCATTGGCCTCGAAGCAAAACGGCAAAAAAAGTTACGGCGAACTCATAATGATTCTCGCAATAATTTATCGCGTACGGTTTATCGGGAAGTCTTTCTGCAAGCGCAGCCACATGAGACAAAAAATCTGCAGTAGAAATCTCCCCTTTTTCGGTCAGAAACATAGGCCGATGCATTGACCGGTCTAACATTAAGTGAGTTGGTGAATTCAACACTGACCTCCGGGCCAAACCCGACAAACACGACAAACAGTTTTGCCGAGTTTAACCAGCGACAGCCTGCTGGCCGATAAATGCAGATAAGGTTCGCAAAGTACGAAAAACCTCTTTGGTTTCTTCGTCTTCGGCCTTTATATGAACACCATAATTCTGGGACACTGCCACAGCGATTTCGAGGGCATCAATAGAATCCAGCCCTAAACCATCATCAAATAGGTTGTCTTCCGGCTCAATA
>JABIQA010000120.1 GCA_018699155.1 Chromatiales bacterium
CTTACCGCCCTCTTCCAAGACGCAACCATAGCAGTAAGAGCGGTAGCCTTAGTCTTCTTTTTTCTAGCCGCGGTATACATTAAAAGGGCGAACCAAAACGAGCGATTTTTTTTTCTTGCCTATGTATTGCCACTTATGGGCTACCAATACAGCATGAATATCATTCGTGATGGTCTTGCAACGATTATCGTAATGCTCGCCGTACAAGCATTCAGAAAAGGCTTTTCCAAACGGGCATTCTTGACAGGCATTTCAGCCATTTTCTTTCATTACTCCGCTCTATTTTCACTTTCATATATTGCCATCTCTCAACGTCCATGGCTGAAGTTTTTATCCATCGCTTATATGCTAGGACTATTGGTTTTTTCCGCCCTCGCCTTTCTTATAGCCGAACTTTATTTTGTGCAAAAGGCTCTCCTGTATGCACCAGCGGAGGAAGCCAAGGGAGGCTCGCAGATTGTATCCAGCCTATTCGGATTCTGCCGTGTCTCAATAATTTTAGGCGTTTTATTTTTCGGCAAACTACCAACCGGAGAAAAACTTAAACTGATCGTATTGGGAGAACTTTTCTTACTAACTGCTGCGCTTATTTCTCAATATAGCTACGCCGGAGTCCGCTTGTACCTGCTTATTTCTATAGTCTGCCCCCTCTCTATAGTTGCGAGCTATTCGCGCTTAGGGCTTAACTTTGAGCGGAGTTTGAAAGCTGCACTTATTGCATCAAGCTTACTGGGCGCAGCAGCGGCTTTTAAGGGCTTTATCAATACTGAAGGACAAAACCTACATGCATTCTTACCATATGACACTTGGTTATTCTAAAGCATGGCTCTAGACAAACTATTCTTCAACAGATGCGTCAATTACAGACGCTGTTGTTTCCAAAGGCGTACCTTCTAAAACAGCTAAGTGCCCAGACCCTGCCTCTACTGAGTACACTCTCACCTCGTGACCGGTCACCTTCCCCCAGAATTTCTCTAATTCACCAATCTGCACATCGTCAAGATTGCGATAGCCAATACTAATGTTGCAATCTAGCTCGTGATAGACATACGCCCTGACTGAGCGAACAATCTTTCTAAGATGGCTATCGAGTCGCAATTCCATCTCAGCCGTCGTACCCAATGTCGAATGCCATAATAGCCGGAGCTTGAAGTATAGAACACCAGGCGCCAATCGCAGCAATACACTGGTAACTGAAAATAGCGCCTTGAAACGCGCAATACTAAACCCACTGGTGCGAATAACCTTAATTAATAACCCCGCAGACTCTTTCATGCCCTTGGCATTCAAACTTGGCTCGAGCATGCACAGATGAGGTACGTTATGACCCTCTGCTTGCAACAGCTGGGCTATTTCATAGGCAATCGTAGCTCCAGAACAGTGGCCGTACAAAAAGTACGGCCCAGTGGGCTGGACTGATTGAATGGCCTCGATGTAGATACGAGCGGCATCCCTTATATCATTTGGTGCGGTGGATATGTCGCCGTCTCCATAGGCCGTATTTAACGAGTAAACGGGACGGCGCTTACTAAGCTTAGAGGCCAGCACAGCAGGCTCACCATACACGCAAAAAAGAGGTGGATTTGCGCCAGTGAGATTAACTGGCATTAATGCTGGATGTAATACCTTATGCTCAGCGAGCACTGGAGCAATACTATCTGATGACAACAAAGAATCTAACTGAGCAGCAAATTCCACAATAGTCGGATGATTAAATATCATCCGCAGTTTAGTTGTGGAATCCAGCTGATCCCGAATACGTGAAACCAGCGTAAGAGCCAGCAAAGAGTGACCGCCTAACTCGAAGAAGTTATCATGAATGCCAATGTTTTTACGCTTAAGCACTTCTTCCCATAACGTTACCAGCGATTTTTCCCGCGATGTGTTCGGGGCTACATAGTCCTGCAACGCGGCCTGCATTGTAGGCGCTGGTAATGCACTTCGATCGAGCTTGCCATTAGGCATCAATGGTATTTCATCGACTTGCATATATACTGCTGGGACCATGTAGTCTGGCAGTCCCGTGCGCATAAAAGTGCGTAATTCATCACTGTCTGCAGAGACACCCTTGTGACTTACGCAGTAAGCCACAAGATATGGTTCACCGATTGCATCATCGCTCAGGTTCACAGCACAACTTTTGATCGCCGCATGTTCCTTAAGCATTGCCTCGATTTCACCCGGTTCGACCCGGTGACCACGGATCTTAACCTGCGAATCTCGGCGACCCACAAAAATAATTTCGCCAGCCGGTGCGAAACGCCCCAGATCTCCCGTACGGAAAATGGGCACACCCTTCGATGCAGTCCCGCTAAATGCAGCGGCGGTCGAGACTTCATCACGCCAGTAACCTGCTGTCACAAAGTCGCTACGGATACATATCTCACCCTGCAACGCAGTGGACTCGCCATTCTCGTCAAGCAGAAACACTTCACATCCTTTTACAGCATTGCCCACCGGCACAACAGTGCCGGTTAATTGCGTAGCATGATCGGCAAAATATTGCAGCGCCAAGGTTGACTCCGTCGGCCCGAGCCCATTGATGAACTGAGCTCCCTTGCTGCAATGCCTGCGGAACAATTCGAAATCAGCAACTCGGACTTCTTCACCACCGAGCACAACAAGCCGGACGGCAGCCAGTGTTTGCTCGCCAAGCTCGTCAAACAGGAAGCGATACAGAGTAGGCGTCGAGTGAAAGATACTGATTCTATGATCCATCAGTTTCTGCAACACCGCTTGGGATGAGCCTTCCTTGCGTATGTCCAAAGGATAAAGACAAGCGCCCGCTAGCAGCGCACCGAATATATCCATTACAGACGCATCAAAGCCGTAAGTCGAGAATAGACTCAGCCTATCGTCCGGACAAATATTCAGGGCATCACGATAAGTATCCGCATGATGCAAAACGTTGCGATGCGTCTGCATCACGCCCTTCGGCTTACCCGTTGAACCCGAAGTAAACAGCACATAGGCCAGGGAGTCGGCGTTGATCTCCAACCCGGGATTTGCATGCCCCGTGCGGGCAGCTGAGCTAACCTCAATCACCGGCAGTGCATAATGATTGATATCAGTGGCTAGATTCACATATCGATCATCTATAACCAGCGTCGAAATCTCGCCGCCCTCAATCAATTGCCGCAGACGCTCTTCCGGCGCACTTGGGTCTAGCGGCACATAGGCTCTGCCAGATTTTAAAACGCCCAGAAGGCCAGCGAGCATAGGTGCATCATGCCCCAGAAGCAGCCCGACTGGGCCAGTCACATCCTGCAGAGCAATTAATTCGGCTGTCACTGAATTTGCGCAGGAATTCAATTCAGCATAGGTCCAATGCTGATCGCCCGACACAACTGCCCACCGGTCGCGATTGGCCGCCACCACATTTTCAAATCGAGATGCCAGAGTATCCTTTACTGAACTCATCTCGGGGGCCAAAACCTCAGGAAGTAGCTTAGTCGGGATTGCCCATAATGCAGTGCGAGAGCATCTATCATGGCTGCGGTCTGCTCGGGTAGCAGGCTGACCGGTGTGGCATCTTCCTGATAGCTACGCTCAGTCTCATTCCACTCATCCAGTTGCTTGATCTCAGCATGGTTGAGCATTGATGGCACAGCTGCTAGTCCAATATCTCTTCGCGCAACCGTTGGATGCCGTAAATAACCCAGCAAGCCATAGCACCCAACACAACGCCAAATATGAGTGCGAGCACAAAGATTAGCGAGTACCTTGGGCTACTGTATTGATCCAACTCCGGCGCAATCGCGGGACTTATTACCTTGAACGCATATTCTTGCTGGATATTGGCCATGGTTCGAATATTTATCTGCTCTTCAATCATGAAATAGATAGCCTGCCGCAACTCGACTATTCTGGTTTTTTCAACCTCTTTATTAAGATAATCTATAGTTTGATTGGCTTCTTTAATCGCAATGGAACGCAGCCGTTCATTCAGAGTAAAAACAAGCTCATTAGCCCATTTTGCCGCCAGATCAGGGTCAGTCCAGACAATGTTAAGTGTCACCAGCCCTCCGTTTGGATCACTTACACTTAACTTAGAGTTGAACTTCCTATACGCATCTGAAATCCTTGGTACGTCATCGGAACCTGGATCTTTCCAATCAGAGGTTTTCGAATCCCACCGACCCGCATACAGAATTGGGAGTAAATTATTCTGGTTAATAAATTCCCGCAAAAATTGCTCCGACTCCAATATGGCCATCCCCTGAGAAGTCTGTTCAAATCGGCCAATACCAGCAAGCGCCCCACCACCACCTACAGCATTCATTATGGATGAGAGACCTCCAGCAGACCCTCTATCCGCCGAAGGCGCGACTATGACGGATACTTTATAAGTAACTGTTGCCTTGTATGCATAAACAGCAGCTCCGACCTGGACCAAAACGAACACAACAAGCATCAACCACTTATGCTGTATCAGTATTCTAATAAGATCCAAGAAGGTTATTTCTTGAGACGATTGTTCATTCATAACTTACCCTGAGATATCAATCTATAAAGAAGATGTATAAACACTTAAGTTTACCTTTTTAAACACTTCTTGTGTACTTCTGATGCACAGCCTAAGACACACGTATCTATTTGATTTGAAAATCTAACTCGGGCTCTTTGCCGTCGTCTTAACCGCTTCTTTTTCCTCCGAAGTGCTATTAGCCATCCTCGACAGGAACCATGGATGGTTATCTAAAAAACGACACAATAGACAAGGCAAGACTTTTAACCGCTGAAAACAACATGTCTGATATGGCTTCAGACTGCAGTAAGCCACAGACAGAGACCAACTTCTATTGAAATAACGGGCGCAGACGTTTATCTGAGCACACTCATTATTTGATTTGGAGAGACTCTATAGAAAGCCCGTATCAACCCGTTTTAGCGTCCGACAGCCCAAGTGCCTGTTGCTGCAGCTGGCTGATCTCATCACGCAATGCTGCCGCCTCCTCAAATTCCAGCTCCCGCGCATGCTTCAGCATGTTTTTCTCGAGCTGCTTAATCTTCTGCATTGCTTCTTGGGGCGTGAGATGCGCGTACTTACCACCGCGCTCTGCCACACGATGCAGTCGCTCGGCACGACTGCCCCCTGGCCTCGCACCCTCCATGATATCCCGCACCTGCTTATGGATTGTTTTAGGGGTAATCCCATGCGCTTCATTGTGCGCAATTTGCTTAGTGCGACGTCGTGCGACTTCATCCATCGCGCGTTGCATAGACCCGGTGATTCTATCGGCATACAAAATTGCTTTGCCGTTTACGTTACGTGCGGCCCTGCCCATGGTTTGAATTAGGGAGCTGTCAGACCGCAGAAAGCCCTCCTTATCGGCATCAAGAATCGCAACCAATGACACCTCCGGCATATCGAGGCCCTCACGCAGCAAGTTAATACCCACCAGGACATCGAACTCACCCAAGCGCAGGTCGCGAATAATTTCTGTGCGCTCTACCGTTTCAATATCCGAATGCAAATAACGCACCCGAACACCGTGCTCATGAAGATAGGTGGTGAGGTCTTCTGCCATTCGTTTGGTTAGCGTGGTGATTAACACGCGCTCACACACCTTCACCCGCAGGCTAATTTCTGAAAGCACATCGTCCACCTGACTGCCGGCAGGACGAATCTCAATATCAGGATCGACCAAACCCGTAGGTCGCACCACCTGTTCGGCAATCACGTCAGAGTGTTCACGCTCATAAAGACGCGGCGTGGCAGAAACGTATATCGTCTGAGGAGAAGTCTTCTCGAATTCATCGAACCGCAGTGGCCGGTTATCCAGCGCAGATGGCAAGCGAAAGCCATACTCGACCAGAGTTCCTTTGCGCGAACGATCGCCTTTGTACATGCCTCCAATCTGCGGAATCGTCGCATGGCTCTCATCGACAATCAGCAATGCATCGGCAGGGAGATAATCAAACAAGCATGGTGGTGGCTCGCCAGTTTCACGGCCCGATAAATAGCGGCTGTAGTTCTCAATACCACTGCAATAGCCAAGCTCATTGATCATTTCAATGTCATACAGGGTTCGCTGCTCAAGCCGCTGCGCCTCAACTAACTTGTTCAAATCACGCAACACCACCAAATGCTCTTTGAGCTCGGCTTTGATTTTCTTAACCGCACTTACCAAAACTTCACGTGGCGTCACGTAATGAGTTTTCGGGTAAACCGTTAAACGGGGAACCTTGCGCAACACTTCGCCGGTGAGTGGATCAAAATACGACAGATTTTCGATATCATCATCAAACAGTTCAATACGGACGGCTTCTTTTTCAGACTCAGCCGGAAATACATCGATGATGTCTCCCTTAACCCGATAGCAACCCTGCACTAAATCGATTTCGTTGCGAGTGTATTGCATCTCTGCAAGACGCCGCAGAATATCGCGCTGATTCATTTTCTCGCCACGGCTTAAATGTAGAATCATCCTGAAATAGGATTCCGGGTTACCCAGACCATAAATTGCCGACACCGTGGCGATAATAATTGACCCGCCACCTTCCATCAGCGCCTTGGTCGCTGACAATCGCATTTGCTCGATATGCGAATTGATCGAAGCGTCTTTCTCAATGAACGTATCAGATGACGGCACATAAGCTTCGGGCTGATAGTAGTCGTAGTAGGATACGAAGTATTCCACTCGATTGTTCGGAAAATACTCCTGCATTTCACCGTACAACTGCGCAGCCAGTGTCTTGTTGTGAGCCATAATGAGCGTCGGACGCTGTAGCGCATAAATGACATTAGCCATCGTGAAGGTCTTGCCGGACCCGGTAACTCCGAGCAAGGTCTGACCTGCCAAACCGTCACGCAGCCCTTCTACCAGTGCCGCAATGGCGGCTGGCTGGTCACCGGCGGGCTCGTAGTCAGACACCAATTCAAATTTTTCTTTGCTTAAACTCATATAAATCTGGGAGGAATTCCTTCCTGAGTATTGGTTGCGGGCGTCTATTCCCGTAAAATTGCGGGTTGTTAAGACCTGATTCTCGGGTCTTCAGTTAACTCTAGGACAATCAAGTGAGTCTATCAGTTTCCGAACGCGTGAAACGCGTTAAGCCCTCGCCCACTATGGCAGTAACCCAGCTGGCCGCAGAGCTTCGTGCCGCGGGCCGCGATGTTATTGGTCTGGGTGCTGGCGAACCCGATTTCGATACCCCAGAACACATTAAACAGGCCGGTATTGCAGCCATTCAGAATGGCCAGACCAAATACACAGCCGTTGATGGCACTGTTGCGCTAAAGAACGCGATTATTGCGAAATTCAAACGCGACAATGACCTGAACTATACGCTTGAACAAGTTTTGGTGTCCTGCGGTGGCAAGCAATCGTGCTATAACGTTTGCATGGCGCTACTGAACCCGGGTGATGAGGTCATTATTCCGGCACCCTACTGGGTTTCATACCCCGACATGGTCAAACTGGCTGATGGCATTCCCGTTGAAGTACTGGGCGGCATCGATCAGGCCTTCAAAATCACGCCTGCAGACCTTGAAGGCGTGATTACAGATAAAACCAAACTCTTGTTCCTGAACAGTCCGAGCAATCCGACAGGCGCGGCTTACACCAAAGCAGAGTTGCAGGCGCTCGGTGCTGTTCTGAAGAAATACCCGAACATTGTTATTGCCACAGATGATATGTACGAGCATATCTGCTGGGCCGACGAGCCGTTCACCAGCTTTGCTCAGGCCAACCCGGATTTGCACGATCGCACTATCACCCTAAACGGTGTCTCAAAAGCTTACTCAATGACGGGCTGGCGCATTGGTTACTGTGGCGGTCCTGCTGAAATCATTAAAGCAATGAAAAAAGTGCAGAGCCAGAGCACATCGAACCCGACCAGTATTTCCCAGGCAGCAAGTGTTGCGGCGCTCGAAGGCAGCATGGATTGTGTTAATGAGATGGTAGTTCAGTTCAAAAAGCGCCATGACTATATAGTTGCTGCGCTAAACGAGGTTCCGGGCTTTAAGTGCATCGAAGGTGCTGGCACGTTTTACGCCTTTCCCGACATTTCTGAAGCCATGAAAATCAAGGGTGCAAAGGACGACAGCGAATTCTCCAGCATGTTGTTAAATGAAGCTGATGTGGCTTTAGTTCCCGGATCAGCGTTCGGGGCCCCAGGATATATCCGCATCTCCTTCGCGACCAGCATGGACGTTCTGGAAAAGGCTATCGCCCGCATTAAGACGTTTATGGGTTAGATCTGCGAACAGAAGGCTGCGGCAAAGTCTAATTACCCTGAAACGGGCATGGATTCTTGACTTGCCGGGTGCCTTACCGCAAAATCTCGCGCTCAATTCCCCAGTAGCTCAGTTGGTAGAGCAGCTGACTGTTAATCAGCCTGTCGGTGGTTCGAGTCCGCCCTGGGGAGCCATACAAAAAAAGCCCTGCCATAACTGGCGGGGCTTTTTTGTTATCCGGAATGTATTAAGGCTAAGGTTAATACGCAGGCGCAGCAGTCCTTAAAAGCGGCTTACCAAACTGAGTGCAATACGCTATCGGGACCTGCACACACAGTGGATATTGCCTACTCAGCCGGAATAAGTTCCCGAATCATGCGTATAGGCCAAGCACGGCTATTCTCGTTGGGAGAAAAAGCACGTTGTTAAACTGCGCAAAAACTAACAACTAACGCGTCGACCAAGAACAATGGGACGAATCCAGAAATAAACCTCATTCTACAACCCCATCGTTTAACCCTATTGTGCGCAACCAAAACTCCTTACTGACTGATTCCTCCAAAGCCATTAGCTCGGAATAAATTTTATGCAACGATTACTTTTATTGGCATAAAAAAAGACCGGTAAAACCGGTCTTTTCAGGAAACAAATCAGACCGAAAACTACGGTTTTTTGTTGTAACGCTCAATAGATTCAAGAATTACTTGCTGGGCCACATCAATGCCCTCCCAGCCAATAACCTTAACCCACTTATCCGGCTCAAGGGCTTTGTACTGCTCGAAAAAGTGGCTAATGCGCTGGAGCATAATCTCCGGAACATCGTTGTAATCTTTAACCCGATCAAAACGTTTTGTAAGCTTATAGGTCGGAACTGCAAATACCTTTTCATCAATACCGGCTTCGTCTTCCATCATCAGCACGCCGATAGGACGCACGGCAACAACGCCACCCGGAATAATCGGACGTGAGCCATAAACCATCACGTCAATCGGATCACCATCATCGGACAGCGTATGCGGCACAAAGCCATAGTTACAGGGGTACGTCATGGCCGTATACAAAAAACGATCGACGAACAGCGCGCCGCTTTCTTTATCCAACTCGTATTTAATCGGATCACCACCCAGAGGCACTTCGATAATGACGTTTAGCTCTTCCGGTGGGTTGCTACCCAATGAGATCTTAGAAATATCCATGATTTATCTACACTTAAAACAATTAAAAAAACAATAAAAAAGCCGGCGTTGCGACCAAAACCGTCACCGCCAGCTAAGAATTCCCGACACCAAAACGCTCCTGAAGCGTTTATGCGAACAGCGCACGGACGTGAAAATGCCAGAGTTCCCGGCGCATGTCCAGATATTGGTTAGACAAATCCAGCATATCCTTAGCAGTTTTGCAGTCTTTAGAGGACGTTAATCAGCGATTCTGTGGGCTCAACAGAATCGCTCTGGGGCCATTAAGGGCTGGCAGAGGAGCATGAGCTAGCAGCGGGCCTTTATAGGGCTCAACTACAGTTGCTTCAAATGCTCTTGCAACGCCGCCCTAATATCTTCCTGCTCAAGTGCCAAATCCAGGTTAGCGGTTACATAACCGTATTTATTACCGCAGTCATAACGAATGCCGGAGAAACGGCAAGCCGTAATCTCCTGCGTCGGCAACAATTCAGCAATGGCATCGGTTAGCTGAATTTCACCCCCAGCACCGCGTTGAGTTCGCTCCAACAAATCGAAAATATCAGGTGTCAGCAAATAGCGCCCGACCACAGCCAGGTTAGACGGCGCTTCTTTTGGATCGGGCTTCTCGACGATCTGCTTCAGCACGCTACGCTCATCGATATCAACAACGCCGTAACTGGATGTGCGTTCTTGCGGAACAGGCTCCACAGCAATAACGCTGGCACCGGTTTCCTCATAGATCTCACTGAGCTCAGACAGACAGCCCAGATCGGAGCGAATCAGGTCATCCGGTAAATGCACGAAAAACGGTTCATTACCCACCACCTCTTTTGCACACAAAACAGCATGGCCAAGACCCAAAGGCTCGCCTTGTTCTACGTAATAAAACCTCACGCCGGGTGGGACCGTCTCATGCAATAACTCCAGCAATGCCTCTTTACCGGAATCTTTAAGAATACTTTCCAATTCATAGTTCGTTTGAAAGTGCCGCTCAATCGCCCCTTTACTGCGGTGGGTAATAAACACAAGACGAGTAGCTCCGGCAGCCACTGCCTCTTCCACCGCGTATTGAATAAGCGGCTTATCAACAATCGGCAGCATCTCTTTAGGGATGGCCTTAGTCGCCGGAAGAAAACGCGTACCCCTGCCTGCAACCGGGAAAACGGCTGTATTTACTTTAGATTTCATGCACGCATACCTGTTATTGAATTCAAGAACAGTGGGGATTCTACCTTTAGTAGCACCTGATGCGAAGCGATACCCAAAAATGCAAATGCCGGGCCTACAGACAGCCCGGCATCATAAGCCGGATTATTTTGACTCACTGATCTGAATATTCATCCGGTTCGCATCCAACACCTGTGGCCCGATACCTTTCACATCCAACAACTGCTCAGCTGCTGCAAATGAACCATTGAGGTTGCGGTAGTCGATAATAGCCTCTGCCCGAGACAGACCCACACCATCAAGCTCTGCGGCAAGCGTCATCGCATCCGCTGTATTGATATCAACGGGCCCGGCCAATGCCAGTGCAGGCAACAACCCTGCCAGCAGGCTCAGTAGTGATGTTTGCATAGTCATACTCCTCATAGAACCCGGCAGGCCAGATGCCGACCGGAACAGAATCGTAGACATTGCTTGGTAAATACTCAGCACAAAAAAATGCCAATATCAGTCAGATATGCCATGGGAGATGTAGATACAGAAAAACGGGCTTTAAGGTTTCACTCTGGAACGAAGAAACCAAGATGATTACGATAACGGCTTCGGCTACAGCGGGACGCTGCCCAGCAGCCAATTTTTGTTGTTATAGCGATTGGGAAGACGCTAGGAATAAACGCCAGCGGTTAACTCAAAACTGCAGCCAAGGCCAGCTGTTGATTCGGCACCACTGTCTCCCATTCGCGGCAGCTTGGGCACTGCCACAAAAGCTCCATGGTTGCATAGCCACACTTAGTGCAGCTGTAGCGCGACGACTGGGCAGCAATTCGCCCCAGCGCCGTTCTAATGCGTGCCATGGTCGCTGCGCGCACAGCAGGGTCCTCGTGGGTCAAATGATCAATATCGATCAATGCCCCGAGAATGGGATGACCCACAGCAAATTGCTGCACGCAATCCAGAGCAACCGGGTTTTGAATCTGCTCATCGCGGATAGCCGCAAGAGCGATGGCATCGCGTGCAGAAGCATGCTCGGCGATTAATTCAGAGAGTATTGAACTCAATTCGCTTTCACCCACCGCTTCTCTGCAACTTCTTGCAATTCTGGGAATAACTTCTGAAGCAAGTCTCGGGTCCTGATGAATCACGCGGGAGTACATTGAAATAACTGCGGCATGCTCGCCCGCCTCTTGCAGTAGATCAGCTTCCATTAACTGCGCACGAACACTATCGGCTTTGCGCTTAATCGCTTTAGACAGCATATCTTTTGCTGCATGCAGATTGCCTGCGTCTTTCGCCTGCTCTGCCAGTTCGCAATAATAGTGGACCACCTGATCGGGGCCACCATCAACCGCTCCGCGCTTCTCTAGCTTAAGATAGATCTCTATGGCCTGCTCCCAATCGTGGGTCATTTCATAGATGCGTAAGAGCTTATTCAGGGATGCATCACGGTGCTTAGAAGACTCTTCAAACTCAATAAAGATCTTCTCTGCCCGGTCATATAGGCCGGAGCGCAGATAATCCTCGGCCAGAGCAAAATACGCCTGGTCACGCTGCTCCTGATTCAAGTTTGGCCGGGCGATCAGGTTTTGATGCACTCGTATGGCACGGTCAACTTCGCCACGACGTCGAAATAAACCGCCCAATGCGAAGTGCGTCTCCAGAGTTTCATTATCCACTTCAACCATGCGAATGAATACTTCCAACGCTTGGTCAGGCTGCTCGTTCAGCAAAAAATTAAGCCCGCGGATATAGTCGGAGTTCAAGCGCCCTGAGGCCTCAGGATCATTCTCTTCCCTATCTTCGCCATAACGGGCAAACAGATAACCCAGAGCCGCCGCAACAAAAAGTAACCCAGCTAATAGGAATGTTGATTCACTCGCCATCGGTAGACGGTATCTCGCGCAACGAACGAACCTCGGCCTCTGCAAGTTTCAAGGACTTACGCAAGCGGCGGCGATCATTTAATAACTTCAATAACAACAGTAGCGCGCAGAACATGCCGAACAACGCGCCAAAACCGAACGCGAGAATAAATGCCAGTGACTTCTGAACCTCAACACTAAAAAATGCGAGGTCGACCTGCACCAGCCCCTGATTAAGCGCAGCAAACACAACGGTTACCGCTATAGCGGCAAACACCCCAAGAAACATCAGTAGATTACGAATCATTGAACCCAGCCTTTAATGCGTTGCAAAGATTGTAAGCCAAAAGACCCTTTGCAGACATAACTAATGACAACAACCTTTCCAATCGAGCTAGGCTAAGGTTATCGGACAAAAAAACGGCCACCTAAAGGCAGCCGTTTTACTCAAACTTAAGATGAGATTAAGCGTTATTTAATCTCCAGATGCTGATTCGAGTTAACGCGCTCACGCAATTCCTTGCCGGGCTTAAAATGCGGAACATATTTCCCCGACAAAGCAACAGCCTCGCCCGACTTGGGGTTACGACCCATACGAGGCGGACGGAAATGCAAAGAAAAGCTTCCGAAACCGCGAATCTCGATACGACCACCATTTGCCAGTGACTGACTCATCAGTTCCAGCAAGTGCTTGACCGCCAATTCAACGTCTTTGGCTGGTAAATGACGTTGCTTCTTAGCAACCATTTCAATCAATTCGGACTTTGTCATAGCCAAGATCGGCTCCTCAAATTACAGAAGAAAAAGCACCAGCCTCCAATCAGACTGGCGCCCATCTCTAATTACTCACCAGAACCAATCTTCGCTTTCAGAAGGTCGCCCAAGGTGGTGCCACTGCCTGAGCTTTCTGAATCGCTGCGGTAGCTTTGAACTGCCTCAGCTTCTTCATGAGCTTCTTTCGCTTTAATCGACAGAGAAACAATTCGGCTCTTGCGATCAAGGCCAGTAACACGCGCTTCAACTTCTTCGCCAACCTTCAGCAAAGTACGGGCATCTTCTACACGCTCAGCAGAAATCTCTGATGCACGCAACTGCCCTTCAACGCCTTCAGCAAGCTCTATAAGCGCTGCACGGGCATCAACTTCAAGAACCACGCCCTTCACAATGCAACCCTTCGGATGATCGGCAAGGAATGCTGAAACAGGATCTGAATCCAGCTGCTTCACGCCAAGCGAAATACGCTCACGTTCAGGATCGACAGCTAGAATGACGGTTTCAATTTCATCGCCCTTCTTAAAGTTGTGAGCTGCATCTTCGACGCCTTCTTCCCATGAGATATCAGAAAGATGAACCAGACCATCGATGCCGCCAGGCAAGCCGATAAATATACCGAAGTCGGTAATCGACTTAATGTTACCGCTGATCTTGTCGCCTTTATTAAAGCCTTCAGCAAAATCAGACCAGGGGTTTGAGTTGCATTGTTTAATGCCCAGAGAAATACGACGACGTTCTTCGTCAATTTCCAGCACCATAACTTCGACTTCGTCACCTACGGCAACAACCTTAGCGGGGTTAACGTTCTTGTTGGTCCAATCCATTTCTGAAACGTGAACCAAACCTTCAACGCCATCTTCGATTTCAACAAAACAACCGTAGTCAGCAATATTGGTAACCTTGCCGTAGATACGCGTGTTTTGTGGGTAACGACGGGCAATTGCCTGCCATGGGTCTGAACCTAACTGCTTCATGCCCAATGAAACACGAGTTTTATCACGATCAAAACGCAGAATCTTCACTTCAATTTCGTCACCAACGTTCACGACTTCAGAAGGATGCTTCACGCGTTTCCAAGCCATATCGGTAATATGCAACAGGCCGTCAATGCCGCCGAGATCTACGAATGCACCGTAGTCAGTCAGGTTCTTAACGACACCCTTAACAACGATACCTTCCTGAAGCTTCTCAAGCAGTGCTTCACGCTCTACGCTGTATTCTTCTTCAACAACAGCACGACGTGAAACCACAACGTTATTGCGTTTGCGATCAAGCTTAATAACTTTGAATTCCAGATCCTTGCCTTCTAAGTAAGAAGGGTCGCGAACCGGACGTACGTCAACCAGCGAACCCGGCAGGAATGCACGAACAAAATCAACTTCAACAGTAAAGCCGCCTTTAACACGACCATTAATAATACCGTTGATAATCTTGCCGGCCTCGTAGGCCTCTTCAAGCATTGTCCAGGTACGCTCACGTTTAGCGCGCTCACGCGACAAACGGGTTTCGCCGGTACCGTCTTCCAAAGAGTCGAGCGCAACTTCTACGTCGTCGCCAACTTCAACTTCCAACTCTCCGGCTTCATCACGAAATTCGCTTTTGGGAATAACAGCCTCTGATTTCAGACCGGCGCTGACAATAACAACGTCGTTAGAAATCTCGATGACTTGACCGGTAATAATGATGCCGGATTTAATGTCTTGGTTAGCGAGGCTTTGCTCGAATAACTCTGAAAAACTTTCACTCATGTTTATATTTCACTGCCTTTCGGCAGGCCAAATTTTATTCATCTGCGAAATTGCTGATGAACATAGTTAACTCCAAACGCACCAGCAACAACGCGGTACGCACCAAAACCTGCATTCTTTAGGGATTTGCCGGGTAGGCTTCCGCCACCCAACTCAGCACCGTTTGAACAACATCGGAAATACTCAGGCCAGTCGTATCCAACAATCTGGAATCGGGGCCAGGTTTGAGGGGAGCAATCTCTCGCTCCCTATCGCGCCTGTCACGTTCTTCCAACTCGCTGGAAAGGTCGCGCAGATTAGCATCCATTCCTTTGTCTTTCAACTGCTTATAGCGTCGCAGAGCACGCTCTTCGATTGTCGCAGTGAGAAAGATTTTGAGCGCCGCCCCGGGGAAAACAACAGAACCCATATCGCGGCCGTCTGCCACCAGCCCTGGAGCTGCCTGAAAGTCGCGCTGGCGTTGGATTAAGGCACCCCGAACCGCCGGTAACGCGGCGACAAACGAGGCACCACGAGAACACTCGGCATCCCGGATTAGTTCGCTAACGTCTTCATTCGACATTAAAATTCCGCCTGCCACAGCGTCAAAATCAAAGCGGACATCAAGATTCCGCGCCAAAGCTGCCAGGCCCTGCGCATCATCCCAAGCCACACCGTGCCGCATCGCGGTAAGTGCAACCAGCCGGTATAAAGCACCGCTATCCAATAAATGCCAGCCCAACTGCCGGGCCACCGCCTTTGCAATCGTGCCCTTTCCGGCACCGCCGGGGCCATCAATTGCAATCACAGGAACAGAACTCATCCGACACTCCCGGCTGGGCCTGAAACTTCGATGCAAAGCCCAAGCGCCCCCATGCAAGCGGTAAAGCCAGGAAAAGATGTAGCGACATTAGCGGTATCCAGAATTTTTACCGGCCCCTCAGCTACAGCCGCCAAAATCGCAAAGGCCATCGCAATGCGGTGATCGCCAAGGCTATCAACCACGCCCGCCTTTACCGCACCACCGGTAATGCGGGCACCGTCGGGAAACTCTTCAACAGCCACACCCAGTTCGCGCAAACCATTAACCATTGCGGTAATCCGGTCGCTCTCTTTTGCACGCAATTCTTCAGCACCACTAATTAAAGTGCTGCCCTGTGCAATCGCGGCCAACGCAAACACCACTGGAAATTCATCTATGGCTAGCGGCACTAAGTGCCTTGGTATCTCAACCCCTTTCAAGGTTGCAGGCATCACGGTTAGGGTTGCGACGGGCTCGCCGCCGATCTGGCGATGCTCGCTCAGACGAATATCGGCTCCCATTAAACTTAGAATATCGAGAATACCGGTACGACTCGGGTTAATACCGACATCATGAATCACCACCGGACCTGTTGCCGAGATGCAACCTGCAGCCAGTGGAAATGTCGCCGAGGAAATATCCGCGGGCACATCGATATCGACAGCCTGAAGTTCAGCACCGCCCTGCACAGCCGAGCGCAAACCAGACACATCAACATTTACGCCGAATGCTTTGAGCATTCGTTCGGTGTGGTCTCGGGTGACAGCGGGCTCAACGACCGCCGTCTCTCCTTCGGCATACAAGCCGGCAAGCAAGATCGCGGATTTCACCTGTGCACTGGCTATGGGGCTCACATACTCAATACCTCTCAAGCCGGCCTTACCAGCGAGGTGCACCGGAGGCTTACCATCAGTCGTTTCGATACTCGCGCCCATACCACGCAATGGCTTGGCCACACGCTCCATCGGACGACTGCACAAGGACTCGTCCCCCGTAAGCTCGACCGGAAATGACTGCGCCGAGAGCAGCCCCATCATCAGTCGCATGGCTGTGCCGGAATTACCCAGGTCAATTGCTGAGGGCGGTGCACGCAAACCATGCATACCAGCACCGTGTATAACGACTTCAGTTTTAGCCGGGCGTTCAATACGAACCCCTAACGACTGCATTGCCGAGAGGGTTGCTAAACAATCCTCGCCAGGGAGAAAACCCCGCACCCGGGTCACACCAGAAGCAATGGCACCAAACATTATTGCCCGATGAGAAATCGACTTGTCACCCGCTACAGTCACTTCGCCCGACAAACTATTGCCCGGGGTAACCACAAATTCTTGTGCACTTCGACTCACGCAAAACTCCTCTTAAACCAGGTTATCGAGCGCTGTGGAAAATGCCGTCAAAAACGTTGTATTCTCGACAGCGCTTCCAGCGGTAACCCGCAAATGATTTGGCAGCCCGTAGTTGCCCACCGGACGAACTATGATGCCAGCATGCAACAATGCATCGTAAACAGGTAATGCCGGCCGCCCCAGATCAATTAGCACAAAGTTCCCCTGCGATGGAATAACCCGCACACCGGCTATCGATGCCACACCCTCCGTCAGAAATGCCAACCCCTCAGAGTTAGCTTTGCGACTGGCCTCAATATAACTCTGATCCAACAATGCCGCTTCTGCTGCGGCTAATGCAATGCTATTAATATTGAACGGCTGGCGAATGCGGTTCAGCAATTCTGCGACCTCCGGACTGCTGACCGAATAACCAATCCGCAATCCCGCCAAACCGTAGATCTTAGAAAAGGTACGGGTAACTACCAAGTTTGGAAACTCACTCAGCCACGCCAGCGACATACGCACAGCCTGCGCACCAATATACTCGCAATAGGCCTCATCAAGCACCACCACTGTGGTGGATGGGACTTTCTTTAGAAACGCATAAAGCGCATCGGGCTCCAACCAGGTCCCGGTTGGATTATTAGGGTTGGCTATAAACACCAATCGGGTCGACTCATCGATAGCAGTCAACATAGCGTTGAGATCATGGCCCAATGCTTGCCGATGCTCGACTCCGTTAGCCGCAACCACTCGCGATTCAGCGCTGGTAGCCTGTACGGCTAAAGGATAGACAACAAAAGCGTATTCGGAAAACACAGCATTAGTGGCAGCGGTTAAAAAAGCCTCTGCCAATAACACCAGAATGTCGTTGGAGCCATTACCCAAGGTCAGCTGCCTTGGCTCTACACCAAGATGCTCTGCAAGCGATTTTTTGAGCTGAAAGCCGGCACCATCAGGGTAACGATTGATGGTTTTTGCAGCCGCTTCGACAGCCTGTAGCACCATAGGCGAAGGCCCGGCGGGGTTCTCGTTGGATGCCAATTTAACAGCATTGCGAATACCGTACTCACGCTCAAGCTCATCCAGCGGCTTGCCAGGAACATACGGTTGCAAAGCACGTACTGCCGACGCGGCATAATTTAACGGGAAGTTTTTATTGGCATCAGACACCGCGATGAGCTAGCCGGGTACTATCTAAAGAATAGCTTTCGGGTAGGAACCAAGCACCCGAAATAGTTGTGCACTACTTTCAAGCTTCGCTAGCGCTTCGCAGACGTTAGCGTCATCGGCATGACCATCGATATCGATAAAAAACACATAATGCCATTTACGCCGATGCGAAGGTCGCGACTCAATGCGAGTCATATTGATATTACTCGAGGCGAACGGCTTAAGCATTTTATGCAGTGAGCCTGCATCGTCAGTATTGGGCGCAGAAATAATCAAAGTGGTTTTATCATCGCCACTCGCAGGAGGAATACGATGACCAATTACAAGAAATCGCGTGGTATTGTCGCGACTGTCTTCGATGTTCGACACCAGCACGTTCAGTCCATAGACATCGGCAGCTGAATCACCGGCAATAGCAGCGGTGCCCGCCTCGTTCTTCGCTCGTCTGGCACCTTCGGCATTGCTGCTGCAAGGGATTTGTTCTGCGTTGGGAAGCGACTCTGCAAGCCAGGCCCTGCACTGAGCCAAAGCCTGTGGGTGCGCACATACTCTCAGCACGTCTTTTGGGTCTTTCATTTTGCCCAGCAAATGCTGGCGAATACGCATCTCAACCTCGCCACAAATACTTAGCGACGAAGCCAAAAACATATCCAGGGTGTGATTGACCATGCCCGCACTGGAGTTCTCGATAGGCACAATGCCGAAACGAGCAGCACCGTTCTCAACCTCATGGAACACATCTTCAATAGTGGCTAGTGGCATAGCGCCGACTGAATGGCCAAAATGCTTGAAAACAGCAGACTGTGTGAATGTGCCTTCTGGCCCGAGATAGCCAACTTTCAGAGGTTCTTCATAGGCCCGACATGCCGACATGATTTCCCGAAACAAGCGAACCATTTCGTCATTCTCAAGCGGCCCTTCATTGCGTTCGGCGACAGCACGTAGTACCTGCGCTTCACGCTCCGGACGATAAAACTCTACAACACCGCTGCCGGCATCGCTGTGTTTGGCATCGCCGATTTTTTTTGCCAACGAGGCCCGTTTGCTAATTAATGTTGCTAACTTGACATCAACTTCATCAATCTCATTGCGAATAGCACTTAGGTCTTCCGATATTGAATCTTTTGAGTCTGACATGACGGACCCTCAACAATTGGCGAACAACTTAGTCGCACTGACCAAGGCAGCGTACATTGATAACACCTTCAATAGCACCAATTGCGGCAATAGTTTCAGCCGGTACCGGGCCATCAAGATCGACGATGGTATAAGCGACATCGCCGCGTGACTTATTCAATAGATCGTCAACATTAAGCCCGGCAGTCGCCAGACAGGTCGAAATCTGCGCTACCATATTCGGCTTGTTCTGGTTAGCGATCGTAATGCGACTGCCGCTAGTACGTGGCATGTCGGCATCAGGAAAGTTCACTGAGAAACGTACAATGCCATGCTCAATATAATCACGCATATTCTGCGAGACCATGATGGCACAGTTAGTTTCCGCCTCTTCGGTTGACGCGCCAAGATGCGGCAAAGCAATAACCTGATCGCTGCCTAACAATTCACGTGATGGAAAGTCAGAAACATAACGACCGAGATGACCTGCCTCCAGACTTTCCAGCACTGCAGCATCGTCAACGATACCGCCACGAGCAAAATTAAGCACCACACCATTTTGTTTCATCATAGCAATGCGTTTCGCATTAACCAGATGCTTAGTATCTTCTAGCAATGGCACATGCAACGTCACCATGTCGGAACGACTGAAGAGGTCTTCCAGACTGCGCGCCTGCTCGACACCTGCGGACAACTGCCATGCACGAGAAACAGTGATGTGGTTGTCGAAACCAATAACATTCATACCCAATGAATGCGCGGCGTTAGCCACCTGAACACCAATGGCACCCAGACCGATAACACCTAATGTGCGACCAGGCAGCTCATAGCCAACAAATTTCTTCTTGCCGGCTTCGACCTGCTTATTCAGCTCATCGCCCTCGCCTTGCAGAGCTTGTGTATAAACATACGCCTGACAAAGGTTGCGCGCGGCCAGCAACATGCCGCTAATGACCAGTTCTTTTACCGCATTGGCATTGGCGCCCGGTGCATTAAACACCGGCACACCGCGCTTGGTGAACTCATCAACAGGAATGTTATTCACGCCGGCACCCGCGCGGGCAATAGCTTTAACGCTGGTAGGCCACGACTCGCCATGCATTTTATATGAACGCAAAATAATGGCATCGGGAGATTCAACTTTCTCGCCAACGGTGTACTGGTCAGAAGGCAATAACTTAAGGCCTTCTGGGGATATATTATTCAGTGAAAGTACTTTGTACATGACTGCCTGCCAAATGTTTTAAAAGGGTAAAAATCGACCGGAAATTCACCCGGTCGTTGTCAAAAAATAAGCGGACTGTTTAAGCGTTGTTCTTTTCAAACTCCGCCATGAAGTCCACCAACGCCTGTACAGCTTCTTCAGAAACCGCATTGTAAATACTGGCCCGCATACCACCGACAGAGCGATGACCTTTTAGGTTCATAAGGCCAACCTTTTCTGCTTCAGCCAAAAACTGACCGTCAAGCTCGGGCTTCGCCAGTGTGAATGGAATATTCATCCATGAGCGGTATGGCAGTGCCACCGGGTTTGCGTAGAAATCTGATCCGTCGATCGCGCTGTACAGCAAATTTGACTTGCGCTTATTCAGCTCGCCCATCGCCTGCAAACCACCCTGGCGCTTGATCCACTTAAACACTAGCCCGGAGAGATACCACGCAAAGGTTGGCGGCGTATTCGACATCGAACCTGCTGCTGCCTGATTCTGATAACGAAGTATCGGCGGGAGATTTTCACCCCCCTTCTCAATGAGATCTTTACGGGCGATGACAATGGTCAAGCCCGCAGGACCGATGTTCTTCTGTGCGCCAGCGTAAATAACAGCAAAACGATTAACGTCAATAGGACGCGACAAAATGGTTGATGACATGTCGCAAATAATCGGCACATTACCGGTGTCTGGCAATTCATGGAATTCGACACCACCAATGGTTTCGTTCTGACACATATGAAAATAGGCGGCATCCGGGTTTAGCTTCCACTCAGACATTGGCGGCACATCGGTATAAGACGATGCAGCACCATCGGCCACAAGATTAGGCTCAATCACACTAGCTGCTGTTTTATAAGCCTTTTTTGACCAGCTACCGGTAACCACATAATCCGCTGATTGCCCGGCAGCACATAGGTTCATGGGCAACAACGCAAACTGCTGAGTCGCACCGCCTTGCAAAAACAACACCGAATAGTCATCGGAAATGCCCATCAATTCACGCAGATCGGCTTCAGCTTCAGTTGCAATAGTATCGAACGCCTTGCTGCGATGACTGATTTCCATCACCGACATACCTGAACCACCAAGGTCTGTTAACGATGCTTTTGCTTCCTCGAGCACTTCCAAAGGAAGCGCGGCCGGTCCGGCACTAAAATTAAATACACGAGACATTATTCTTTACATTCCATCACTAAGAGTGAGCACAATTCCGGTCGCTAATTAAAAAACTCACCGGAATACTTTAAGTTTACTTTCTATTAAGCACCGGCATAAAACGGGTTGCCGGCCGCTCAATTTTTTATTGTTGGTTTGTTTCGCTCAAGAAGTACTTCAGCACTAACAGCACCTACGCCGCAGGCTATTCTTCTTCAGTAACCCCTTCCGACTCTTCATCATCACCCGGTAATGTGACAATACGGTCAAGGCCTACCAGACGTTCGTCGTCCGACATTCTAATCAGACGAACACCCTGGGTGTTACGGCCCTGAACGGAAATATCACCGACTGGTGTCCGCACCAGCGTGCCAGCCGAACTAATCAACATAACTTCATCTTCATTGTTAACCTGGCAGGCACTGACCATGCGCCCATTGCGCTCACTGGTCTGAATCGCAATAACACCCTGACCGCCTCGACCCTGAGTTGAAAATTCGTCTCCCGGAGTACGCTTACCGTAACCGTGCTCTGATACGGTCAGAATATCACCGTCACCAATAATAATAAGCGCTATGACTTCGTGATCAGCAGCGACCTTGATACCGCGAACGCCTGTAGCGCCTCGCCCCATCACGCGCACATCCGACTCTTTAAAGCGAATTGCCTTGCCTGAGCTGGCGTACAACATGATTTCGTTTTCACCATTCGTAATGGCGACATCGACGAGCTTGTCGCCATCGCGCAAATCGACAGCAATAATGCCGTTGGTGCGAGGGCGGGAAAATGCTTCTAAGGCGGTTTTCTTAACCGTCCCACGACTCGTTGCCATAAACACATATTGCTTGTCATCAAACCCTGTGACCGGCAAGACCGCATTAATACGCTCTTCCGGCTGCAATGGCAGCAGATTCACAATCGGTTTACCACGTGAACCACGGCTCGCCCGCGGCACCTGATAGACCTTTAACCAATAGACCTTACCCAGACTTGAGAAGCACAACAGCGTGTCATGACTATTCGCCACAAACAGCTTGTCGATAAAATCTTCATCTTTCATTTTCGTGGCCGAGCGCCCGCGCCCGCCACGTTTTTGCGCCTGATAGGTATCGAGGCCCTGCGACTTCGCATAACCGCCATGCGACAAGGTAACGACCAAGTCTTCCTTAGGAATGAGATCTTCAATCGTCACATCGCTGTAGTCTTCAAGAATTTCTGTGCGCCGCTCATCACCATAAGCTTCGCGGATTTCAGCCAACTCCTGACGGATCACTTCGACCAGCCGGTCGGGGTCTTCCAAAATATCAATAAACCCTTTAATTTTCTCTAGTATCTCTTTGTATTCGCTGATTATTTTTTCACGCTCGAGACCGGTCAAACGGTTCAAGCGTAACTCGAGAATCGCCTGAGCCTGAACCTCGGACAAACGATAAGCACCCTCGATCAGGCCCACCTCACCCTCAAGACTGTCGGGCCGGGTATTTACACCACCCGCACGTTCGAGCATGCCGACAACATCACCCGGCTCCCAGGTAGTGCTCATTAGGGCATCACGTGCTTCCGCGGGAGTTGGCGATGCTTTGATCAGCGCAATAACAGGATCAATGTTCTTCAGCGCAACTGCCTGCCCTTCTAAGATATGCGCACGATCACGAGCTTTACGCAGCTCAAACACGGTGCGACGGGTCACCACCTCACGACGATGCCTGATAAACGCTTCAATAATTTCTTTCAGATTCAAAAGTCGTGGCTGACCATCTCGCAGCGCCACCATGTTAATACCAAACACCGTCTGCAAAGGGGTCTGCTTATAGAGATTGTTCATCACAACCTCAGGCAGCATGTCACGGCGCAACTCGATAACTACGCGCAACCCGTCTTTATCGGACTCATCACGCAGTTCGGTAATGCCCTCAATCTTCTTATCGCGAACCAAATCAGCTATTTTCTCGATCAAGCGGGCCTTATTCACCTGATAAGGCAATTCGGTAACAACAATGGCCTCTTTGCCCTTGCCATCGACATCTTCAATATGATGACGGGCGCGAATATGCACGCGGCCACGACCCGTGGTGTAGGCCTGAAAAATACCCTGAGTGCCGTTAATAATGCCTGCAGTTGGAAAATCCGGACCTGGAACCTTTTCCATCAATTGAACAACGGTGGCATCCGGCTCATCCATCACCAATAAGGTGGCATCGATAACCTCATTAAGGTTATGCGGCGGAATATTGGTGGCCATACCAACTGCGATGCCGGATGAACCATTAATGAGCAGGTTCGGCACACGCGTAGGCATTACAGTGGGCTCTGTCTCCGAGCCATCATAGTTTTCGGCAAAGTCGACCGTCTCTTTATCAAGATCGGCCAACAGCTCGCTGGCCATTTTGGTCATACGTACTTCGGTATAACGCATCGCAGCAGGAGCGTCGCCATCAACTGAGCCGAAGTTACCCTGACCATCTACCAGCAAGTACCGCAGCGAAAACGGCTGGGCCATACGAACGATGGTGTCATAAACCGCTGAGTCGCCATGAGGGTGATACTTACCAATAACATCACCAACCACACGAGCCGATTTTTTATACGGCTTGTTGTAATCGTTCCCGAGCACACGCATAGCGTGCAACACTCGGCGATGAACGGGTTTCAAACCATCGCGGACATCAGGCAACGCTCGCCCTACGATCACGCTCATGGCGTAATCGAGATAGGACTGGCGCATCTCGTCTTCGAGGTTTACGGGGAATATTTGTGGGGCCAGATCAGACATTGGCAATGCGACTTTTCACTCAGTTGAAAATGGATAAAAACCGGAAATTCCGACTACGGACAATCGAGCTTCCTGGCTTGATTTTTCGAGCTATCGATCGGTTCTGCATTGATCCCGAAACAAACGCCGGAATCGCCACAAAATCGTTACAAAATAAAGGCGGTATGGTATCACAGCATCCCAGTAAACCGCAGCAAAAGGGCAAATAAAATCGCGTAAAGATGAGGTAAAAAAAGCGGCTAAATTGAGCGTTGACAAGCACTGATATTTCACCCTCAGCGTCAATCAGGCATTATCAGTTGAGAAGCCATTAATAACCGCAGTAAAAAACACTACCCACAGTCGCAACAATCAGCTGGAATACCTATGCCAAGCCCCGACATCATCGTACTGCCCCGCTGGATTATTCCAATGCAGCCAATCGGCAAGGTTCTTGAAAATCAAGCGGTTGTCGTTCGAAAAGGACGCATCGACAGCATCTGTTCGCTACAAGAAGCCCGGGCGATTGCACCGGATGCCGAAATCATTGAGCGCACGGAACACGTTTTGCTACCAGGCTTCATTAACGCCCACACGCACTCGGCGATGAGCTTACTGCGCGGCTACGCCGACGACCTGCCTCTGCAGGAATGGCTGGCTGAGCATATTTGGCCGGCCGAGGCAGAATGGGTCAACCCTGCGTTTGTCCGCGATGGCACCCAGCTCGCGATTGCCGAAATGCTTAAAAGCGGCACAACCTGCTTCAATGACATGTACTTTTTCCCGGATGAAATCGCCCGGATTGCCTCAGAAACCGGCATTCGCGCCAGTATCGGCCTCATCGTGCTGGATATACCCAGCATCTGGGCTAAAGACTTCGATGAATATCTCAGCAAAGGTGTGGCGGTTGCCGATAAATTCCGCGACCACTCCCTAATCAGCACCGTGTTCGCCCCACACTCGCCTTATCTGGTTTCTGAGGAGCACATGCGGCATCTGGCAGTACTGGCCGACGAACTCGACAAGCAAGTGCACATGCACATTGCAGAAACGGCTGACGAAGTAAGGGAGTCGATGGACAAACATGGCTTCCGACCTTTGCAACGCGTTGCCGGTTCTGGCTTGCTAAGCTCGCACCTTCAGGCCGTGCACATGACGCAAATTAATAACACGGAAATTGCTGAGCTGGCAAAAGCGGGCGCAACTGTTGTTCACTGCCCCGAATCAAACCTCAAGCTCGCGAGCGGCATCTGCCCAATCACCGCACTCACTGAAGCAGGTGTCAATGTCGCACTCGGAACTGATGGTGCCGCCAGCAACAACGATCTCGACATGATGAGTGAAATGCGCACAGCCGCCCTATTGGCCAAAGGCAGCAGTGGCGACGCCACCGCTATGCCGGCCGAACAGATTCTCGCGATGGCTACTATCAATGGCGCCAAGGCATTAGGCATGGATGCCGAACTCGGATCTATCGAGCCCGGCAAGATTGCCGACATGATCTGCATCGACCTTAACCAACCGGCAACCCAGCCGGTCTATAACCCCATCTCGCAAATAATCTACGCCGCTGGACGCGACCAAGTAACGGATGTGTGGGTGGCCGGCAAGCCATTGCTTACCAAGCGCAAGCTGACAACGCTGGACGAGACAGCCATAATCAAGCAATCCAAAGCTTGGCAAGCACGCATTGCTCACAAGCTCTAGACCAACCAACGCGGATACCCCAATGCCCTCATGAGTGACCATACCCAGAACCTCAATCAGAACCTCGACCCAACCGAGGTCAACAAGTTTAATGAACTCGCCAGTCGCTGGTGGGATGAAAACAGTGAGTTCAAACCGCTGCATCAAATCAATCCGCTGAGGGTGAACTATATTAATGAACGTACCAGCCTCGCGGGCAAACTTGTGCTCGATGTCGGTTGCGGCGGCGGCTTATTGACCGAGGGCATGGCGGCCTTCGAAGCACAGGTTACCGGTATTGATCTTGCACCCGATTCACTGGAAGTAGCCCGACTGCATCTGCTCGAGAGCGGCTATAGCATCGATTACCAACTGATCGAAGCAGCGCAGTTAAAACTGAGCCACTCTGGTCATTTCGATGTGGTCACCTGTCTGGAGGTACTCGAACATGTGCCGGACCCGGCTGAACTCATCAGAGATTGCGTAGCCATGCTAAAGCCCGGAGGTCATCTGGTGCTATCCACCCTTAATCGCAACATCAAATCGTTTATGGGCGCGATTTTGGGCGCTGAATACCTGCTTGGTCTTGTACCGAAAGGCACACATGACTTCGAACGATTCATCAAACCCTCAGAAATGAATCGCTGGGCGCAGTCTGCTGGAGTACAACTGCAGGACATCACCGGCATTACCTACAAGCCACTCAGCAAAACCTTCGCGCTTGCAGCGGATATTGATATTAATTATCTGGCGCATTTCAGGTTGCCCGAATGAGCACCATGAAAGTCCCCAAAGGGGTGCTTCTCGACCTCGATGGCACACTGCTCGACACCGCGCCCGACATGGTTGCGGCGCTCAGCCCTATCTGTCATCGCCTCGGGGTCGCTGCTCCCGACTACGAGTTTGCCCGCGACTATGTGTCGATGGGCGCCACAGGCTTATTGAGGGGTGCTCTGCCCTACCTTGATGAAGATGAAATTGCGGCGCTGGTGCCTGAGTACCTTGAAATATACGCTGCTAATCTGGCTTGTGACACGGTTCTGTTTGACGGCATGGAAACACTACTGAGTGCGCTTGAAGCATCGGCGATTCGTTGGGGCGTGGTCACCAACAAGCCGGCATTCCTGACCGACCCGCTGCTTAAGGCTTTAAACCTGCATGAGCGCAGCGCCTGTGTTGTCAGTGGCGACACATTGCCACAACGCAAGCCGCAACCCGAACCTTTGCTGCTTGGCATGCAGCAGGCCGGACTTGTTGCTGCAACCACGCTGTACGTTGGCGATGCTGAGCGTGACATACAGGCCGGACGTAATGCAGGCATGAAGACCGTTGCGGCGATTTATGGCTATATCCTGCCGGAAGATAACCCGGCAGACTGGCAGGCTGACTATAAGATCGACCACCCTGCCGAGCTGCTCGACCTGATTATCAATCTGTAAATCACTATAATAATTCCTACCGAACCACCAATGATTGAAATCATTCCCCGACCCACTCCAGAGCCCAGCGGCGACGATAACTCATAATCGACATTAATCATGACTGACACACTCAATACCCAGGCACAAAGCTACCAAGCGCCCGCAGACCTCTTGAAAGACCGCATCATTATGGTTACCGGTGCCGGTGATGGTATCGGTCGTACCGCTGCCCTAGCCTATGCATCATATGGCGCCACAGTGCTACTGGTTGGTCGCACCCAGGTGAAATTGGAGCGTGTTTACGACCAAATCATCAATGCCGGCGGCGCGCGCCCAAGCATTGCTGTCATCGATTTCAAAACGGCCATTGCTGATAGTTATGAAAGCCTTGGGATTCAGGTCGAACAGGAATTCGGCCAACTTGATGGACTGCTCAACAACGCTGGCATGCTCGGGCACAGAGCCCCTATCGAACAGTTTCCGGTAGGCAGTTTTATGGAAGTGATGCACATCAACGTAAACGCCCAGTTTGTGCTCACCCGCACAATGTTGCCGTTACTGAAAAAATCAAGCGATGCCTCGCTGCTATTCACATCCAGCGGCGTCGGACGCAAGGGACGAGCATTCTGGGGTGCCTATGCCGTATCGAAGTTTGCCACCGAAGGCCTGATGCAAGTGCTTGCCGATGAACTCGAAAACACCCCTATAAGGACGAACAGCATAAATCCGGGAGCAACCCGCACCAATATGCGTGCTGCTGCCTACCCCGGTGAAGACCCGCTAGGCCTGAAAACGGCTGAGGAAATAATGAGCCCGTATTTATTTCTAATGGGGCCAGACAGTAAGGCAGTGAATGGTGCCAGCATCGACTGCCAATCTAAGGCATTAATGCATTCAGACAATAAAGCCATTAGCGATAAATAACCTCAAGTAAAACCAATAAGTGATTGTTTTAAATTGTTTTAATGGACTTCTTTAGCGCGGCAAGCTCGGCCGGTGTCAGGTCGCGGAATTTGCCCCGACCCAAGCCACGCGGCAGCAGAATAGGGCCATAACTAATCCGCATTAGCCGACTCACATCGTAACCTAAATGATTCCATAGTCGTCGCACAATGCGGTTACGGCCTTCTCTCAACAGAACCCTATACCAGCGGTTAGAACCTTCGCCACGGGTGAAGTACAAGCCCTCAAACCGGGCCATACCATCATCCAGCTCAACACCTTCCTGCAACTGACGGATTTCATCATCGGTGGGCTCGCCCAGCACCCGCACAACATACTCACGCGAAACCTGACTGCCTGGATGCATCAAAAGGTTGGCCAATTCTCCATCAGTGGTAAGCAGCAGCAAGCCAGACGTGGCCACGTCAAGCCGGCCAATACTGACCCAGCGCGCACCACTAACACGCGGCAATGAGTCAAAAATAGTCCGGCGTTTCTCAGGATCCGACCGGGTGCAGATTTCACCCGGCGGTTTAAAATACATAATAGTGCGCTCGATACGCTGGCCTTTA
>JABIQA010000029.1 GCA_018699155.1 Chromatiales bacterium
AAGCCACCACCACCCAAACCTGATGATGCCGGTTCAACCACAGCCAGCGCTGCACTCACTGCTACTGCAGCATCAAATGCATTACCACCGGCGGCAAGAATTATCTGGCCTGCTGCAGTCGCCAGAGGGTCGGCACTGGCAATAGCGGCTTCCGCCGGCGATTTTTTAACATCTACTGCAGACGGGCTGTCGCAAGCTGATAGAAAAACAACCAGGTAAAGTAAGCTAAAGGAGTGCGCGCCCGAGCGGGATATTACCGCGCGGGTTGAGCACCACCGTTTAATCACGCGCGGAAACGCTCAGTTAGAGCCTGCAATACAACTGGATGCACAAAGGCAGAGCAGTCGCCGCGGTTCGCGGCAATGTCACGGATCAGCGTCGATGACACAAAGGTGTTGGCTTCGTCAGGTGTCAGATAAACCGTTTCAATATCGGCATTGAGCTTGTAGTTCATTCCGGCAAGCTGTCGCTCATATTCAAAATCAGTTACCGAACGCAGCCCACGAACAATCCCGCGCAAATTTTGCTTGCGAGCAAATTCCACAGTAAGCCCGTCATAAGGCATAACTTCGACATTGGGGTAATCTTTCAATACGGCCCCGGCGAACTGGAGTCGCTCGGCTAGAGTAAATAAGGGCCGCTTCGAGGTGCTTTCGGCGACGCCAACGACAACCTTGTCAAACAGGCCAGCGGCACGACGCACAATCTCTTCATGCCCATTGGTAATCGGATCAAATGTTCCGGGATACAACACAGCGACCACAGTAATACTCCAGATGAAACTCAGGTAAGCCAACAGACCCGAAGAATATCATGCCTCCCGACGAGCCAGTGCATAACAAACCTGACCAGCTGTCTGGTTTTTAAGCAATGCCCAGTTCTCAGGCAAGTCAGGAAACTCAGTCGTAGAGGCCATTTCAAGATAAACATAGGCGACTGGCGACAACCAAGCGCCCTGTTCCAGATACGAGCAAAGCTCAGCAAGCGCATGTTCGGCAAAGGGCGGGTCAAGAAACACCACGTCATACTGCTGATCAGGTAAACGATCAGGCGAGGCAAGATAGCGTCGTGCATCTTCATTGCGCACTGCAACTTCTGCAGCGTCAAGTTCTGCAACAAGGGTTCGCAGATGCTGTGCGGTGCCGCGAGACTTCTCAACCAACACCACGCTAGCCGCACCCCGCGATGCAGATTCAAAACCTAATGCACCACTGCCGGCGAATAAATCCAGTACGTTCGCGCCACGCAAATGAGGATCAAGCCAATTAAATAGGGTTTCGCGAACGCGGTCGGCCGTCGGCCGGATGACGGCATCGGCCAAAGGCAGCCTTCGACCACGCCATTTTCCGCCGATCACCCGAACTTTACCCGCTGCAAACTGCTTCGCCATATAAGCAAGTGTTTCGAAAGACTGCTGCAGTTACAAGGGCTAATTCGTTACCATACGAACCTATGACTAGCACAGACAAAAATACGCCTAAGCGCGAAGGCTTTTTTAGTCGCTTAAAAAAGCGCTTTAGCACCAATGACACTGAGGGGAGCCGGAACCAGCCCGGCAATGATCGCAGCCTTAGCCTGGGATTGGGATCGCTCAGTTGGTTAAGTGGTCGCAAGCTGGATGCCGACCTTGCCGAAGAGCTCGAAGACCAGTTACTTCTCGCCGATGTCGGTGTCGAAACCACCAGCAAAATACTAAAAGAACTCGAAACCCGTCTGCGAAATTCTGATTCGGTGGCCATGGCGCTGCGCGCAACACTCAATGACATTATCGTCCCGCGGGCACAGGAGCTGCAGATCGACAAATCTGTTAAACCCTACGTTATTCTCATGGTGGGGGTTAATGGCTCTGGCAAAACCACCACCATAGGCAAGCTGGCGAAGCACTTTAAGCAGCAGGGGCTGTCTGTAATGCTGGCAGCAGGCGACACGTTTCGTGCGGCTGCGGTTGAGCAACTGCAGGCCTGGGGTGAACGCAACAACGTGCCGGTAATAGCTCAGGGCACAGGCGCCGATCCGGCAGCCGTTATCTTTGATGCCATCGAAGCCGCAAAGTCCCGCAATATTGACGTGTTGTTAGCCGATACAGCAGGCCGTTTACAGAATCAGGATACGCTGATGAGAGAGCTGCAGAAGATCGTTCGGGTTGTTGGCAAAACGGATAGCACTGCACCCCATGAAACAATGCTGGTACTCGATGCGAGCCTTGGGCAGAACGCATTAACTCAGGCCATACAATTTCACAAAGTCATTGGGTTAACCGGCATAACCATGACCAAGCTGGATGGCGGCGCCAAAGGAGGCACGCTGGTTGCTCTGGCAAACCAGCTGGACGTTGCCCTTCGTTTTATTGGCACGGGCGAGCATGCCGACAATCTGGAAAAATTCGACACAGATGGCTTTATTGATACTCTATTGGCCACCGATAGCTCGACGACTGATACGCTGCCAGACAACGATTAGTTTTTAAGGTTAAATAGCCGCACAATAGATTGTGGTTGTTTGTCACCACGCGCCCCGACAAATGCGAAAGCCATGAGGCATAAATAGAGTGATTCGTTTCGACCATATGACCAAGCGCTACGAAGGTGGTCGTGATGCGCTTCGGAATATTAGTTTCGAAGTCCCCAAAGGGGAGCTCGTTTTTCTTACCGGCCCATCAGGTGCAGGTAAAAGCACCCTGCTAAAACTGCTCGCATGCATTGAACGCCCCACGCGAGGTCAGGTCTTCGTAAATGATCGCAACATTGGTCGACTGCCTAATCGCCAGATCCCGCGTTATCGCCAACAAGTAGGTCTGGTGTTTCAGGACAACAAACTTCTTCAGGATCGCAGTGCATTTGACAATGTAGCGCTACCGCTAATAATTGCCGGGATGCACCAACGCGAAGTTGGCAGGCGTGTTCGCGCAGCACTGGATCAGGTGGGCCTACTGAAAAAGGAAAAAAGCCCGCCAAGAACTCTGTCTCTGGGTGAACAGCAGCGTGTTGGCATTGCCCGTGCCGTCGTTTCCCGCCCCGGCTTGTTGGTGGCTGATGAGCCAACCGGCAACCTCGACCCTGAGCTGTCACTCGACATTATGCGTCTGTTCAAGCGCTTTAATGACATCGGGGTAACTATGGTTATTGCCACACATGATCTTAATCTGCTGAATCAGCTTGGCGGCAAACGGCTGGTACTAAAAGACGGCGAGATTGATGAACATACTCTGCCGGAGTTCAAGCGTTGATCTATAAACTTCGCCATTACTTCGGTTTGCATCGTCAAAATGCTATTGATGCCTTCGATGACATAATACAAAAACCATTGGCCAGCATGCTCACTATCGCCGTCATCGGTATCGCTCTGGCATTGCCCGCCGCTCTTAACCTGTTGGTACAAAATGGTCGGTCGGTTGCTGATAGCTTTGATGGCATAAGGGATTTTTCTGTGTACCTTAAACCCAGCGCAAGCCTTGCCGATGCCGACAAGCTCGCCGAAAGCCTCAGACTCAGATCAAGCATTGAAACAGTGAAGATCATTAGTGCGGACGAAGCGCTCAAAGACTTTCAAGAAGGATCAGGGTTTAGCGAAGCCCTGAGCGCACTCGGCACAAATCCGTTACCCCATACGCTCGTCGTGCGGCCTACTGAAGCTGCTGATGCTGGCAAATTGACGACACTGGCCGATGAGCTAAGCGCCAAAACTAACGTCGATCAAGTTCGTATCGACACCGACTGGGTTAAACGACTTAATGCTATTTTAGACCTGCTAAGACGCAGTGTCACCATCGCAGGCGTCCTGCTTATTGCAGCCGTAATTATAATTGTCGGTAATACTATCCGACTGGATATTCAGAGTCGGCGTGACGAAATTGAGGTGCTCAAGTTATTAGGGGCCAGCGATGGGTTTGTGCGTCGCCCGTTTCTTTATGTTGGCGTTTGGTACGGTCTGGTTGGTGGCTTGTTCGGCATTGTTCTGCTGGTTATTAGCGCATTAATTCTGGCTGAGCCGATTGAACGGCTCACCGGGTTATACCAGGCGAGCTTTGCCCTCCAGGGGCTCAATTTCACCAGTATTGGCGCAATCCTTTTGGGTGGCTTCCTATCCGGCTGGGTTGGTGCCTGGTCCGCCGTCTCCCGGCACATCGCCTCCATACAGCCAAGCTAAGCCACTGTTAATAAAAGGGTTTACTCAACCCTTCTTGGGGAACCCTGCGCGTCCTTAGCACTCTAATGACCAGAGTGCTAGACTACGCAACCGCTGCAGCTGAGCTGCACGGAAAAGGAGGAACAAATCGATGACGACAGCACTAACAAACAGTCCCATGAGCAGCATTCTGGCCGGCCCAGTTGGCAGCCTTGATAGCTATATTCATGCGGCCAATAACGTTCCCGTATTGTCAGCAGAACGTGAGCATGAGTTAGCGACCCAGCTGCATGAACATGCAGACATGAGCGCTGCACGTTCACTGGTGTTGTCTCAGCTCCGTTTCGTGGTTCATATTGCCCGTGGCTATAACGGATACGGTCTGCCAATGGCTGATCTTATTCAGGAAGGCAATGTCGGTTTGATGAAAGCCGTCAAGCGGTTTGATCCTGAGGTCGGCGTAAGACTAGTGACCTATGCGGTACATTGGATACGCGCCGAAATCCATGAATATGTATTGCGAAATTGGCGAATGGTGAAAGTTGCAACTACCAAGGCGCAACGTAAATTATTCTTCAACCTCCGTAAGAAGAAAAAACATTTGGGCTGGTTGTCTGCGGATGAAACTGCCGCAATTGCTAATGACCTTGGTGTAAGTGCTAAAGACGTCACAGAGATGGAGAAACGCCTAAGTGCTTCTGATCTTACCTACGACGCGCCTACTGATGGCGATGATGAGGCCAGCTATGCACCGGTGCATTACCTGCCAAAAGCTAATGCTGACCCGGCGGACCTGATAGAACGCGAAGATCATAACGATGATCAAAGCAGTCGCTTAAAACTTGCTCTTGAACAACTCGATACACGCAGTCGTGAAATCCTGCAGGCACGCTGGCTAAACGATGCAAAGCTTACGCTGCATGAACTGGCAGCGCAGTACTCCGTATCAGCAGAGCGCATCCGGCAAATCGAGGCAGCTGCTATCAAAAAATTACAGGTCGCAATGGACTAGCCAGCCGCGCACCGCTAATCTGAAAGCCCCGCAATGCGGGGCTTTTTTAATGCCATGACTAAGGGCTAATCAACGGAACTCCACCGGCAAATGCAAACAAGCCATAACGCCTACAGTGACCGTGCAATCTGGAGCATTGCTGCACCGATGATGCTGTCCGGTGTCTCTGTGCCAATGCTCGGCTTCGTCGATACCGCGGTAATGGGCCATCTCGGTGATGCCTATTGGATGGGTGCCGTTGCTGCAGGTGCAACTATTTTTACCGTGCTGTTCATGGGAATGAATTTTCTCCGCATGGGCACTACCGGGCTTGCTGCTCAGGCATTAGGCGCTGGTAAGGCCGGTCTCGCACGAACTATTCTGGCGCAGAGTTCTATTATTGCCCTCGTTCTTGCTGCATTACTCATTCTCTTACAAGCGCCTCTGCTAAATATCTCCCTGCAATTAATTGCAGCGCCACCCGATGTTGAGATCGCGACCCGTGAGTATTTCGGCATCCGTATTTGGGCAGCACCGGCAACTCTTATAAATTTCACATTGGTCGGTTGGTTCCTCGGCATGCAGAATGCCCGTGCACCGCTTGCGGTTATATTGCTGATAAATTTGTTAAATATTGCTCTCGACCTTTTGCTGGTGCCTGTCTCCGGGTGGCAAATTGCCGGCGTTGCCTGGGCTAGCGTTATTGCGGAATACGCGGGTCTGGCTCTTGCCGTCGTTCTGTTGCAATGGGAGCTCACTAAACACAAGGGGCGCATTGACCTTAGCGAATTATGGCAAGTAAGTAGATATCGACGCCTGTTCTCAATTAACACTGATCTCTTTATTCGCACTATGGCTTTGATGCTGATACTCGCGTTTATTACCGCACAAGGTGCGCGCTATGGTGAACTCATTCTCGCTGCTAATGCGGTGCTGCTAAATCTCCAGCTATTCCTATCCTATGCTCTGGATGGTCTCGCCCATGCCGCTGAAGCACTTAGTGGTAAAGCTTTCGGTAGTCAAAATCGCGCTGCACTCCGCTGGGTAGTGAAGCGCAGCTTTTATTGGTCTGTACTAATCGCAGCCATATTTTGTGGGGTCTATGGGTTGCTCGGCGAAGCCATTGTCGGAGCAGTCACAAATATTCCCGAGGTGCAACTGACCGCCGCGGAGTACCTTCCATGGCTTATTGTTTCTCCGCTCATCTCTGTGTGGTGTTTCCTATACGATGG
>JABIQA010000075.1 GCA_018699155.1 Chromatiales bacterium
CTGAAGGCGTTGTCCAACGACAACATACGCTGAAGATGCACCACTTCTGTAAAGCCATCATGCGGCTTCATACCAACTCGCTGGCTGGGTGACTCAGCGGTTGTCAAACTGGGGTACTGCTGCTCAAAATCAAGAAGCTGCTGAAACAAGTGATCGAATTCAATGTCAGGCAACAAAGGCTCACTCAGCACATAGTACTGATACTGATGTCGCTCAATGTCTGCCTTTAATTGTTCATACTGCCGCAGGATATCGGCAGATGGTTTAGCCCCGGGGCTCATGACTGGCCGGCACCGGTCCGGTGACAACGCTCAAACTCAATAACTTCTTCGCGCAGATAACGCTCTCGCTGAACGCTCAGACGGCTGCCCGACTCATCGAGCAGAATACCTCCCAGAGAATCAGCAAGCCCTCTGCCGACGGCCAGCATCTCATCAAACACAGCCAGCCCTTTCGCCCGCATTGGTAAAATCATAAACAAGCTAATACCAGGGTATGAGGAGTCATGCAGTTTTGCCAAATCAAAAGACCCTGGCTCAACGAGGTTGGCGGCGCAGAAGGTTTCTGCATGGCTACCATCCGCACCCACGCGATGAAAAATACCCAGCTCGCCATGAGCCAAGCCGGCTGCTCGCAAGGCAAGCACCAGCGCCTCTGCAGGAAAAGTTTCGTCATGCTCAGGAACGAGACGTATCGCAAAAACCTTCTTTTCTACGGGCGGCTTTTCAACCTCCCCTACCTGATGCAGCCGACCAAATTGTGGCTCGTCATCGTCAAGCCATGCCTCTAGCTCGGTTGCCTCCGGTGCTTCAACTGCATACATTGGATCATCTGAATCACTCGACACATCAAGCACCGAGTCTTTGCGGACCGACGTGGAACGCAGCTTCCGACGGTTCGCGAATAGAGTCTGAAAATAACCGCGGCTATAGAGAAACACCCCAGCCAGAACAACCAGACCTAGACATAGCAGCGTCAAACGTAGCGACATTCAATACAACCCCAGTAAAACCAACTATCATCAAACGATTCCAGAATACCGGCAAGCTTAACTAGCCACGAGCTTAACCGCTTCATCAATATCAACAGATACCAGACGCGACACACCAGGCTCATACATAGTGACACCCATCAACTGACCTGCCAACTCCATGGTGATCTTGTTATGGGTAATAAAGACGAACTGCACTTGCTCTGACATTTCACGCACAATATCGCAGAACCGGCTAACGTTAGCATCATCAAGCGGTGCATCAACCTCATCGAGCAGACAGAACGGTGCCGGGTTCAGCTCAAAGATAGAGAAAACAAGGGACACGGCAGTCAACGCCTTTTCGCCACCAGAGAGCAGATGAATACTGCTATTACGCTTACCCGGAGGCTGCGCCATAACTGACACACCAGCAGTCAGGGCATCATCACCCTCAAGAGTTAAGTAGGCATGACCGCCACCAAACAGGCGCGGGAAGATCCGCTGAATACCCGCATTAACTTTATCGAAGGTTTCTTGGAACCGAGTACGGGTTTCACGATCTATTTTCTGGATGGCATTTTCTAAAGTTGTCAATGCTGAGGTTAAATCTTCAAACTGGGCATCAAGATAAATCTTGCGCTCGGATTGCTCTTCATACTCTTCGATAGCCAATAGGTTCACATTACCGAGGCGCTCAATACTCCTAACAACTTTATCGAGCTTTTCTTCCCAAGCTGCTGTAGTGGCCTCTTCCGGTAAAGCGGCAAGAACATCTTCGAGAACCATTTCAAGCTCAACGAATTGTTCTGTAATGCCCTCATGCCGGACTTCAATTTCACGAACCCGCATACGACGGGAGTCAACCTGCTCCCGTGCTTCATTAACGCTCTTGTCACAAGTGGTGCGCTGATGCTCAAGCTCATTTAGCAATGAATTTGCTGCATCCAGACGTTGATGACGAAGAGTTAATTCGTTATCAACCTCAATTTTGCGTTGTAACTGCAACTGCAGATCTTCCTTAAGCCCTGCGAGCGGCCCTGCATTATCTGCGATGCTCACGCTTAAGCTTGCAATACGTTGAGTCAACTGCTTGCGGGCAACAACCGCACGCTCCAGGGTAGTACTGGCAGACTCACGGCTAGAGCGCCGAGTTTCCAACTCAATAGTCAGTTCCTGCAAACGTGAGCGCTCAGCTTCAGCAGCAGAACGCGCATCCTTCACGGCCGCATTCAGTGAATCTTGCTCAGAGCGCAGCGATTCACGATTTTCTTCGTGCTGTGAACCCAACTGCTTTGCCTGACTCAGTCGCAACTGTGACTCACGAACATGCCCGGCTACAGATTCAAACTGGCGCTTTGTACCCTGGGTTTCCTCCAGCAATGTTGACTGGCGATTGCGGGTTTTTTCGACATCCTGACGGAAAGCAGCTAGCGCAGCAGTGGCCTGAGCTGACAGCTGAACCGCACCATTGTTCTCATTTTGTAACTCTGAGCGCAGACGCTCTTGCTGCTCCAACTGTGTGTTTGTATCAACACGACGCTGCTCATTGCGCGCTACCGCAGCATCTCTGCTGCCAATTTCAGTCTGCAGAGCACGGATTTCCTGCTCCCTGGTAATAACACCGCCTGTTGAATCTTCAGCACGATTAATACGCACCCAATTGCGACTCACCCAGATGCCATCCGGAGTGACTACTGATTCAGACTCAGACAGGCTATGCCGAATCCGCAAAGCTTCGCCCACTGAATCCGCTAAGCGAACCTGCTTAAGCAATGAGGCTACCGGGCCGGCATTGCTAACCTTAGTAAACAACGTTGGCCAATCAACATAGTCATCATAGCTAGCTGCAACTTCATCACCCAACAGCACCAGATTTGCATCTGGCAGACCATCGTTAAGATGCTGCTCGAAATCGCCAACCGACACAGCTTGGAGCATACTACTGAGCACAGTCTCCGCCGCTTTTTCCCAAGGCGATTCGACACTGATTTGCTGACCCAATCGTGGCCGCTCACCCAAAGAGTGATTCTTCAACCAGCCTTCAACGGCCTCCATATCCTGACCAAGGGCAGCTTTCTGCAAGGCTTCTAATGTCATTAAACGGGCACGGTATCCTTCAAGCTCATTGCGTGAGTCTTCCAGATCTGCAGTAACAACTTTCGCCTGCTCACGTAGGTTGTTAATAATGGTAATTACTTCCTGAAGTTTGCGACCCAAGCTTTCTGCCTTAGCTGATGCATCGGATTCTTCACGAACCTTTTCAGCAAGGTCGTTCTCAAGCGTCTCGACCGACAGCTGTGCCAGCTCTTCTTCGAGACCCTGACGCCGACGATCTAACTCTTGCTGCTGCTCATCCAAATGATGAATACGGGCTTCTTCAACCTCACTGCTGCGGGTAGTCTCGAAAATAGAATTACTTACTTCCTGCCAAGATTCACGCCACTTATTCAACTCATTTTCGGATTTAGACAGTGACTCTGAACTGCTCGCAGCAGCAGTACGAATACGATCGAGGTCAGGGCTGATTTCATTCAAGCGCTGGTCAAGATCACGCAACTGCTGCTCATCCACTTCGATCTCATGGGTGATTTTATTGAGCTGCTCCTGAGCATCGGCCAGATCATTCTGCTGACGTTCTTTAGTGGCTTTGTTGTGCTCGATACCCTGCTGCGATTTGGATATCTCAAGGTCAACCTTGTAATGCGCTGCCTGAATTTCATTCAGAGCCTCACTTACACCATGCTGTTTCTCACGGGCAGACTCAGTCTCTGCCTCAACACGACGCTGCGATGCCACTGCGGCTTCATAACCGGTTTGATACTGCTCATATTCGAGCTTAGTTTCCTGCAAAGCGATGTCGTGCTCACGCAGACGAATCGCCAGAAATTCTGCATCAAGCTGATGCTGCTCCTGCTTCAAATTCTTATGCCGCTCCGCCTGCTTCGCCTGACGTTGCAGATGCACGATATGCTTTTCAACTTCTTCGCGCAGGTCATTGAGCCGATCAAGGTTATCGCGGGTATGACGAATTCGGTTTTCGGTCTCACGACGACGCTCTTTGTACTTGGAGATGCCGGCAGCTTCTTCAAGATGCGCGCGCAGGTCTTCAGGCTTCGCCTCAATAAGCCGGGAGATCATGCCCTGTTCGATAATGGAATAACTGCGAGGGCCCAGACCGGTGCCGAGAAAAATACTTACGATATCCTTGCGGCGACATCGCACATTATTCAAAAAGTATTGAGACGTGCCATCACGGGAGACCTTGCGACGAATCGATATTTCCGCGTAGCCGGCAAACTGCCCGGTAATGGTGCCATCAGTGTTATCAAAGAACAGTTCGATAGAAGCCGAACCGACCGGCTTACGCTGCGAGGAACCGTTAAAGATAACGTCAGTCATGTTATCGCCACGAAGGTTCTTGGCGGAGCTTTCGCCCATCACCCAACGTATGGCATCAATAACGTTCGACTTACCACAACCGTTTGGCCCGACAACGCCCACAAGATTGCTAGGCAGCAAAATTGTGGTTGGATCGACGAATGATTTGAAGCCTGCCAGCTTAAGTTTGCTTAGACGCACTATTTATTAACCCGCTAATTTGAAGCCTAATGGCTATCTGACAACACCGGAAAGCTGCTAGCCTGAATGCCAATCAGGACGATCAGCAGGTCACACGCTCCCCAATGATGCCTATTATAATAATCCTATGAGCGGCATCCGCTCATGGTCGACAACAGTTGTGTAGTGTAAAGTAAAAAAAACGACTTGGCACACGATTGTGAGCCACATCCACAGGGTAAAGATTCATGTCAAAAGCAACACCACAGCCAACGCCAGAAAATGCGACTCTCGAAACATTTGAGAACCCCAACCCATTACGGGACTATATTATTCGGATAGAAACCCCCGAGTTCACCTGCCTCTGCCCCAAAACTGGACAACCCGACTTTGCCACCATCAGGCTTGAATACGTGCCAGCAGAGCACTGTATCGAATTGAAAGCATTGAAACTCTACTACTGGTCGTATCGCAATGAAGGGGCCTTCCATGAGGCTGTAACCAATAAAATACTCGAGGATCTGGTTGCCGCCATTGCCCCCAGATACCTTCGGGTGACCGCCGATTTCAATGTGCGCGGAGGCGTCTATACCGAGGTAATAGCTGAACACACCGCTGCTGATTGGGCGCCGTCAGACAGCTTGATCAATTCACTTAATAATCCTTAACGGTGATATCACAGGCCCACTGATCGGGTTAAATCCGCGTGATCCTGAGACTGAGTCTAGAGTGTTATAAGCACCAATAGGCACCAAAATCAGCAACTGCCATAAATTAAGCCTTCACCAGGACGCCGGCCTATGTATAATGCCGCGTTTTCAGACTTTTTAGTAAGGGATTCCGCATGGCTTCTAAGAAGAAATCTCCCAAAAAATCAGCAAGCAAGAAACCGCCTGTAAAGAACGCCACAACCGCCAATAAGAAGGCGGGCAAGGTCAGCACCAAGAAAGCAGCCAAAAAGGTTGCTAATAAGCCTGCGGGCAAGACAAAGGCGGCCTCTAAGAA
>JABIQA010000116.1 GCA_018699155.1 Chromatiales bacterium
ATCACCGGCCTTGCGGATAGCACCTCCGGTTGCATCGGCACCTTTCTTAATGCCTTTGCCAGCCCCTTCCATACCTTTCTTAATGCCATCGCCAGCCGCGGTCAAGCCTTTGTCGATACCGGCACCAGCCTTCTCAAAACCCGAAGACCCATCGTCCGCATGGGCACCAAAGCTAAACAAGAACGATACAAATACAATCTGCCAAACCTTCATGACCTACTCCTGATGAATACAACTGCGATGTACATCTATAAGGCATACGATAAACCTTATTGCGGCGGGATTAAACAACCGGCAATTCGTTTCCATAAAACAAGTGCTCCGTAACCTGAATAGGTTGATGGCTTGAGAGCACCTCAGTAAAACGAACCACACCATGCGGCATGCCCGACAGACGGGCATAACCGTGATTGATACGCTAGCCATGCACCTCACATCACCCCGCTTTGTTAGTCTCTAACACTAACGTGAACAGCACCTGCCCTGACTGGAGCAACACTATGATTTTGCGGACTCTCATTACATCACTACTGATCGCCATGCTGGCTATCCCTGCGGTCTCTATTGCCGGAGGTCACATACAAACCTGGCCTGCTAAGCCCGATATACAACTTGACCCCAACCTGCGCTCCGAGGTGACCGGCACTGTTCTGGTAACCGGCGCTAATCGGGGCATCGGACTGCAACTTGCGACGAACTACGCCAAAAGAGGCTGGACAGTGATTGCGACGGCTCGTAAACCCAAGAAGGCAACAGAGCTGAACGCATTGGCCGCTCAATACCCGAATGTGTCTGTCGAGTATATGGACCTGACCGACCACAAAGGCATCGACAAGCTGGCTAAGAAACTAGACGGCGTGCCCATCGATGTATTGCTTAACAATGCCGCAATGTTGGGTGATCCGGCTGCACAAGATTACGGCAGTTTCGACTTCGAGGTGATGCAACGTATCTATGAAGTGAATACCGTTGGCACAATGAAGATGTCGGAAGCGTTTTTCGAAAATGTTCGCATCAGTGATCAGAAAAAGATTGTGGCTATAACCAGCCTGCAAGGCAGTATTGCGGGTGCTCGCGACCCACTTATTCCATTTTACAAGATGAGTAAAACAGCCCTCAATATGGGCATGAAAAACATTTCCCGGCGGGTTAAAAACAAGAATATTACTGTCGCGCTGATCTCACCGGGAGCCGTCGATACCCAGATGATGAACTCTGCTCTCGATTATGCGGGTTTCAAAGGAGGCTTCCTTATCACGCCCCAAGAGAGCGCCGAAGCCGTTATCAACATCATCGATCAGTACGACTTCGATCTCTCCGGTACTTTCATGTCACACCGGGGCGACGTCATACCCTGGTAGCCCAATCGGCAATGCGCAACGACCCAATGCCCGGAGGGGTATTTGAATTGGGTGATTACTCGCTTGCGGGAGGGGACGCAGATGAACACAGAATTCAGGCAGAAGCTAAGACAGGAGTTTGACCTAACGGCCTCAATGGCCACCTGGGTAGTTATCACACACCTCTTCGTACTTGCCTGTCCGTTAGCGCTCATATGGGCTGTTGCAGACTACGGCAACTCCATACCAACCCCTTTTGCCCACACTATCCTCATCATGATTGCCTCGGCAATCTATATCGGTGCGACAGCATTTGAGGTGGCACAGAACTCGGCAGATCGCTGGTACCTGACCGAAGCCACCCGGAGCGTTGCTGATCTTTTTTTCAATTCGCTAATGACGATGGCATTTAGTATTTACACCATCGGTTTTCTGGGAATGGGTTGGATCGCAGCGCTTACGATAGTACTCACCGCACTCTACCCGTTCGCTTACATCCAAAACCATCCGTCTCACCGCGGAATCAATGGCACCGTGATACTAATTGCAACAACCTCAATTTATTGGATCACCAAAGACCCTATTGTTTTTCTCTTTCTGGTTTTCACCGGCGTTGGCGTCTACTTCATCACGTTTCTGATGAAACGGCGTGCGCAGTGGTTACATGGTTACGCCGCCTTTTTCTTCGGCCTGGGGTTTCTTGCCTGGCCGTGGGCGATCGTAAACGCCACCAATGGGCAGCAAATATCCTGGCTAACTTTCGGCATTGCAACGGCTATCATAGTCGCCACTGCAGCAGCGATTACGCCTGTATTATCGAGAGCAAAAGCGACGCCACGCCAATACAGCTAGAGTACATACAATGAATAATTACACTTGTTAACCGTATTCAAGAGCAGTCACTATGGCTTATAGAGCTAGCCTGATATTACTGGTCAAGATCGAACGCGACCATTCACAGAGGGGTTAGAATTGGCTTCTGAACGCCCGCTTTGGGTCGGAGTCGGCCTGTCGCCGAATGATTCATGAAAGGTTGGAAAGCGGCCATCTTGAGACGGCTACTAGTCCTTCAAATAGAAAAATTCAGCCCCCAAAGAGGGGCTTGAATATGTTCTCTGCGAAGAGCGAGTGCACGAGTTGATTAATCAGTGGGAATGCGACTATACATCCTAGTGGCCCCAAAAATACAAACAGAGCTGTGAACTTCAGAAGTATAGGTGGGTGAGAGTCGGCCAGGTTCAATCGCTGCATCTTATGGCTGCAATACGAATACGCAAGAAACATATTCAAACAAATTAGTGCGATCCAGCGAAAGTAATCGAC
>JABIQA010000140.1 GCA_018699155.1 Chromatiales bacterium
AGTACAGCTCTATTAAGATTTTATAAACAATAATAAGCACCACTGATCGGGGAAGACTATGAGACTTAAATCACAATGGGCGCTAAGAGCGATCGTTAGCAATAGCATATTGACCTGCTTCTTTTTACTCGCGAGCTCAGCCCATGCCACGACAATTGCGTTCGAGGATTTCCAATCGGGATCAAACGGTTGGCTTGACAGAGATAGCGGAACACCAACGGCTAATGCATCAGGTGGTCACGATGGCGGAGCCTATATTAGTTTTGTCGGCGACATCGCTACCAACACCGCTTCTTTTGGATCCGCACTGGTTGAGTTCCGCTGTCAAACAGCAACATGTGCTGCCAACAATAGCTTTGATGGTAACTGGATAGCTGAGGATGTCGTTTCATTGAGTTACTGGTTTAAACACTCAGCAGCTACAACTCTACAGGCCTATGTTCGCCTATCAACTAACTACGGTCTTAGTGGTGTGGGAGGCGCAGCCAGCGCAATCACGCTTGGGGATGTTTTACCAAACACTTGGACACAGGTTTTCGTGGATATCGAACCCTCACAATTTGACCCTAGCTTTGGTGGTGGCAACTATAACGATATTATGAGCAACATCTATAAAATCCAACCGGGCATATTCTTTCCATTCGGCGATGTCTATAACGAAACCGGAGTTACCTTTGCACTGGATGATGTTCGCCTAACTGCTGTCCCGGTCCCAGCCGCAGTCTGGCTATTTGGCTCAGGTCTGGCGCTTCTATTCGGTTACAAAGGGCGCAGACGTATTCGTGCCGCAACTTAGACAACTGAATACTTGAGTTAAGCTAAAAAGAGAAATAAAAAATGCCCGCTATATGCGGGCATTTTTTATTTAGGGCATTCAAATAACTCTACCCTCCATTTACAGCTGCTCATTAGAAACCTTACATCATAATGTCGACTTTAATTAACAGATTAAGATTCATAAGCAAGTATTTCTCTCTCCTAGTTTTGCATCAAGAACCCCGCAGAAAAACCCAGCATTGCGCTCGCAGACGGCACCAACAGGAGTGATGCTGCAAACTGCATCATAAGTACAAAAAGACGAGGTAAGCCGGCAACAAAAAAGGGTCGACTGCATAAACAGCCGACCCTTTCATGAATACATTTGGGCGAATGGATAACTAAGCGTCAACCCAGAATAAGGCGGTCTAAAATAGCCATAGTCAGCATCAAACCAAGCTGCACAATCGATGCAGCAAACGTGCGCCAGGCGTTCTTAATACAGGGCTCTCGGACCAGCTTGATGCTTTCCCAGATAAAGTAAGTGCCACCGACAAAGGCACCGAGCATGTAGATCCAACCCATGCCAAAGTAACCCAGTGTTAGCGACAGCAAAACCAATGGTACCGCATGCAATAGGATTACCCAGGTTGATACCTTGTCACTCACGAGTACCGGCAACATCGGTATATTAGCGGCTGCATAGTCTGCTTTGCAGGCATAGGCTAAGGCCCAAAAGTGCGGAGGTGTCCAGAGGAACAGCACAACTGCAAAAATAATCGGTGCCGGACTGGCTGATGCGCCCACAGATGCAGCCCCCACCATCACAGCGAAGCTACCTGCAAGGCCACCAATAACGACATTCCACCAGGTACGACGTTTCAACCAAACCGTGTATACCACGCCATAGCAGAACGAACCTAAGAACAACCAGAAAGCAGCTTCAACATTGGTGGTAACTGCAACGGCCAGAATTGCGAACAGAGACAACAGCACAATAGCCATTTGCCAGTAGCTATCGGCTTTAAAACGGCCTGTAGCAAAAGTGCGGCTGCTGGTGCGCTTCATCTTTGCATCGATGTCACGCTCGTACAGCTGATTAAATGCGCCGGCACAGGAAGAACATAACAATACTGCCAAGCCCATGATAGTCATCTGCCAGACTGTTAGATTGATACTGGGGCTTGCCACTGCGCCAACCATAGCGCAAAGCATAATAAGGAAGCCAAGTCGTACTTTGGCAGTTTGATAAACCAGCTTGATTGTTTCGGTCATAATTCCATGAAATCGCTGTTGGATCGATACAGATGTTGATCGATATAAAGTAAGTTGCCGCACGATGTGCAGCTTGTCGCATCCTGTGGCATCAGCTAAAGACAATGCCGACGCGTTTCTGAGGCTGCAAAGTATAGCGGAAAATCCACATACGGGGGTCATGCTTTGCCGAGCTTATAGCCAGTTCGCAACTGCAGGAAGAATGCAGCAAGCTTGCGCAAAATTCCGTCACGATTGGGGACTAAACAGGCGCCCCTATAAGCGGTCAACCCCTCTACATGCAGCTCCGGCGAAGCCCTGAAGCCTAATAAATATAAGGCTTCGAGTCATATAAGCTGGAGTTATAGCGGGATAACAACAACTACGTTCACAGATGACTGCGCGGTCTATAAATTATGCAATCCCTAATAGATTACTGCTAAGAACAGCACCGGAGTGACGCCATGCGCGACGCAGCAGCAACAGTTGAGGCCAGCAACACCCCCTCAGACCCAAGCGGGTTGGTGTTCGGCTGCAAGACAGGAGGTCTCGCTTTTGACGAAGATCAAACTCGTCAGGCTGCGCTCGACCACTGCAATCAGGTGTTCGGTTCTTTATCTGCAGAAAAACGCGTTGAGTGGTCTTTGCAGCATCTGCCCGATCAGCATGTTTTAAGCTCAAGCTTCGGTGCACAGGCAGCAGTATCACTGCATCTGGTCACACAACAAAAACCGGACATTCCGGTACTGTTCGTTGACACCGGTTACCTGTTCCCCGAAACCTATCGTTTTATAGAAGAACTCAGCGAGCGCCTGAAGCTAAACCTAAAAACCCACAGCAACCCAATGACACCTGCCCGTCAGGAAGCGGTCTATGGCCAACGTTGGAACCAGGGTATTGATGGCATCGGTGCTTACAACCGCGATAACAAAGTACTGCCCATGGAGCGCGCGCTGCGTCAACTTGACACCGGGACCTGGTTTGCAGGTCTGCGTCGTTCACAATCAAACTCACGCTCTGATGTGCAGTTTCTCGACTGGCATGGTGGCCACTGGAAAGTACATCCCATCGCTGACTGGTCTGATCGTGATGTTTACGACTATTTGAAGAAGCACGATCTTCCCTATCACCCATTGTGGGAAAAAGGCTACGTATCGATTGGCGATGTACACACCACCAAATCATTGAATGATGTCGATAGCATTGAAGAAACCCGCTTCTTCGGTCTGACCCGTGAATGTGGTTTGCACAAAATTGATCTGTCCGAGCTATAAGGCCTACAGCGCATAAAAAAAGCCTGAACCAGCAACGGTTCAGGCTTTTTTTATATCTTTAAGGGCGGGTTGTTTAAGCCGCAGAACCAAACTCTTCATTACAACCGCCACGCACCGGCAACACGATAGGTGCCAACAAAGCATCCACCTCTATCTGAGTTTCAAGATCGCCAATCTTACGGGTAATTTCCACTGATAGATGCGGAGCCAGCAACTCAGCAAACTCAAGCATGTAGCCGCGTAGAACAGTATCCCGCCGAAAACCTATCCAGGTTGTACTTTGCGGGAACAAGCCCTGCGCATCGAGCGCCACCAAATCCTCCTTGTCGCTGCACTCCCAAGCCATAGCGGCAACCACACCAACACCCATACCCATGCGCACATAGGTCTTAATAATATCGGCATCACGTGCCGTAAATACCACATCGGGCTCCAGACCTTTTTCATTAAAGGCCCTCTTAAAAGATGACTCACCGGTAAGGCTGAACACATAGGTCACCAGCGGAAACGCCGACAGATCTTTTAAGGTGAGCTTGCCCTTCTTTGCAGCTAGCATATGTACCTTCGGCACTACGACTATCCGTTCCCAGTGGTAACACGGCAGTAGAACCAGATCAGGAAATAAATCATAAGCACCGGTCGCAATGGCAAAATCCACACTATTGGATGCCACCAGTTCGGCAATCTGCTCTGACGTACCTTGATGCAACTCAAGGTTTACTTTCGGATAACGGGCACGGAATGCCTGCACCACTTCGGGCAACACATAGCGAGCCTGTGTATGCGTGGTCGCAATTGACAAAGTCCCTTCCTGCTCAGAAGACAGATCACTGGCAAGACTGCGAATATTTTCAGTCTCGCGCATGATACGGCGGGCTC
>JABIQA010000139.1 GCA_018699155.1 Chromatiales bacterium
CCCGACGGCCTCGACACTATGGTAGGTGATCAGGGTGCTGCATTAAGTGGTGGTCAGGCGCAGCGCTTGGCCATTGCCCGCGCGATTCTTAAAGGTGCACCGATTGTTGTGCTCGATGAGCCTACCTCGCAGATCGATGTCGAGACCGAAGCATTGTTGAACCGTGCTCTGGAACGCCTATGTCAGAACAAAACGGTGCTCCTGATTGCGCATCGCCTTAGCACCATTGAGCAGGCTGATCGCATCGTCGTGATGGACAAGGGGACCGTTGCTGAAATGGGCACCCGTGAGGAGTTACTGGCGGAGAAGGGCCTTTACTCCACTATGATCCGGACCAAGCAGGAAGTTGAAGCCGAGGCGCTGCATCCAGCGCCTGCGGTTTAACGGGAGCTATAACTGTGACTAATATCAATGCAACAACTGGAACAGCACCGAAGATCAGCAACGAACAGATCATTCGTCGCTTGCTCACCTACATGGCCCCATTTAACGGCATTATGTTTGCGTCGCTGGTGGGACGTGTCATTAAGTTTTCCGGACAGGCCTGTGTGTTGGGGCTGGCGGCATACGGCGTCGGCGATTACGTGAATGCGTTTATTGCCGCAGGTGGGTTTGAAGGCGGTGCCGAAGTCCAGTGGGATGTTATATGGAAGTGGGTGAGGTACATTGCCATTGCCGGTACGGTGGTGGGCATAACCTCGTACCTTGAGAATTACACCGGTCACTATGTGGCTTTCCGTATTCTCGCCGCATTCCGCGATAGGTTTTATTACGCCATGTTGCCACTGGCGCCTGCACGCACATCCAAACTGCAATCCGGTGATGCTGTGAGCCGGGTGATGACCGACTGCGAACGCATCGAGCCTTTTTATGCTCATACTATTGCACCTGCCATTGCCGCGATCTTTGTGCCGCTCATTATTCTAAGTTGGTGCTGGACCGTGCATCCGACAATTGTTTATTTCCTTGTGCCTTTCTATGTCGCCAATACGGCTTTGTTGCCGTGGATTGTGTCGATGCTGGGCGGAGACGGTGCTGAGTACCGCAACAAGCTGGGCGAAGTAAACGGCTTTGTTTCTGACAGCATTCAGGGCGTCCGCGACACAGTAGCTTTCGGTTATGAAGACCGTCGTGCGAAAGAGCTGTTCACTATCGGTGCAACCATGCAGGAAGGCCAGGAGAAACTCTACAGCGCGGATGCCTGGCAGCGTGCTCTGGCCGAGGTGTTTATTACCGTTGGTATTTTGGCGGCTGCATGGGTCGGTGCTGACCTGGCACTGGCTGGTGAGATCGAGCCGCTGACCGAACTGCCTGCGGTCATTGCGGTATCAATCGTCGGTTTTTATCTTTCTGTGGGTCTTGCCAATAACTACACAGATTTCCGTGTGGCTATGATTGCCGCGCGTCGCCTATTTGCCATGATGGATCAGGAGCCTGCTGTACTTGATAATTCAAAAACAGCGGTAGTGGGTGATATTGAGCCTTATATTCAGATCAAAAACCTGATCTTTGAGTACGATGCTAATGATGCCGACTGGAGTCGAAATAAGCGTGTGTTCAATGGTCTGACTCTGGATATTCAGCCGGGTAAGAATATTGCTCTGGTAGGGCCGAGCGGTACCGGTAAATCCACTGTGATTAATTTGCTGCTGCGTCAGTGGGATTCGGAATCCGGCAGTATCAAGATAGGCAATCACGATCTGGGTTCATTTCCCTTGGCTGATCTGCAGCGTTATTTCGCCGTGGTTTCGCAGCGTAGCTTTATTTTTAACGATACGATTCGTGAAAACATTCGTATGGGTAAATACGAGGCGAGCGATGCCGAGATTCTTGCAGCAGCAAGCGAAGCCGGTCTGGCTGAGTTTATTGCCGCATCACCTGAAGGCCTCGATACCGAGTGCGGTGAGCGCGGCAGCAAGATCTCAGGCGGCCAGCGTCAGCGCGTGGCTATTGCTCGCGCCGTATTGAAGAATGCCCCGGTAGTGCTGTTTGACGAAGCCACATCGAGCCTCGACGTTGAAACCGAACGCAGTGTTATCAAAGCCCTCAAGAAGCTCTCAGAAGGCCGCACAACGCTTACCATTGCTCACCGCCTTTCAACCATCGTTGATAGCGATGAGATCTTGGTCATGATTGATGGTCAGATCTCCGAGAAGGGTTCGCACGTTTCGTTGATGGAGCAGGACGGTTGGTACGCTAAAATGTTTCGTATGCAGCAGGATGAGGTTGATACCTTATAGATACTCTCTTGCATCTCTTCGCATAAAAAGCCGCAGTTAATACTGCGGCTTTTTTATAGGTGATGGTCGCCATCAGCGCCTAGATTTATGATGAGGACTTCAGGAAAGCTCTACATTAGTCTTCAGCAACCGAGCTAATGCTTGAGGCGTGATTACGCCCACAAGCGCAGGGAATACGACGACCCTGCTCTTAACATTTTTCACTAGCGCGACCGCTTGTCGCGGCAGAGAGGGTCGCCTGCTATCATACATGTGCTAATCTTCCCACAGGGGACGATCTGGAATATCAACTCGTTTAATCAATGAGGTATCGAATTGGGTAAGGTGCTTGCCAACATTATCGTTCCCGAGCTGAAGTCTGGCGAGGAGCCAACGCTCTCCCATGACAGCTCTACCCACGACCTGATTCACCGCTGCCGTCAATGGCTTCACGCCTGATGGAATTCCCTGAGAAATCTCTTTGGCGTGAGAGTCTGTTCTCTTGGCGCGCGCTCCGCCGACACTCTGTATGGATTCTGGCCGCATCGGCAACCGGCGCTGTAGCCGCCCTGTTCCGATACCTTGACGACTGGAGTGTTCAATTTTCGCATTGGCTCGCAACGGTTTCGCCGTGGATTCAGCCGGCCATGCTTTTCTTCGGCATGATTCTTATTTGCCAGCTGCGCGACCGCTTCTTCCGGGGCAGTGATGGCACCGGGATCCCGCAGGCCATCGCGGCGTTAAAGTTAGAGGACGGTCCAGTCCGCAGTCATGTTCTTTCCTGGCGTATTCTCGTGGGCAAGGGTCTGCTTCTCGCAATTGGCTTGTTTGCCGGGATGACGATTGGCCGCGAAGGTCCCTCCGTTCATGCCGGCGCTTGCTTCATGTACCTCTCAAATCGGTGGGGAAATTTCCAGGGCTGGCTGGTGCAACGAGGGCTGATTCTGGCCGGCGGCGCCGCCGGGATCGCCGCGGCTTTCAATACGCCAATCGCCGGTGTCGTTTTTGCGATCGAAGAAATTGGCCGTTCCTTCGAGAAGGAAAATGCAGGCACCATTGTCCGGACAGTCTTGGTCGCGTGCATCGTCTGCATGGTTCTTTTTGGCGATTATTTGTTTTACGGAAAACTCGACACCCGATTGGACCAGCCGCTGGAATGGCTAGCTGTGCCAGTTCTCGGCGTGGTCTTCGGCTTCCTCGGTGGGCTTTTCTCCCGGAGCCTGCTGTTAACCACACGCCCCTATGGCCGCTTCTATCGCCGGCGTCCCTTGTTAGCTGCCGCCTCTCTGGGCGCGGCAATGGCACTTCTGGCGATAGTTTCGGACGGATTCAGCTATGGAAGTGGATACCCGCATGCACAAGCCATTCTCATGGAAGGGACCGAGGTTCCCACCTGGGGATTTGGGGCGATTGCTCTGGGGAATTGGATTGCCCTGCTCAGCGGAATTCCCGGAGGCCTTTTTGACCCGAGCTTGGCAACCGGCGCAGCGCTGGGCCAACTGATCGCTCCCTTCCTGGAGTTTATGGACCCCAAAGCGGTGATCCTACTCTGCATGGTGAGCTATTTCTCCGGAGTCGTACAAAGTCCGATTACCGCATTTGTCATTCTGGTCGAAATGACCGATGCGCGCTTCATGACCCTGCCTCTCGCAGTTGCCTCCATGCTGGCTTTCGAGGCTTCGCGTCGGGTCTGTCCAACGTCTCTCTACGAGGGCCTGGCGGAGAACTTTATGGCCCGAATGCGGCCCCCTGGAAACAAGCCCCCCCCCGCGAATTAGGCGAATCAGGGACAGGCCACGGTTTCAACCAAGCTCACGATAGAGCAGGTGTTGCAGCGCAGAGTCTCCGCGGCAGGCCTTTGTCGGCTTGTTTGATAGACGCTGCTAATTAGTAAATAAGGGTGATATGGTTCATGAAATTCTGCCGTAAAAGAGTATTTTATCCCTGCGTCCTGCTATGGGTGTTCTTTAAGAGATAGTAATGAAAAAAGATCAATGCATCATCATTAATGCTTTGCAGTTCAGCGGATCCAGTATCCTTTGGAATATTGTTAGTAGTCACCCCGATGTCTTGAATCCGGGTCGAGAGACAGGTGAAATTCTAGATGCTTTGCAGCTTACTGGGCGTCTTATGAGAAGCGAGAGGCGAAACAAACCCGTTTGGAAGGAATGTTTAGGAAAGCTTTTTAAATTACATGTCAATAATTTGAAGTATGCAAGTCTTAAGAACGAGGACCAAAATGATAAATACCCTGGTCAGAAATACACTGCAAAAGAAATAAAAGATACGACGGTCTGCATTAAATCAGTAAATGTTGATTTTCAGCTGAATGATTTCATCGCCAGACAGTTTCAGAAAACTTATGTTATCGGTCTTGTTAGAAACGGTTATGCCTTTTGTGATGGCATGGAGCGTAGAGGCCGGAAGACGCAGGAAACATGCCAGCTGTATAGTCGTTTTTCTAAGTTTATTCTTGAGCAAAACGAATCTGGTCAGCGCTTTATTTTGATTCGATTTGAGGACGTTCTTTCTGATCCTTTTGCCGTCGCCTCTGAAATATTCGAATTCCTTGAGTTAGACCCTGTAAACCTTGAACACCTTCGGCTCAAATCAAAGCGTATTTTGCGTCAAGATGGGAGTCATAAAGTACCTGGAGACAAAACTGAGGGAGTGCATTATTGGTATGACAGGCAAGAAATAATGAGTTTTCTGGATGGTGGCATTAATGATGTTCAATTTACGTCACTCAAGGAGGAGTCACGAGCCATTTTTGCGTCGACTTGTGGTGAGGACTTAGAAAAAATGGGTTATTAGTTGTGGCGTTCAATTTAGCATGACAGCTTAAAAGCGTTAGGAGCTAGAGATACCTCTTCCGCTCCCTTGAGGCCTGATCATCGCTGTCACATGTAAAAAAAATAAAAAGCCGGAGCAGCGTTAGCGGTTCCGGCTTTTCTTTTTACAATCCTTAAAGCTTAACGCTCATCTGGCCCTTTGGCCTTGTCATCACTCG
>JABIQA010000031.1 GCA_018699155.1 Chromatiales bacterium
GCCGACGGCAGCTCGCATTACGTTCTGGTGGAGTCACTAGGGCCGGATCCCGCTGTTGATAATGAGCAGTTTCTTGCGGTGCTGAGCGCTGCTGCTGAGAAGGGTTTTTTGAGCGATGCAGTGGTGGCGAAATCCGGTAAAGAGCGCGATAGCTTCTGGGCGATTAGGGACAACGTTGAAGCGTGTTTGCATTTTGGCGAGAGCTTTGTTTTTGATGTGAGTCTGCCGTTGCAAGACATGTCTGCTTACGTTGACCAGGTATTGGAAAAACTCGATAGCGTATTGCCAGGGCATCGCAGCTTTGTTTTTGGTCATGTCGGCGATGGCAACCTTCACTTCGTGGTGTCGCCCGGCGCAGAGCGCAGTCGCGCCATCGTTGAAAGCGCTATCTATCAGCCGCTGCAGGCTTTTGGTGGTTCTGTATCAGCGGAGCACGGCATTGGTCTTGAGAAGAAATTTTGGTTGTGTCTGTCCCGCAGCGATGCGGAAATTCGTTTGATGCAGGCGCTGAAGCAGGCGCTTGATCCGGATGGGCTGCTTAACCCCGGCAAGGTGTTTGATATCAACGGCGGGCATGGCCTGCAATGAGCAATAGTCTGCAGCGGGTGAGTGTGCGGCGGATTCCGGGCGGTCTTGAGCAGCAGGATCACCTGGTTGTTGAGGAGCCGCTTGAACTGGTGCTGGCCTATTATGACCCTTCAAACCAGAACGATGATGATCAGAGTCAATGCATTGAGAAAACCATCGCTATCACAATGCGCACACCGGGTAATGATGATGTGTTGGCTGCCGGTTTCTTCTTTACTGAAGGGGTAATCTCTGCGCCTTCAGATATCATCGCAATAAGCACAGTCGATAATCGTACTGTCGTGAGTTTAAGGTCGGGCTTAGTTCCGGATCTAAAATTATTGGAACGGCATTTTTACACCAACTCATCTTGCGGTGTTTGCGGTAAAACTTCGTTGGAGGCCTTACATGCGGTGGCGCCTTTTCCGGTTCCCGGTGCGACGTTCATCTGCAGTGCCGAAGCGCTGCAGGCATTGCCGGCTGAGTTATTGCATCGGCAGGGTGCATTTGCCCGCACCGGCAGTGCGCATGCAGCAGCACTATTTAATGTGGATGGTGGTATTGACTCTGTCTATGAAGACGTTGGCCGTCACAATGCACTCGATAAATTAATCGGTGCCGCATTTCTTGCGGGGCAGTTGCCATTATCGAAGCATGGCATTCTGCTAAGTGGCAGAGCAGGTTTCGAGTTGGTGCAAAAGACCCGAATGGCTGCAAGCCCAATGTTGGCTGCTATTGGCGCTCCCTCGGGTCTGGCCGTTGATCTGGCTTGGGAGTCAGGCATGACGCTGGTTGGATTTTTACGTGAACAAAGTATGAATGTTTATTCGTGCCCTTCGCGAATAATCGTATTGACGGCTTAAGCACTGAGAGCGGCGGTTATTGGGTATTGATAAGTGGGAAGTAGAACCAATCGTTTTGTTGCAGTCTTCTGGTAGTATTCTTCGAAAGTCATTGATTTTTCGCATAAACCTTCAGGCAGACCTATAAACAGTGCCCGCTAACCTAATCCGCAATCTGATTATTGCCGTAATCGCCAGTATCGCGTTCTATAGTCTGTGGATTGTTATCGCCGGTCCCGGCGAGGTGTGGCGAGAAGTACAGAGTCTTGGTCTGGCAGGATGGGGCGCCATTCTGGGTTTGTCATTATTGAATTACGTACTGCGCTTTGCGCGTTGGCAGACCTATCTCAACAGTCTTGGCTACGCTGTTCCTGCGTGGCCAAACTTTCGTTTTTATTTGGCGGGCTTTGCGTTTACAGCAACCCCCGGCAAAGTCGGCGAAGCTGTGCGCTCGCTTTACCTTAAACGCTTTAATGTGAACTACGCCGATAGCATTGCGGCATTCTTTGTTGAGCGTTTGGTGGATATCGTGTCGATGGTACTTCTCTCTTTGCTCGCTGCGTACATGTTTGATGAATGGCGTTGGCTGATTGCAGTGGTTAGCGTATTGTTGATTCTTTTATTGCCGCTGGTCCGGAGTCGTTGGTTAGCCTTGGTGATTGAGCGGCTAGCAGCAGGCTCAAAAAAGATGCAGGCAATGGTCGGGCATGTATTGCAGTTGCTGCGGTCATCTCGCGTATTGCTGAGTTCAGCCAATCTTTATGGTGGCTTAATTATCGGTGTGCTGGCATGGGCGGCTGAAGGGCTGGCATTGTATATTGTCATACAGATGCTTGGCTTCGACATTTCAGTGCCTTTGGCAGTTGGTATTTATGCCGTTAGTATTCTTGTCGGTGCACTGTCCTTTGTGCCCGGTGGCTTAGGTGGCACCGAAGTGGTTATGGGTGGATTGTTGATATTGGTGGGTGTGGACGAGCCAGTGGCTGTGTCTGCAGTGCTAATCTGTCGGATAGCAACATTGTGGTTTGCGGTAGCGATTGGTTTGGTCGCTGCTTTGGAGTTAGAACTCGGTAATGGTGGTCGTTATGCCATGATTGATGGTAAACAAGGAGACGGCGCTTAGCCGCAACAGTGTTTGAATGAGCAATACGATGAATCCTTTAGTAGTTGATCTGGACGGAACACTTACCCGCAGCGACCTGCTGTTTGAATCAGTGTGTGCGCTACTGAAACGGAATTTATTTTATGCGTTTTTGTTGCCGCTGTGGCTGCTGGCGGGCAAGGCACAGATGAAGCGGAAGATTGCTGACCGTGCCGATGTAAACGTAACATTGCTGCCTTGGAATGCCGAATTTCTTGATTGGCTTCGCGAGCAAAAGGCTCTTGGCCGACGCTTAGTGCTGGCTACTGCCTCAGATAAAAAATACGCTGAGCAAATTGCGGATCATCTAGGCATTTTTGATGACGTGATTGCGAGCGATGGCGCGATAAATGTCTCGGGTTCACGCAAGCTCAAACAACTTGAAGCATTGTTTGCCGGCCAGCCATTTGATTATGCAGGTAACGCGCATATTGATATGAGTGTATGGAAGAGCGCACAGCATGCTGTGGTGGTGAATCCCGATAGTGGTGTTGCGGCTGCGGCAGCCAAAGTCACTGATGTGGTTGCGAGTTTCGATGATCGCGGCTCATCCCTTAAAGCCTTTATACGTGCGATTCGCCCTCACCAGTGGCTGAAGAATGGGCTTATTTTTGTGCCCTTGGTGCTCTCGCATCATCTGCTGGATCTGTCCTATGTGCTAGGTGCAATACTCGCATTCATTGCGTTCTCGGTGTGTGCATCCAGCGTCTATTTGCTGAATGATTTACTCGATCTGCCATCAGATCGACAGCACCCCAGCAAGCGCCATCGCCCGTTTGCCGCTGGCGACTTATCACTGGTTTCGGGTGCTATCGGCGTGGTGGCGTTCGCGCTGCTGGCTTTTGGTATTGCCTTGTTTTTGCCAGTAGGCTTTCTGGCCGCATTGTTTCTTTATTACATTCTGACGCTGGCTTATTCAACATTTTTGAAGCGGGCAGCGTTAGTTGATGTATTGGTTCTGGCGGCTCTTTACACTATGCGACTCATTGCGGGAGCGGCTGCCATTGAGGTTGAAGCGACATTCTACTTACTGGCTTTCTCAATGTTTACCTTCTTTAGTCTGGCGATGATCAAACGTTACGCCGAGTTGCAGGTGCAGATTTCTTTGGGTAAGGATCGTCTTACCGGGCGTGGCTATCAGGAAGTAGACCTCGGCATGCTCAGTCAAATGGGCATCGCCAGCGGCTATTTGGCGGTCATGGTGTTGGCTCTGTATATCAATGGTGGCGGGTTGTACACGAACCCCAAGGCGCTGTGGCTGTTGTGCCCAATAATGCTTTATTGGATCAGTCGGTTGTGGCTACTAACCCGTCGTGGTGAGATGCACGATGACCCGATTGTCTTCACCATACAAGACCGTCGCACTCATTGGCTGGCATTGGTCGCTGCGGCGTGTTTATGGGTAGCAATGTAAATGGCTTCAGGCCGTTTTCATTCCTGGGGTCTTAACCCCAAGTCCAATGGCAAACCGCTGCGGCTGTCATCGCGTTTTGAACCGCTTGATTTGCCGGATAACGGATTGGTATTGCCGTTTGGCAATGGGCGCAGTTATGGCGATAGCTGTCTTAACAACGACGGTTACCTGCTCGATACCCACAGCCTGGATCACTTCATTGCTTTTGATCAGGACACGGGTATTTTGCGTGTCGAGGCGGGCGTTTTACTTGCCGATATTCTGCATTTGGTGGTTCCACGAGGCTGGTTTTTACCGGTAACTCCGGGCACGCGCTTTGTGACCATTGCCGGTGCCGTTGCCAATGATGTGCACGGGAAGAACCATCATCAAGCAGGTACCTTCGGTTGTCATGTGACGGCTTTAGAACTATTGCGCAGTGATGGGCAACGGTTGCATTGCTCGCCTGATGAAAACCCGGAATGGTTTGCCGCGACTATCGGCGGTCTTGGCCTGACAGGTTTGATTACTTGGGTTGAGCTGCAACTAAAACCGGTGATGAATCCGTACCTGCAGGAAGAAACCCTGCGTTTCAGTTGCCTTGATGAGTTCTTCGAATTGAACAAGGCATCGGAAGAAAGTTATGAACACACTGTCGCCTGGGTAGATTGCATGGCTCGCGGCAGCGCACTCGGACGTGGTGCATTTTATCGCGCCAATCATCATGGTTCTTCTGCACCTGCGCATCGACCGGCCGCACCGCGCCAGATGCTGGGTCTGCCGTTTGTTCCGCCTGTGTCGTTAGTGAATAGGGCAAGCCTGCGTCTGTTTAACGAGATTTACTATCGCAAGCAACCATTGCGGCGCAGTCGCACCGTGCATTATCAGTCGTTCTTTTATCCGCTGGATTCTATCCAGCACTGGAACCGAATGTACGGTCCGCGAGGCTTTGTGCAGTATCAGTGTGTGGTTCCCGAGGCCAGCGGTAACGAGGTGTTTCGCGAAATTCTTGCGGCGATTTCGGCCAGTCGGCAGGGCTCGTTTATGGCTGTGTTGAAGGTGTTTGGTGCGAAACAATCACCAGGGCTGATGTCATTTCCGATGCCGGGCGTGACGCTGGCATTGGATTTTCCCAATGCGCCGGCAACCACTGAATTGCTGGAGCGCCTTGATGAACTCACCCGCGCAGCAAATGGGGTGGTCTATCCGGCGAAAGACTCCCGCATGAGTGCAGAAAGTTTTCAACGTTATTTTCCGCAGTGGCAGGATTTTTCGCAATTTATTGATCCGCGTTTTTCTTCCGGATTCTGGCGGCGCGTGACCGGCGAGAGTGCGCCATGAAAGATTTAGTATTTAATTCAAGAGTCCCGGAGTAGAGCAACAGTGAAAGTTTTAATTATTGGTGCCACTTCGGCAATTGCTGAGTCGACCGCGCGCATATACGCAGCTCGTGGCGACAGGTTTTTTTTAGTTGCACGTAACACCTTGAAGCTAGAAGCACTTGCGCTTGACCTGCAGGTGCGTGGTGCAAGCTGGGTGGGTTCCATGGTTATGGATGCCTGCGATACCGACCGGCATCAAGATATGCTGAGTGCAGCCATTGATGGTCTCGATGGATTGGATCTGGTGTTGATCGCGCACGGTACTTTGCCGGATCAGGACGTTGTGCAGAAGGATTATCCCGCTACGTTGCAGGTATTGGAGGATAACTTCCTAAGTGTGGTTTCGATGCTTACCGGTATTGCCAATGTGTGTGAGCAGCAGGGGCATGGAACCATTGCAGTAATCTCATCGGTAGCCGGTGACCGCGGTCGGCAGAGTAATTATGTTTACGGTACCGCCAAGGGCGGTTTAAGCGTGTTTCTGCAAGGTCTGCGTAATCGCCTTGCGCATGCCGGCGTCAATGTACTGACAATTAAGCCCGGTTTTGTCAGCACGCCGATGACCGCGCATCTAAACGGCAGCGGCCCGCTTTGGGCAGAACCGGATGATATTGCGGCAGGCATTGTTAAAGCAGTAGAGAAAAACCGCAACGTTGTTTATCTGCCAGCGTTCTGGCAGCTCATCATGACTGTTATCTGCGCCGTTCCGGAAAGTATTTTTAAACGATTAAAACTCTAATCGCGTCGATTAATCAGCCGGTTTAAACGGCACGAACAAACTGGTTAAAACGCATCTCATTGCCCAGCGTTGTCGCCGGACCATGGCCGGTAATAACAATGGCCTCTTCGTTTAGCGTGTAGAGCCGTGTTTTAATCGAGTCGCGCAATTGTTCTGTATTCCCGCCCCACAGGTCCGTGCGTCCGACCGAGCCGAGAAACAAGGTGTCACCGGCAATCAGCAATTCATCCTGAGCAAAATAAAAGCTCATCGAGCCCGGAGTATGGCCCGGTGTATGGATGCATAAGCCATCGGCGCAGGGCAGCGGTTCTTCGTGTTGCAGCCAATGATCGGGATCGGGCACCGGCGTGTAGGGCACCCCAAAGCGCAAACATTGTTGTTCCAGAGCATCCCAGAGGAACTTATCTTCTGGGTGTAGGCAGACTTTGGCGCCTGTGCGCCGGCGGATTTCGCCGGCGGCGAGAAAGTGATCGAGATGCGCGTGGGTGTGAATCAGCGCCTCGATCTTCAACCCTAGCTGCTCAACGACAGCCATGATGTCATCAGGATCGCCACCTGGATCAAAGACATAGCCACGGCCGGTCTCGGTGTTGCCGAGAATCGTGCAGTTGCATTGCAGGGGGCCTACCGGAATGGTCTCTCTGACTACGGTCATTGCTGTTTCTCTTGGGAGGCGGTTTTGGGCGGGTGTTCGCTTGAAAGATGCAATCATACCGTTGCGCGGACATTCTGTCCTACTGGACTGGCCGGCAAAGGCTCGGCACGTGCAAGCCCTAAGGATTCGGTTAAACTAACAGCATTCATCTATCTATGGCCGGCAGAGCAGTTGCGGTCTGGATTTTATCAGCAATAATTTATAACTATTGAGGTGCGCTAACGTGCAGACAGAACAAGAAAAGGCCAATGTAGAACTGGTTAATCGCTTTTGTGCCGACTGGTCTAAGAAGGATGCCACCTTACTGACTGAGTATCTGGCTGATGATATCGTTTATCAGATGTTTGAGGGGCAACCCGATATCGTGGGTAAAGAAGCCTTCATCAAAACTCTCGATGGCTTCCTGAACGGTTTGGTCGAGGTGGACTGGGAAATGGTGCGTTCTTATGCGATCGGCGACATGGTAATGAACGAGCGGGTTGATCACTTCGTTGCAGAAACCGAAGACCGCAGCATGCATTTCGATATCATTGGCATTTTTCGTGTTCGCGATGGCAAGATTTCGGTTTGGCGTGATTTCGGTCTGCCCGGCGGGAAGACCATTGTGGGTTCAGCTGTTGGTAAGCCCCAATAGTTTGTAGCAGAATTTTTATCGGAGCAATGGCTGCTCAGAACGATAAGACGTGCGCCCTGATAGGCGCAACAATTTATAGGAATAAGACAGGTAGTGAAGAGCTGTCATTGAGAGAAAACTATGTCGGTGAATGAAACGGAGTCGCAAGGTGTAATTGAGAAACTTTCGTCTGCTATCGGTGCTGAGTATGTGTTAACCGAAGCTGCGGATCGCGAGTTCTATTCGATGGATGTGTACAAGGCGAGAGAGCTCCCTATTGCAGTTGCACAACCTGGAACAGTCGCAGACCTGCAGGCGATTGTGCGCATTGCCGCCGAAGCAGAGGTTGCAATGGTGCTCCGTGGTGGCGGTGCCTCGTATACCGATGGTTATGTGTGTGCTTCAGCCAAATCAATTCTTATTGATACCTCGCGTTTAAACAGTATTCTCGAAATTAATGAAGACGATATGTACGTCACTGTGCAACCGGGCGTTACCTGGGCGCAGCTGGATGAGGCTCTTGCCGCTAAGGGCTTACGCACCCCGTTTTGGGGCCCGTTTTCAGGCTTGATGGCGACCATTGGGGGCTCTGCTAGCCAGAACAGCGTGAGCTTGGGTTCCGGTACCTTTGGTGTTTCTGCGGATTCGATTCTTGCGATGGAAGTGGTTATTGCGAACGGTGAGATTATTCGTACCGGCTCACTGGCTACAGAACATGCCACGCCGTTTTTTCGTTACTGGGGTCCCGACTTTACCGGATTATTCTGCGGTGATGCTGGCGTTCTAGGCGTTAAGGTACGCATTACTTTGCGTCTTATTAAGCGCCCGATGCATCGTGCAACCTGCTCCTTTGGTTTTGATGACTTTGGTGGTCTGGCTCATGGCATGGCGGCCGCTGCTCGTGAAGGTGTGGTGGACACCAACTTTGGTCTTGACCCTAAGTTGCAGCAGGGGCAGTTGGGCGGTACCGATGGGGCGGCAATGAAACAGGCTGCAATTGCTGTGTTCAAATCATCGCGCAATGTGTTTGATGGCCTGTTCCAGTTGATCAAAATGGGCATTGCCGGTAAGAGCTTTCTGGCCGGCTACGATTATTCTGCGCACTTCAGCATCGACGGGTACAGCCGCGCCGAGGTCGCTCATAAATTGGCGAGCGTGCGCAAAGCGGTGGCAACGCATGGAACAGAAATCGCCAATACCATGCCTACCGTCCTAATGGCGATGCCATTTATTCCGCTGTATCCGATTCTTGGTCCACAGGGTCAGCGTTGGGTGCCGATGCACGGCATTATGCCGTTCTCAAAGTTGGTAGCGTTCAACGATAAGCTCGACCTGCTGTACGCGAGCTACGCCGATCGCATGCTCGCGGCTAAAGTTGAGAAGGCTGCAATGTTCACCTCAATCAGTACCACCGGGTTTTTGTTTGAGCCGGTGTTCTATTGGGAGGATGACCGCACCGTATTCCATAAGCGCTATTTGCCGCAGGAGTATCTCGATGTGTTGCCTGAATACCCCGCCAACCCCGAGGGCCGCGCTTTGGTGGCTGAAATGAAAGATGCGATTCAGGATGTTTTTACTGAGTTTGGTGCGGTGCACATGCAGTTGGGCAAAGCCTACCCCTACATGCGGGGCCGCGAACCGCAATCCGCTGCGTTAATTCGTCAAATTAAAGCCGAACTGGATCCAAAAGGCTTGATGAATCCGGGCGGCTTGAAGGGCCTTACTGAGTAGAATTCTGCAGGAAAATACTATGAATGAATTAAATCGTCGTCAGATGGTGTTGGGCACTGGAGGCCTGTTGGTGGCAGCGGGGTCTGCAGACGCCGTAACCACATTGCCTAATGTAACTGGTCTTGCGGGTGATGCATCGGTATTGATCAATACGCCGGAAGAGAACTTGCGTTCTTTGGTGCGCATGACCGCAAGCCTGGACCCGGTTGATACCCCATGGTGGTACAACGGCACCATGTACGCCATTGTGGGCGATCAGCAGCCCGTGCCGATAATGAAATTTGAAGGTATGGAAATCTATTGGATGCGACAGATCTCCGCTAGCGAGTATGAACTTACCGGCAATACCGTCACCTTCTTCCGCGATATCGAAACCAATGAATTTCTGGAGACGTGGAGCAACCCGTATACCGGTAAAATGCTTGAGGTTGAGGACGCTGTTCAGGGCGGTGGGAAAGGGCGTGGCTTTAGTTATGCGACCAATGGCATTCGTCCGATGGCATTTAAAGATAAAATAGAGGCAAGTCCGTTGCAGCTTGAATGGAGCTTTGCCCGCGATACTCTGTGGATGCATAACCAGACGGTGTACCCACCGGGCATGGCGCCACCGCGCGCGCAGCGGCAAACAATGTTTGCTCCGATTAACGATTTTGTCGATGACTCCGTGCGCAGTTTGCCGTCTATTTTCAGTTCAACGGTGTTTATGCCTTGGTTAAAATGGATGGATATGGGTGATCAGCCCGGACATGTTGTGTGGCATGCGTCAGGTGCGAAGCTAAAGTCGATCGATGATTTGCCCCCGGAGTACAGGGCTAGGGCAGAAGCAGAGTATCCGGCCCGGATGACGGCCAACCCCGATAAACAGTAAGTTTGTAGTTTGAGCAGAGCATCCCCAGCGATGTTTTTGCGGTTAAAGATATTAGGAGAATACGCAGCAATGAATTCGTTAAAAGCACTTTCGCTTGTCATACTCGCAGCTCTGGCCCTCTCCGCTTGCGGGCAGAAGCCAGCTGAGCCGACGGTTAATGCCAATGCCGATGTCACAACCCTGTTGGCGAGTGCCGATCTTAAACAGGGCGAGCGCTCGTTTTTGCAGTGCCGTGCCTGCCATAGCCTTAATGAGGGCGGCATTAACAAAGTGGGTCCAAACCTTTACGGCGTATTTGATAGTCCCGCGGGCCAGATGGAAGGGTTCAACTATTCCGAGGCATTGTTGGCCTCAGGTGTGGTCTGGGATGTGCAGACTATGGATGACTGGCTTGCTCGTCCAGCAGAGCTGATTCCGCAGAATAGAATGGTGTTTGTTGGTATTCGCGACCCCCAGAAGCGCGCTAACCTCATAGCGTATTTGCAGCAGCAAACTCAGTAATGCTTTATAACAAGGTAATTCTCCGAAAATAATGATAATTGGCTGCAAAAAATTATGTTGGACGTCACCATTTTGCAGTATATTGCCCCGCTAAAAAATCGATGTATCAGTAATTGGAGCAGTAAAGAATGAAGCAATTAGTGGCCCTGGTAGGGTTTGCTATTATTACCGGAAGCCCCGCGGCTTTTGCGGTAACCGATGCGGAATTTCAGCAATTGAAAGAGCAGTTTCAGGCTGTGAGCGATCGTCTGGCTAAGATCGAGGCACAGAATGCTGAGGTTCAGGCTGAGAATGCGGCAATACAAACTGAGTTGGACGCTGCGCAGAGTGACAAAGATATTTCTCTTGAAGCTCGCGTGAACACGCTTGAAACCAGCACCAAAAAAATGAGTTGGGCTGAACGGATTAAACTGAAAGGCGATTTTAGATTTCGCTACCAGAATGATGATGTTTCAGGCCGTCTTGCCACTACTGCCCCCTATACTGCCAATGACACCACCCGCAATCGCGAGCGTATTCGTGCACGGGTCGCCATTATCGGCAAAGTGTCTGATTCGGTTGAGATGGGTTTCGGGCTCGCAACCGGCGGTGATGACCCTGTATCGAGCAATCAAACACTCGGCGGTGGGGGTTCGAGCAAAGCCGTGCAGCTTGATTTGGCTTACGTGGACTGGAATTTTGCAGAGGGTGCGCAATTCAGTCTGGGTAAATTCACAAATCAATTCTTCCGTCCGGGCAAAAACGGCTTGGTCTGGGACAGTGATTGGCGTCCCGAGGGTTTTGATCTCAACTACAAAACAAGTGCGTTCTACTTCAATGGTCTGGGCACGTGGCTTGAAGGCGACAGCAACAGCGATTTGGGCACAAAATTCACTTGGGGTGTGCAGGGAGGTTTTACGCCTGAGGTTGGCATTGCCAAGCTTAACCTGGGTGCCAGCTACTTTAATATTAAGTCTGAAGGCCTGAGCTGCTACGACGCACCAAGCAATGACAAAGGGGGTAACGGTGAGGGTCGTGGCTGTTTCGGCAATACTGCAGTGAAGTCAGGAACCACAATACTGGTGCCTGGCGATACTGGTGCGGTCTACGTCATGAACTACGCACCGGCTGAGCTTTATGCAACAGTCGACTTCGATACAGATCTGCCATTCGGGTTCTTCGCAGACTATATACAAAACCTTGATGCCAAGCCTGTCCCATCGGGTCCTTCACAAGGCAAGAAATTGGATACCGCTTATGCTCTTGGTGTGTATTTGGGCAAGTCTGGCGGCTTCAACGATTGGGTTGTTAAGCTGAGCTATCAGGATAAAGATGCTGATGCCGTGCTGGGTCTGCTCACGGACTCTGATTTTGGTGGGGGTGGCACCGACTCGAAGGGTTGGGTTGGTGCTGTGCAGTACGGGCTGGCCAAGCAATCCTACATTCAGCTGACGTACTTCGACACTGAGCGCAAAGACAGCAATGGTGTTGAAAGTGGCAACCCAGCCACCTCTAACCCATTCGATATCAACACGCTGCAACTCGATATTCAGTTTAAAACCAAATAAGGCGTAAGGCACCGGTGCCTTATGCTTCTTTAAAGCCGGCGGGGTAGCGGCGTCGGGGCGGCAACAATGTTGCTGGCTTATGCCGGCAAAGCTGCCACAAAGCCCGTCGGGATTATGGGTGCGTTAGATGCCCCAGCCTTTGCCTGCTGCATAGCCTTTCGGGTAGCCGGCATCGGGGGTAAAACCGTAGAGCTCTTCGTTGGGCAAGGCTTTGCGGATAATTTCGCGAACCTGCATAAGTTTGTCGAGCTCTATACCGGTTTTAATGCCCATAGCATCGAACATAAACACCAGGTCTTCGGTCACAATGTTGCCCGAAGCCCCAGGAGCTGCCGGGCAGCCGCCGAGGCCACCGAGTGATGCGTCGAAGGTGAAGATGTTTTCTTCCAATGCGACCAGCGCGTTGGCCAAACCCAACCCGCGGGTGTTGTGTAGATGCACGGCGGCAAGGTTGCCTTCACCGACCACTGCTTTAACGGCGCGAATCATGTTGCGCAGCTGGGCAGGGTTGGCAGAGC
>JABIQA010000094.1 GCA_018699155.1 Chromatiales bacterium
CATAAAACAAGGACTTTCGTCATGGACGGAGCGCAACCACAAGCTGTCGATACCTTCACAGAAACCAAGTCTGAGGCCTCTGAGGAGGGGTCGGGACTCGCTCAACTCCGCCGTGCCGGGCATATCAGCGATGCAGAACGCAATAGTCTCGCGCCCGTGGCCGCGCAATTCGGCGTGGCAGTAACCCCGCAAATGCTCCGGCAAATTGACCCGCAGAACCCGACTGATCCGGTAGCAGCTCAGTTTGTTCCCAGCCTTAACGAGCTGAAAATCAGTGACGAAGAGCTCAGCGACCCCATAGGCGATCACCAGCATTCGCCGGTAAAAGGCATTATTCACCGCTACCCCGACCGAGTGTTGCTAACACCGGTGTATGTTTGCCCTGTCTATTGCCGCTTTTGTTTTCGGCGTGAAGATGTTGGCGGACAAGACTCGCTATCTGCGAATGAGCTTGATGCTGCACTCAACTACATTCGCAGTAACACCGAAGTCTGGGAAGTCATTTTATCTGGCGGCGATCCGCTTATTCTTTCACCAAGACGCCTCAACAATATTTTGCAGTCACTGCGTGATATTCCACATGTCAAAGTCATTCGTATTCACAGCCGCGTACCCGTAGTGAGTCCGGAAAGAATCAGCGACGAACTCACTGCCGTATTGCGCGCTGCTAATCCGCTCTACGTCGTTATTCACACCAACCATGCCCAGGAATTTAGCTCAACTGCGTTAACCGCCTGCGCAAAACTCGCTGATGCTGGCGTGCCTCTATTGAGCCAAACAGTACTGCTCAAAGGCATAAATGACACACCGGAAAAACTTGGTGCATTAATGCGACTGCTGGTTGAGAACAGGATAAAACCCTACTACCTACACCACGCAGACCGTGCCAAAGGCACTGGACACTTTTGCACCAGCATTGAAGAAGGTCAGGCACTAATGCGCCAAATGCGTGGAGACTACTCGGGCTTATGCCAACCACAGTATGTGCTCGATATCCCCGGTGGTGCTGGCAAATCCCCTGTGGGGCCTCAGTACATCAAGCGCGAAGGGGAGCACTGGGAGGTCACGGACTTTAAAGAACACACTCACAGCTATGCCGAAGAGCACACAACAGTCAAATAATTAAGGCTGTGTCACAATGTACACTTGGCATTTAAGGATAGAATCGCAGACATTAGTTTTTGCATGAGCGGAATAAACATGAATCAGCGTAAGCCCTCTTACATTTTAACCATCACCTGCCCCGATACTATCGGTATCGTTGCAGAGGTGGCGGGCTTCCTGCGCGACCAGCAATATTTTATCGAAGAGTCCTCTCACTTCGGCGATCGTGGCACCGGCCAGTTTTTCATGCGAACCCGCTTCACCTATCCCGGCGGTATATTCTCTGCCGAGGTTTTCGCAGACGGCTTCGCCGCTATTGCCGAACAGTTTTCGATGCAGTGGGATGTTCACGACTCAGAGCATCTGCCAAAGGTTGTAATCATGGTGTCGAAAATTGACCACTGCCTCAATGACCTTTTGTATCGGTATCGCACTGGCTCACTGAGGATTGATATTGCCGCAGTTGTCTCTAATCACACTGATCTCAAATCACTGGTGGAATGGCATAATTTGCCGTTCGTCCATATTCCTGTTACCGCAAAAAATAAAGCGGAGGCCGAGGGCACGTTACTGCAGCTAATCAAAGAAACTAACACCGAACTGGTAGTACTTGCCCGCTATATGCAGGTGCTTTCAGACAACTTATGCTCAGCTATGCCCGGCAAGATCATTAACATTCATCATTCGTTTCTACCCGGCTTTAAAGGTGCACGCCCCTATCATCAGGCGCATGAACGCGGGGTCAAACTTATTGGTGCAACAGCACACTATGTCACTGCAGATCTGGATGAAGGCCCAATTATTGAGCAGGTGGTTGAACGGGTGAGCCACACCCAAAGTGCCGACGATTTGACCGCAGCGGGCAGCGATGCAGAAGCCATTACACTGGCACGTGCGGTGAAATATCACATCGAGCACCGGGTATTTCTTGACGGCAATCGGACCGTGGTGTTCCAGCAGTAAAGCAGACAACCCCTGCAAATATATGCGCACAATAAAAAAGGGCTGCAACTGCAGCCCTTTTTCATAACGCCTAGTTTGGCCGCTCACAGCCTATTTGCGGCGGCTCAGTATCGGTTTCAGCGATGCATTACTTTCGCGCAAACAGGTTTCCGTATTTTCCCAGTCAATACAGGCATCCGTCACTGAAACGCCATACGCAAGGTCATCACGGCTTGCTTTCATCGGCTGGTTGCCTGCGGATAGGTTGCTTTCGAGCATCAAACCCATTATTGACTCATTACCGTTAACAATCTGCCCAACACAATTTTTTGCGACAGACAGCTGCAGGTTATGATCCTTATTGGAGTTGGCGTGACTGCAGTCAACCATAATTCGGCTCAGCAACTTTCCTTTCTCCAATGCCGCCTCACAGGCTGCAATACTGTCAGCATCATAATTAGGCTTGCCACCGCCACCACGCAATACAACATGGCCATAAGCGTTACCTGCCGTTTGAAATACAGCAGTACGACCATCAGTGTTTATGCCCAGAAAATGATGCCCCTGACTCGCAGATTTCAACGCATTAATGGCGACGTCCAGCGAACCGTCCGTACCGTTCTTAAAACCAACCGGCGTCGACAAACCGCTCGACATTTCACGATGCGTTTGTGATTCGGTTGTCCGGGCACCGATAGCAGTCCAGGTAATCAGGTCGCCAAGATATTGCGGCATGATCGGATCGAGCGCTTCAGTGGCACAGGGCAAACCCATGCTAGTGAGATCCAGCATCAACTGGCGTGCCAAACGGATGCCCTTTTCCACATGAAAGGAATCATCCATATCCGGATCATTAACCAGGCCTTTCCAGCCGACTGTGGTTCGCGGCTTCTCAAAGTAAACGCGCATCACCACAAAGATTGTCTCACTCACTTCGTCAGCAAGCTTAACCAATTTAGCTGCATACTCATGAGCTGCATCAATATCATGAATTGAACAAGGACCTACAACAACCACGAGACGCGGGTCAGTGCCATCGAGAATATTTTTGATCGTTTGACGATGCTGCAGCACTGCGGCTTCCAGTTCTGCGCTTACCGGCAACTCATTCAGAACCTCTGCAGGTGTCGGCAGGATTGTTTTGGAGACAGCGTTGATATTGTGAATTTTACTTTGCATAACGATTCTTTAATTTAGTGTCTTAAATAAATATCTTCCCGGATGGCAGGCATAAACCCGCCAATTAGCCCGAAAACCAAGCCATATCGGTCGAGTAGCATAACAGGTAAACCTGCTTTAACTATGACCAAGTCCATTTTTCCGTATACCAATCGGGCGCTTAGACCCGCCCGCTTAGAACCATCACTGATAACGACTGGGTGCAGGTGCTTTCTCTGTAGGCGAAGCCTTCGGTCTCGCGTAGAATCCGACGCGATCGCTGGCCTCTCAACACAGCCGTCACTCCAATGAATTCATCCCCCATCAGGAACAACCCATTGCCCAAATCATCCACTTTACGCGCCCGGCAGAGACTGGGTAAGTACCGTATTGAGAAGAAACTCTCGAGCGGTGAACGAGCATCCATCTACCGCGCCTATGACACTATTCATGCCATACCCGTGGCTCTGAAAGTGGTGACACCCGAGATGGCGTCAAATGCCTGCTTTCTGGAAGAGTTTACTATCGAAGCACGGCTCTCTACACGGATGGAGCACCCGAACGTGTTGGCCATTCAGAATGCCTCATTTGTGGATGACTACTTTGTTATTGCCATGCCATTAGGCATCGAGTCTCTGGCAGACAGAATCACTCGCCGCATGTCGACAGATCTTGCGCTGAACTTTACCGAGCAAGCGATTGCCGCGGTTGCTCATGCTCATCGCCGAAAAATTATCCACTGCGACATCAAGCCCGAAAACTTTATTGTGTTCCCTGACAACCGGTTGAAACTGTCTGATTTTGGATTCTCAAAGGTCGCACAGCCTAGGCTCAAGGCCTCGGGTTCAGGCACGGTAGGCTATGTGGCTCCCGAGCAGGCCGTTGGCCACCCGATGTTTCAATCGGATGTGTTTTCATTAAGTTTACTTATATATCAGCTATTTAGCGGAAATCTACCGGAATGGCCCTACAGCTGGCCACCCGCGGGTATCGAGAAGGTTCGCCGCAAACTGCGTCCCAAAACGAGGCATTGGCTGCGCAAAGGCATGGCAATGCGGCCACAAGACCGCTACCGTAATGCAGTAGCAATGGAAAATGCATTTCATAAAATTCCCCGACCGAAGCGCTGAATGTGACTAAACCGCTCAAACTGCAGACCACGAGTTACATTTCTTCCGCGCGACTCTACGTCGGCGAAACGGAATCGGAACGAGACTCGTTGCACAGCGAACTGGGTGAAGTCGAAGTATCCACAGTTGCCAACTTTAACAAACAACGCCCCAATGAAGATTCCGCGGCGGTAATTCCGGTAAACAGTCATGCATTGGTGCTGGTTGTTGCCGATGGTGTTGGTGGCCTGCCAGGCGGCAGAGCTGCCTCCAATACTGCTGTAGAGACAGTTTGCGAGCTCGTCTCCAAAGCCACCGACAAGAATCTCCGCTCAGCTATTCTGGATGGCATCGAAACAACCAATCAGAAACTACTTGCTCAGGGCAATGGCAGTGCTACCACCATCGCCATCGCTGAAATCCGGCGCGGCATCATGCGCAGCTATCATGTGGGTGATTCAGGAATTTGGGTCTGCGGACAACGTGGCCTAATCAAAATGCAGACCACAGCACATTCGCCGGTGGGCTTCGCCGTCGAAGCTGGCCTGCTCAATGAAACTGAAGCATTGAATCATCAAGACCTTCACCTGGTATCAAATGTTGTCGGCTCAAACGACATGCGCATTGAGATCGGTGCAGCACTGCGGTTATCTTCGCGCGACACTGTCATGCTCGCCAGCGATGGCCTGCTCGACAACCTTATGCAGCATGAAATTGTGCGACTCATACGCAAGGGCCCTCTCAACAAGAGCATCGATGGCATCACCGAACTCAGCCTTAAGCGCATGCACGACCCAACTGCAGGGCGCCCCAGCAAGCAAGACGATTACACCGCCATTCTATACCGGCAACCGGCTAAACCCAGGAAGCTGCAAAAACCCCATAAGCCAGCATTCAAAGCAGGCGGGGCCGATCTGACTTCGCCACGCAAACCATCAGGCAAATAACTTCGGGGCTATCTTTCCACTGCCCTGCGCTGCTGGTTAGAATCAACACATAAATTAGCGGAGAGAAAAACAATGACCAACGAATCAACAATGCAGCCATTTGCGCCGGGCGATATTTTCCTCGGCGTTACCCTGCTTAATAACTCAGACGATGACCATGCTGGGCCCGGCCGCATCATTCAGTACGATGCCGATTTTAATGAAAAAGGCATACTCTGGACCGAGGGCACCACACACCTGGTCGGTGGTTTGAATTTCGGCCCTGACGGCAACCTCTGGGCATTCGACAGTAATGCCCACAGCGTCTTGCGCATCAGTCCGGAAGGTAAACAGCTGCCCGAAATCAAGTTTGCCGAGAGATCGTTCTCGCATTGTAATTTCGCGCCCGATGGCACAGTAATTATGGGTGAGCACTTGGTCGGTGATGGCAGCAGCTTCCCGGAGTGGATGGGTCCATTAGCCAAAATGGGTACCGTCTTGACCAAGATCCCCGGTGAAGATGTGTTTGGCCACGGCCATATCTTTCGATTCACTATGGATGGTGAACTGGTCAAGGAGTACAGCAACGAGGTCCACGGCGGCATGACTGGCTTCCTTGGCTGCACCACAGCAAGCCTCTCGCCCGATGGCAAGACAATGCTCTACAGTTCCGAGACCGGCGCTCGCCTCATGCAATACGATCTCGAGTCTGACCAACAGCTGCCTGATTTAATCACCTTCGGTCCACGTGAAGGCATGGTGCTTATAGCCCGCTACCAACCCGATGGCACCATCCTAATGATTAAAGCTGTGTCGCGTACAGAATTTGCACTGCAGCACCTATCAGCCGAAGGCGAAGATATCAGAACGTATGAATTACCAGGTCCCGGCTGGGCGACAATGGCCCCCTCTAACGACGACAATATCATGCTAATCAGTAATTTCTTCAGCGGTGATTTGGCGACCTTCAACCTGGAAACAGGTGAAATCAGTAATAAAGTCAATGTCGGCGTCGAACGATCACTGGCTGGTATTGCTCAGTTGCCTGCATAACACAGCAAATAGCAGCATAAAAAAGGCCCCGCTGAGAAATCAACGGGGCCTTTTTATTACCTGCTCTTTTGTTAATTGCCCTGCAAAAGCCAGTTTATCGGCTTCCGACTAGCGCTTACCAGGGCAAGGCACGACCGTCATAGTTCCAGAAGGTGCCGGTATTCTCGACCCAGGTATTGTCGATATTGCGCGCCATATCTTCAGCAGCAACATCGGCAGGGCGTAGCATCTTCTTTGGTAAGCCGGCAACAAAATCTGTATCGGTGAGACCAGGGTTAACCATCGCAACGGTAATGCCCTTGCGCTTAAGCTGCACGGCCAGGTTGGTGTACATCATATTCACAGCTGCTTTACTGGTGCGATACACCATGGTTCTGGGCGAACTGATACCCGCAATCGAACCTTCGCTGCTGGAAACAACAACTAACTTCTTCAGCTGGCTGTCCAAAAGGTTCTGATAAAATGATTCGGCGATTTTTGTGGGTGCAACAACATTCACATCAAGCACTTTACGAAATTCGTCATAGTCGATATTGCCAAACATTTGACCCCGAACATCACCGCTAATACCTGCATTATTAATTAAAATATCAATGGGCTGACCCTGCAATTCGGCAGCTAATGCATCCACCCGAGGGAAATCAGTCACGTCCAGTTGCACCACGGTAAGATTTTCATTTTCTGCGGCCAACGCGTTTAGCGCATCGGCTTTCCCAGGACTACG
>JABIQA010000141.1 GCA_018699155.1 Chromatiales bacterium
GTTAGGCAGTAGGCCAGTAGCTCAATTGGCAGAGCGGCGGTCTCCAAAACCGCAGGTTGGGGGTTCGATTCCCTCCTGGCCTGCCATGACTCGGTAACGGATAAACATAGATGAACGCAAAGGCAGAAACAGGTCCGAGCATATTGGACACGTTAAAGCTTGTTCTCGCAGTAGCTTTTTTGGTTGGCGGTATCGTCGGCTACTACTACTACGAGGATGAGTCGATATTGTTGCGAGTTGCCGGTGTGCTGGCGGGCGTGGCAATGGCGGCAGTGCTCGCAATGCTTACCGATAAGGGCCGTGAGTTATGGCGTTTTATTCAGGGGTCGCGAATAGAGCTGCGTAAGGTTATCTGGCCGACTCGTCAGGAAACCTTGCAGACTACGCTGACCGTGTTTGTGTTCGTATTGATTTTGTCGATTTTCTTTTGGGGTCTGGACTTCTTTTTGCTCTGGGCTACCCGATTGCTTACTGGTCAAGGGGGATAGCGCATGGCTCTTAGATGGTATGTCGTGCACGCTTACTCGAATTTCGAGAACAAGGTTAAAGGCTCCCTTGAGGAGCGGATCAAGTTGACCGGATTGGAAGACAAGTTTGGCGAAATCCTTGTTCCGACAGAAAAAGTGGTTGAGATGCGTGAAGGTCAGCGTCGCAGCAGTGAGCGAAAGTTCTTTCCGGGATATGTCCTGGTGCAGATGGAGCTAGATGACGAAACTTGGCATATGGTTAAGGAAGTGCCGAAGGTTCTTGGTTTTATTGGCGGCTCGAGTGATCGCCCTGCGCCTATTAGCGAGGCAGAGGCTAATCAGATTCTGAATCGGGTTACAGAAGGCGTTGACAAGCCGCGACCGAAAGTAATGTTTGAGCCCGGTGAAGTTGTCCGGGTTGTTGAAGGCCCATTTAATGATTTCAACGGTGTAGTTGAAACCGTAAATTACGAGAAGAACAAGCTGCGGGTAGCAGTACAGATTTTGGGTCGGCCAACCCCGGTAGAGCTTGCCTTCGGTCAGGTTGAAAAGGGCTAGGTCAGGGTTCTTAATTTTTGTATTTAGTTCAGATTCTATTCTGACTGCTTCAGTCAGGTAGGGTCAACCGCATTTTGAGTGTTACTAAAAGAGGGGAGCGCGAATTGGTTCGCGCGCATGTACCCACAGAGGTGAAAAATGGCTAAAAAAGTCGACGGTTATATTAAGTTGCAGATCCCGGCAGGGAAGGCAAACCCGAGTCCTCCGGTTGGTCCGGCTTTGGGTCAGAAGGGTGTCAACATCATGGAGTTCTGCAAAGCGTTTAATGCGGAGACTCAGGGTATTGAGGCAGGCCTTCCCGTTCCTGTCGTTATTACTGTGTATACCGACCGCAGTTTTACTTTCATTACGAAAACCACGCCTGCGGCTGTGCTGTTGCGGAAGGCGGCTGGCATTGCGAAGGGAAGTGGCACACCAAATACTGTAAAGGTTGGCAAGGTGACTCGTGCTCAGCTTGAGGAAATTGCCAATATTAAGATGAGCGACCTGAATGCAAATGATCTGGATGCAGCTGTCAGGATTGTTGCGGGCACTGCCCGCAGTATGGGCCTGGAAGTGGAGGGTTAATTGATGGCTAAGCTAACCAAAAAGACCAAATCAATGGCCGGCAAGATAGACCCTACCCGTGTTTATCCGATTGCAGAGGCGATTGCCATAGTAAAAGAGCTGGCTACTGCAAAGTTCGTTGAGTCTGTAGACGTCTCTGTGAATCTGGGTATTGATCCGCGTAAGTCTGAACAGGCGGTTCGAGGCTCAACGGTGCTTCCTCATGGTACAGGGAAGACGGTTCGTGTTGCTGTTTTCGCGCAGGGCGACAACGCCGCAAAAGCTCTTGCAGCTGGTGCGGATGCAGTAGGTTTTGAGGACCTTGCCGAGCGCATGAAGGGCGGCGAGCTAGACTATGACACCGTTATAGCGACCCCGGATGCTATGCGTCTTGTGGGTCAGTTGGGTCGTGTTCTTGGCCCTCGTGGTCTGATGCCTAACCCTAAGGTTGGCACAGTGACGCAGGATGTTGAGGCCGCAGTTGTTAACGCGAAGTCCGGACAGGTGCGTTATCGCGCCGATAAGGGTGGCATTATTCACTGTGCAATTGGCCGCGCTGATTTTGAGCCTGCAAAATTGCATGAAAACTTAAAAGCTCTATTGGCGGATTTGGCGAAAGCACAGCCTTCTTCTGCTAAGGGTGTATATATGAAGAAGTTGAGTGTTTCATCAACTATGGGCCCTGGTCTAGTGGTTGATCAGAGCACAATATAGTTCTTTAGAAAAAAATGTCGGCGTGAAACCTGTGTTATGGGCCTCTGTATGTTGGCTTGTAGCACAAGTAGATCGCTGTTCATCGGAGACCGCAGGTGATTTCGCTTAGTCGGAATCTTAATGCTAATTAGCCTGCGCAGATGGCGTTACCAAAGTCAGTTTTCTGGTCAAGGTGGTGTCCATCACAGCTAACAAAGATATTTTTGTTGGTTGAAACATGTTGAAGGCCAGGAGAAAAGAAATGCCACTCAGGCTCGAAGACAAAATGGCACTTGTTGCTGAAGTAAATCAGGTAGCTGCATCGGCTTTTTCAGCCATTGCTGCGGAATACCGTGGTTTATCTGTTTCGCAGATGACCGAATTGCGTGCGAAAGCCCGTGAGGAGAGCGTCTACGTTCGCGTTGTCAAGAACACTTTGGCGAAACGTGCAGTTGCAGGTACTGAGTTTGAATGTCTTGCTGATGCTTTGAAGGGTCCGTTGGTTTTAGCGTTTTCTCAAGAAGAGCCGGGTGCAGCTGCCCGAGTCATCAAGAGTTTCGCTAAGGACAATAAGGACCTTGTAACTAAGGCTGTAGCGATAGGTGGGGATTTATACCCTGCTTCTGATCTGGAACGGTTGGCTAGCTTGCCAACACTGGATCAGGCTCGCGCTATGTTGCTTGGGTTACTTCAGGCGCCTGCCGGGAAGTTTGTCCGCACTATTGCGGAGCCACCCGCCATGCTTGCAAGAGTTATTGCTACTTATAAAGACCAGCAGCAGGCCGCTTAAGGTTTGTTGTTAGATTTGGAAACGTTTAAAAATTTTTGGAGTTAGGTAAATGTCTGTTTCACGTGACGATATTAAAAAAGCGCTTGGCGAAATGCCTGTGATGGAACTCGTTGAGTTGATTAAAGAGTTGGAAGAAGATTGGGGTGTATCTGCAGCAGCTCCTGTGGCTGCTGCTGCCGGCCCTGCTGCTGCTGCTGAAGCCGCTGAAGAGAAGACAGAGTTTGACGTCATTCTTGCTTCTTTCGGCGAACAAAAAGTTGCAGTTATTAAAGCCGTTCGTGCTGTAACCGGTCTTGGTCTGAAAGAAGCCAAAGACTTGGTTGAAAGTGCTCCTGCTGCAGTGAAAGAAGGTGCGTCTAAGGACGATGCCGAAACTGTAAAGAAGCAGCTTGAAGAGGCTGGCGCTAAAGTAGAAATCAAGTAGCTGATCGCATTAGCGTTAAGTTGTTTGTTGCAAGTTACGCCGACGGCGTGAGCAGGCAGATAAGTTGCCTGTTCTGCGTCGTGGGTCGTCGCTTAAATTTGTTTGTTACAGCCTGATCGAGGTGCTGTTCAATGGCTTATTCCTTCACTGAGAAAAAGCGGATTCGCAAGAATTTTGGTAAACAGTCCAGTATTTTGGATGTCCCATACCTTTTGTCGATCCAGATAGATTCATACCGCAAGTTCGTGAGCATGGTTGCCTCCGCTGAAGAGCGGAAAGCGTCAGGCTTAAATGCGGCATTTCAAAGCGTGTTTCCGATTGTTAGTTACTCGGGCAACGCGGCGCTTGAATATGTCAGCTACGAGCTGGGCAAGCCGATATTCGATGTTAAAGAATGTCAATTGCGCGGTTTAACCTATGCAGCCCCTTTACGGGTTCAGGTCCGGTTGGTTATTTACGACAAGGACGCACCGGGTAAAAAACAGGTGGTAAAGGAAATTCGTGAGCAGGAAGTCTATCTTGGTGAAATGCCATTGATGACTGACCATGGCACGTTCGTTGTGAATGGTACCGAGCGCGTTATTGTTTCCCAGCTGCATCGGTCTCCAGGCGTGTTCTTTGACCACGATCGAGGCAAGACGCATTCTTCAGGCAAATTGTTGTTTTCTGCTCGGGTTATTCCTTACCGCGGTTCTTGGCTCGACTTCGAGTTTGATCCGAAAGATGGTTTGTTTGCACGTATCGATCGGCGCCGCAAGCTGCCGGTTACTGTTTTCCTGCGGGCCCTTGGTTATACCAGTCAGCAGATGCTTGACGAGTTTTTTGAGACTGATGATTTTCATCTGTCGGAAAAAGCGATTAAGTTGGGCTTGGTTCCCGATCGACTGCGCGGTGAGACCGCAATCTTTGACATTAAACTTGGTCGCAAGGTTATTGTCGAAGAAGGTCGGCGTATTACTGCTCGCCACGTTCGTGAGATGGAGAAGTCGACCGTTTCGGAGCTTGTTGTACCAAACGAGTATCTCGAAGGTAAGATTCTGGCTCATGAAATTGTCGATAAGGAAACCGGCGAATTGCTGGCTGCTGCCAACGACGAGTTAACCGAAGAGTTGGTTGATCAGCTTATCGAAAACGGCATCACTAAGATTAAGACTCTTTATGTGAATGACCTTGATCGTGGTCCTTATATTTCAAACACGCTGCGTATCGATAGCACAACCACGCCGCTTGAGGCCTTGGTTGAGATTTATCGCATGATGCGTCCCGGTGAGCCGCCTACTAAAGATGCTGCCGAGAATTTGTTCCAGAATCTGTTCTTCAACCCCGAGCGTTATGACTTATCTGACGTTGGTCGTATGAAGTTCAATCGTCGCGTTGGCCGCACCGAGATTACCGGCCCCGGCATACTGAGCAATGAAGATATTCTTGCTGTGTTGCATGTGCTGATCGATATCCGTAACGGTGAAGGCAGTGTTGATGACATTGACCATCTCGGTAACCGCCGCATCCGTAGCGTTGGCGAAATGGCTGAGAATGCTTTCCGTGTTGGCTTGGTTCGAGTAGAGCGCGCGGTTAAAGAGCGCCTTACTTTGGCTGACTCTGACGGCCTTATGCCTCAGGAGATGATTAATGCGAAGCCTGTAGCTGCAGCTGTTAAAGAGTTCTTTGGCTCTAGTCAGTTGTCGCAGTTCATGGATCAGAACAACCCACTTTCTGAGGTTACTCATAAGCGTCGTATTTCTGCACTGGGCCCTGGCGGCTTGACCCGCGAACGCGCAGGCTTCGAGGTTCGTGATGTGCATCCGACCCATTACGGTCGTGTATGTCCGATTGAAACACCTGAAGGCCCGAACATTGGCTTGATTAACTCGCTTGCTGTCTACGCCCGCACTAATGATTATGGGTTCCTTGAGACGCCATATCGTAAGGTAACAGCAGGCAAGGTTACTGACGAGATTGAGTACTTGTCGGCGATTGAGGAAAGTCAGTTTGTTATTGCGCAGGCCAACGCTGAGCTTGATAACAAGAAGAAGTTTGTTGGTGACTTTGTTCCTGTTCGTCACAAAAATGAAACAACATTGATGTCTGCAGACAATATTCAATATATGGATGTGTCGCCTAAGCAGATTGTATCGGTTGCCGCATCGCTGATCCCGTTTCTTGAGCACGATGATGCTAACCGTGCCTTGATGGGTTCTAACATGCAGCGTCAGGCGGTTCCTACACTTCGTTCTGATGTCCCGCTCGTGGGCACTGGCATGGAGGCCACTGTGGCGATTGACTCTGGCGTAACTGTTATTGCCAGACGCGGTGGCGTAATCGACTCTGTTGACTCATCCCGTATCGTGGTTCGTGTAAACGATGACGAAACCACTGCCGGCGAGTCGGGCGTTGATATTTATAACCTCACTAAGTACACCCGCTCGAATCAGAACACCTGCATTAATCAGCGCCCCTTGGTGTTGACGGGCAATCAGATTGCCCGTGGTGATGTTTTGGCTGATGGTGCCTCGACCAGTTTGGGCGAGTTAGCATTGGGGCAGAATATGCTCGTGGCATTTATGCCATGGAATGGCTACAACTTTGAAGATTCAATTCTGATCTCTGAGCGCGTCGTTCAGGAAGATCGCTTTACCACGATACATATCGAGGAACTGACCTGTGTCGCGCGCGATACGAAGCTAGGTTCTGAGGAAGTTACCAGCGATATTCCTAATGTTGGTGACGCGGCGCTCGGCAAGCTTGATGAGGCCGGCATAGCGTTTATTGGCGCAGAGGTCCATTCCGGCGATATTCTTGTTGGTAAGGTGACGCCTAAGGGTGAAACTCAGCTGACTCCGGAAGAGAAGCTGCTGCGTGCGATTTTCGGCGAGAAGGCTTCCGATGTTAAAGATACTTCGTTGCGTGTTCCGCCTGGTATGGATGGCACCGTAATTGATGTGCGTGTCTTTACCCGGGATGGCATCGATAAAGACAGCCGTGCGCTGTCAATCGAGGGCTCAGAGCTGGAGAGTGTTCGTAAAGATATTGATGATCAGGCTCGTATATTGGATCGGGATATTTTTGACCGCATTCAGAAAATGTTGCTCGGCAAGGTTGCTGAAGGCGGCCCGAACAAGCTGTCTAAAGGCAGTAAGATCACTCAGGCCTATCTTGAAGAAATTACCCAGGACCAGTGGTTTGAAATTCGTCTGCGTAACGATGATGCAAACTCCCAGTTGGAGAAGGCAGCAGCTCGTTTGAAAGCACAGCGTGAAGAGTTTGATCGTCTGTTTGAAGAAAAGCGCGAGAAGATTACCCAAGGTGATGATCTGGCGCCCGGCGTATTGAAGATGGTTAAGGTTTACCTTGCTGTTAAGCGTCGGATTCAACCTGGTGACAAGATGGCGGGTCGTCATGGTAATAAAGGCGTTATTTCTACAATCGTTCCGGTTGAAGATATGCCTTATACCAAAGACGGAACGCCCGTTGATGTCGTTTTGAATCCGCTGGGTGTGCCTTCGCGCATGAACGTCGGTCAGGTCCTTGAAACTCATCTGGGCTGGGCAGCTA
>JABIQA010000145.1 GCA_018699155.1 Chromatiales bacterium
AACCACGCGCGGCAATCTCATCCACGGAACAATCCTCAACCATCAGCGCATCCAGTATTGCATCCAGTGTTGCGTAGTCAGGCAATGAGTCGCTGTCTTTCTGATCGGGCCTCAATTCAGCCGAAGGTGCACGGCTAATAACCCGCTGGGGAATAATCGGTGAAATGGTGTTGCGGTAACGGGCCAGTTCGTACACCTGAGTCTTGGTGCAATCTTTAATTGGCGCAAAACCGCCGGCCATATCACCGTACAAAGTGGCATAACCCACAGCCATCTCACTCTTGTTACCGGTAGTCAGCACCATGCGCTGGGTCTTATTGGAAATAGCCATCAACAAGATACCGCGACTCCGCGCCTGAATATTCTCTTCGGTAGCGTCCTCACTAAGCCCTGCAAAAATTTCCTGCAATTGATGATTGGTGGCGGTAACCATCGGCTCAATTGGGATCTCATGGTACACAATGCCCAGATTTTCAGCCTGCTTGCGCGCATCTTCAATGCTCATGCCTGAGGTATAGCGATACTGCATCATCACCACCTGCACCGCATCGGCACCAAGCGCATCAACAGCAATCGCCAGACATAGAGCCGAGTCAATACCGCCAGATAAACCCAGCACAACACCATCAAAGCCATTCTTGCGCACATAGTCGCGAACGCCCAATACAATGGCCGCGTAAATGCGGGCAGCTGAATCTTGCAAGGGCACTATATCGGCATCCGTGATCTGCGGCGATACGGAAATATCCAAGCTCAGAGTATATATGCCATCAACAAATGATGGCGCACGCATGCCCAATGAGCCATCACGATTGGTGGCAAACGAACCACCATCAAATACCAACTCATCCTGACCGCCAACCATATTCTGATAAATAAAAGGCACTTCCAGTTCACGTGCACGATCAGCAACAAGGTCTTCCCGATGTGCTTGCTTTCTGCCCTCATAAGGAGAGCCATTCAGCACGATGCAAACTTCGGCACCTGCAGAAACACTCGCAGCCGGCGCATCTGGTGTCCAGATATCTTCACAAACCAGAATGCCGACCTGCGTACCGCCAATGTTAATAACTAATGGCACAGTGCCGGCTTTAAAATAACGCTGCTCATCAAATACACTGTAGTTAGGCAATAACCATTTGCGATAGTTTGCCTGCAATGCCCCATCGGCAAGCACCGCCGCTGCGTTGTACAAACACTCTTCGGCGTATTCCGGATAACCCACTAATGCGGTAATTCCGGTAGCGGCTGCAGTTACCTGCGCCATGGCATCATCGAGTTGATAACGCAGGCCCTGATGAAACAGCAGGTCTTCGGGGGGATAACCGGATAAAGCCAGCTCCTGAAACACAACTAAATCCACACCGTGAGTATCACGGGCGGATTCAATGGCGGCAATAATCTGCTGGGCATTGCCCGGCACATCACCGACTAAGGTGTTGATTTGGGCCAGCGCTATTTTAAGTTTGGCCATAACTCACTCCGAATGGAGCAACAGTAATCAGCTGCCCAATAATTCCAGCATGGCACTGCCAAGCTCGGCAGGCGACTGCACAGTTCGTACACCGGCCGCTTCTAAAGCCGCATACTTCGCGGCTGCTGTGCCCTCACCACCCGAAACAATGGCACCGGCATGGCCCATGCGTTTGCCCTTAGGCGCGGTCACGCCAGCGATATAACCGACAACTGGCTTCGTAACATAGTCTTTAATATAACGAGCTGCAGCTTCTTCGTCGGTGCCACCGATTTCGCCAACCATAATAATGCCTTCAGTTGCTGGGTCTTTCTCGAACAGCTCGAGGCAATCGATAAAGTTCATGCCGCGTATCGGATCCCCACCAATACCAACGCAGCTGGTCTGACCGAGGCCATTGTTGGTGGTCTGATAAACCGCTTCATAAGTGAGCGTGCCAGAACGAGAAATAACACCTATTTTGCCGGGCTTATGTATGAAGCCAGGCATGATACCGATTTTGCATTCGCCGGGAGTAATCACTCCAGGACAGTTCGGACCAACTAAGCGGCAATCGTAATCGGTCAAGGCAGCTTTCACTTTCACCATGTCCAGAACTGGAATGCCTTCAGTAATACAAATAACCAATTCTACGCCGGCATCCGCGGCCTCCAGAATAGCGTCGGCAGCAAAAGCTGCAGGAACATAAATCATGCTGACATTAGCACCGGTAGCGGCAACCGCTTCATGCGCGGTGTTAAACACCGGCACGCCGATATGTTCTTCGCCGCCGCGACCTGGGGTGACACCCGCGACTATCTGGGTGCCATAATCAATACATTGCTGAGCATGGAATGAACCCTGACGACCGGTCAAACCCTGCACCATAATTTTGCTGTCTTTATTTACAAGAATACTCATTTTCTTTGTCCTTAATTCCGGTGCGGGGCTCAGGCTACTGAAGCCACAACTTTCTTCGCAGCGTCGGTTAGATCATCTGCAGCAGTAATTGCGAGGCCACTTTCTGCCAACATCGCTCTGCCCTTCTCAACATTGGTACCCTCAAGGCGCACCACTACTGGAACAGATACCTGAACTTCTTTAACCGCCGAAATAATGCCTTCAGCAATGACGTCGCAACGAACGATGCCACCGAAGATATTAACGAGAATAGCCTCAACCGACTCATTACTCAGAATCAATTTGAACGCAGCAGCAACACGCTCAGGTGTCGCGCCACCACCCACATCGAGGAAGTTCGCCGGATTACCACCGTGCAACTTAATAAGGTCCATTGTGGCCATCGCCAGACCTGCACCATTCACCATGCAGGCAATGTTGCCGTCGAGAGATACATAGTTAAGATCATGCTCACTGGCTGCTAGCTCACGGGCATCTTCCTGAGTGGTGTCACGCATGGCGACCAAATCAGGATGACGGAACAACGAGTTGCCTTCGATGCCTACCTTGGCATCCAGAGCAAGCAACTTGCCTTCTGTGTTAATAATTAATGGATTGATCTCAACCATTTCGCAATCGCACTCAAAAAACATGCGATACAGATTGGCTGCAATAACGGCAAACTCTTTCATCTGGTCAGGGTTCAGACCAAGCCCATAACCCAGCTTGCGTGCCTGCCAGGGCTGAAAGCCTGCAGCAGGGTTCACACTCAAGGTAACAATTTTCTCGGGCGTTGCTTCAGCAACTTCTTCGATATCCATGCCGCCAGCAATAGAGGCCATGAAACCCACCTGCTCGGCAGCGCGATCGACCACCATGCTTAAATAGAGTTCGCTGGCAATGTCGCTTCCGGCCTCAACAAACACAATATTAATAGGCAGGCCAGCTGAATCAGTTTGTTTAGTAATAAGACGGCCACCGATGAGGTCTTTAGTAGCTGCTGCTACTTCGTCAAAACTGCGGGCCAACTTCACTCCGCCGGCTTTACCGCGACCGCCGGCATGCACTTGAGCTTTAACCACCCAAAGATTGCCGCCTAAGCGTTTCGCAACTTCAATTGCACCTTCCGGCGTATCGGCAATATAGCCCTTGGAAACAGGGATGTCGTAGCTGGCAAATAGCTGCTTCGCCTGATATTCGTGCAGGTTCATGGATGGTGTACTTCCTGTAAGGATGATTACCTGAGCTTGTCGGTAGCCTCAGCAATGTCTGATTAAAGCGCTAAGGCGCGTATTGTGGGCGAAACAAACTCGGAGTTAAACCATTTACCGCGAAATCCCGCACAGATTTTCTACTTTGACTTGCTACAATAACCGGGCATAAGCCTTAATTGGGAAGAAAACTGGCACATGACAAGCATGGAGAAAAGTTTAGGCTCAGCCACTGCCGGCGCCAGTAAGAGTCAGGTTTCTGCCCGTACAGAGTTCTCTTTGCGGGTTTTGCGCCTAGTAATCAGCCTTCGCATTCTGGTTGCAGTGACGCTAATCACCATTGGTCTGCTGGCATTAAACCCGCCTCTTTTGGGTAATCGCTACCCCGAACTTTATCAATACATGGCCTTTATCTACCTTCTAGCATCGTCGGGTCTTGCGCTGATTATTTTACGAATGCCTGAAAAAGCCGAATCTGTGGCGATTTGGCAGCTCATAATTGATATTATTGCCCTTACTATTATTGACCACACCAGCGGCGGTAATGGCCGAAGTATTGAAGGGCTGCTGGTTATTTTTGTCGCCGCAGCAGGCATTACCCTGCCGCGCAAACTGGCTTATTTAGGCGCAGCCACCGCCGCACTCGCGATATTGGCAGAACAAACTCTTTCTTACTCACAAGGCATTACCGAGACCGGCGACTTTATCCAGGCAGGCATACTCGGAACCATCATGTTGCTGATTGCCTTCGGTACCCAGCCTCTAATTCGACAAATTGAAGAAACCGAGGCGCTGGTGCAACAGCGCGGGAATGAACTTGCTGATCTGGCGCAACTCAACGACTACATTATTCAGAATCTCCGGGAAAGCATCTTGGTGGTCGATGCTGAAACGCGGATCCGTTTGCTGAATCAATCCGCCGCTGACCTTCTAGGAACCACGCGTCAGGATATTGGCGCCCACTTGGGCAACATCACCCCAGAGTTAAACAGATTACTGGAAAACTGGCGCCATACTGCGGATGACCACACCCCTAATTTTATAGCCAATGATGGCTCACTTATTAATACTTACATTGTGCCACTGGGAAAGGACAACAACGGGCCGGCTTTACTGTTTCTCGAAGACGCCAGCATTCTCGTCGAGAAGGTGCAGCAATCTAAACTGGCCGCTCTCGGGCGCCTTAGCGCAAGTATCGCGCACGAAATAAGAAACCCGATCGGCGCACTCAGTCATGCCGGGCAATTGCTGGCCGAATCGCCCTCCATAGGCGATCAGGAACAACTGTTTCTGGACATTATTCAGAAGAACTCCAAACGGGTTAGCGCTATCGTTGATAACGTGTTGGATCTGTCACGCAAAGAAGTGGCCCACCCGGAACAGTTCTCGCTCAACGACTGGTGCCGAGAATTCACTGCAGAGTTCATCAGCACAATTGAACTTAATGAAGGCGAACTGTCTGTGCACTCAGAAGAAGATGATGTGCTGGTCAGAATAGACCCGGGCCATCTTCATCAGATTGCTTGGAACCTTTGTGAAAATGCCATTAAGTCGACCAGCAAAACCACCCGTGGCATAAAGGTTGAAATGCATGTCGGGCGACAGGCCAATAACCGCAGACCTTACCTGAAGTTTGTTGACCATGGTCTAGGGGTACCAAAACAGCTGCAGGAGCACCTGTTTGAACCGTTCGCAGCCGGCCCCGATGGCGGCACTGGTTTAGGCTTATTTATATGTCGTGAACTTTGCGAACAAAATAAGGCAACATTGCGTTACCTGCCGGGCGATAAAGGCGGCAGCATTTTTCAGGTAGTGTTTGCCGACCCCAGTCGCTGGGACGTTTAATACGGGAACCGAACTATGGATCGACCATTGGCACTGGTAATCGACGACGAGCCGGATATCTGCGAACTGATTGCAATTACACTGGAGCGCATGGACGTGGCATCTGACATTTGTGGCGACCTGGCAGCGGCCAAAGCCGCGTTAAAGAGAAAGCGCTACCAGCTCTGCCTCACCGACATGCGCCTGCCAGATGGTGATGGCCTTGATTTGGTTGAATGGATGCAACAGCAATCCCTGTCCACTCCCGTTGCGGTGATTACCGCCCACGGCAATATAGAAACAGCTGTTCGTGCTCTGAAGCTAGGGGCTTTCGACTTTCTTTCCAAACCCGTCGACCTTAAGACACTGCGCAAACTCGTCAGCAGCGCCCTGAAACTGGGCATCGCCGGCGAAGGCGAAGCCAAGCTGTTGGGCGAATCAAAAGTGATTAATGACGCACGCAATATGATCGCCAAAGTTGCACGCAGTCAAGCGCCTGTGCATATCAGCGGGGAATCAGGAACGGGCAAAGAGCTTGTATCGCGAATGATTCATGAACAGGGCTCGCGCGCTAGCGGCCCCTTCATACCGGTGAACTGCGGTGCTATTCCATCGGAGCTTATGGAAAGCGAATTTTTCGGCCACAAAAAAGGCGCGTTCACCGGCGCCGTAAATGACAAAGCCGGCCTCTTTCATGCCGCAGAAGGCGGCACGCTATTTCTCGATGAGATTGCAGACCTGCCACTGGCTATGCAGGTAAAGCTGCTGCGGGTGATTCAAGAAAAATCCTTACGGCCTGTGGGCGGCACTGCAGAAGTTGATGTGGATGTTCGCATCCTGAGCGCCACCCACAAGAATCTTGCCAAGCTGGTGAGCACTGGTGACTTCCGGGAAGACCTTTATTACCGTATCAACGTTATTGAGCTCAACGTACCGCCTCTGCGAGAGCGCGGTAAAGATATTATTTTGCTCAGTACCGCTATTCTTGAAAAACTCACCGCAGAAATGCAGGCCGAAGATCTGAAGCTCATGGAATCCGGCGCAAAAAAACTATTGAGCTATAACTTTCCCGGAAACGTCCGCGAACTTGAAAACCTGCTCCAGCGTGCGGCAACCCTCTGCGAAGACAGCAGCATTACCGCGAAAGATATTCACATCACTAACAAGATGCCAAGCGATGCAGATGATGACAATATACTGGAAGACAAACTTCAGTCCATAGAGCGTGATGCCATTATTAATGCGCTTATAAAGTGCAAATACAATAAAACTGCAGCGGCCAAAGAGTTGGGCCTCACACTAAGAGCTCTTCGCTACCGTATCGCCAAGCTTGATATCAACTAAGCCGAATCAACCTAACTCTGCAGAAGCCAGTATTTCAGATACACAGGTGACAAAAATTGTCACTTTGTGACGTTTTGCGGACCCAAATGAGCCTATATCGCCGAGCTAAACGCCATTGACTGCAGCCGCAAAACTGCCGTAAAAAATATTCAGCAAATAAAACAGCCGTTTAGGCGCTATGCCTGGAAAGTTGGCACGGCACTTGCATTTATTCTTTACGGGCCGTTAGGTTACCGCATCTGGTTTTATTGTTTTATGGAGATAAAAATGAAAACAATCCAAAAGGGTTTTACCCTCATCGAACTGATGATCGTAGTTGCCATTATCGGTATTCTTGCGGCCATCGCAATTCCTGCTTATCAGGATTACACCATTCGCGCACAGGTTACTGAAGGTTTGTCACTGGCTTCTGCTGCTAAAACCGCAGTTGCCGAGTTCTACATGAACGAAGGCGAAGCTCCCATAGGTCGCGAGGAAGCCGGCATGGAGGCTGATGAAACTTTGACAAGCGGTCAATACGTACAAAGTGTTGACGTTACGAATGGCTTAATCACCATCACTTATGGCAACGAGGCTAATGCTTTGATCGATGGAGAGATTCTTACTCTTACCCCTTATGAAACTGGTGAGTTTAGTGTCGTTTGGTACTGCGGAAACGCTGTTGACGATGCTGATGCAGCTTATGCTCTGATGGGTACTTCAGGCGG
>JABIQA010000115.1 GCA_018699155.1 Chromatiales bacterium
AGAGATGCGTGCCGCCGCCGCCGAGATAGGTGAGAGAACTTCTGGCCGCGTTACCGTGAAATACTATGGTGGCGGGGTGATGGGTAATGACCGTAAAGTGCTGCGTAAAATGCGTATCGGTCAATTACAGGGCGGTGCATTTGCTGCCAGTGGGTTGCTCGAACGGTTTCCCGACCTCAGTATTTATGGTCTTCCATTACTGTTTGAGTCACTCGAAGAGGTTGATTACGTTCAGGCGCAGATTGATACGGAGCTTATGGCCGGAATGGAAAAGGCAGGGCTCGTAGGGTTCGGGTCTGCCGGTGGCGGTTTTGCGTATTTGATGGGCAGTGCTCCGGCACGCACGATTGAAGATCTTCAAGGTAAAAAAACCTGGGTTCCTGAGGGTGATGCGGTAACCTACGCATCAATGGAGGTTATGCGTTTGTCACCGGTAGTTTTGCCCATTTCTGATGTGCTTACCGGCCTGCAAACTGGGCTGCTCGATTATGTGGCTACGCCTAATTCCGCGGCACTCCTATTGCAGTGGTATACCAAAGTAAAATACGTGACCATGCAGCCGATTGCATACACTGTTGGTATCATGGCCATCGAAAAAAAGGCGTTCGATAAAATGTCACTGGAAGACCAAAATGTATTCGCTGAAGTCATGACAAGAACCTATGTCACTTTTGGTGAAATGAATCGCAGTGATAATGTAAAAGCGGAAGCTGCGTTGAAGGCAAACGGTATTGAGTTTATTGAACCTGCGCCCGGCGCAATTGCCTCGTGGGCTGACTTGGTTGCCGCTTCGAACGCAAAAATATGGGCTGAAGGGGACTACACTCCTGATCTGTTGGCCCGGGTTCAAAAGATGCTTGCTGATTACCGCGCTGCGCAATAAGGTTTGGTATTACTCTTAATTCCTGCTGGTCACGATTCATAATTCAGAAGACACAGAGAGATTGAATAGCGAAGCCGACAATCCGGGTTTTATCCAGCGTGCCGATCATTTCGGTCGTTGGCTTGAGAACAGTTGTCTGGCCGTTTTATTGATCGGCATGATCTGCCTCGCTAGCAGCCAGATCTTTCTGCGTAATTTTTTGGGTGGTGGGTTGCCCTGGGCCGATGAGGCACTGCGCCTAATGTTGTTGTGGTTGGCTTTGTTGGGGGCCGTTGCGGCTGCACGCGATGACCGGCAAATAGCTATTGATGTGTTGTCGCAATTTTTACCCCCGCGACCACAGTTATTTGTGCTGGCTGCAATGAATTTGCTCACATCATTTGTATCCTTTGTGCTGGCTTGGTACTCCTTCAGCTTCGTGGCAGAGTCCTATCAATATGGAGACGTAGTCCTTACCGATATGCCTGCATGGATGTTCCAGTCTATTTTGCCATTGGCATTCTTTTTGCTTGGCTATCGATATCTCATTTGGACAGTTCGTCGCGTAATAATGTTTTTCCGCGATACGGGTAATGCACCATGATTGGTTCCGGTGTCGTTATTGTGTTGTTGGCATTGCTGGGCGCACCGCTGTTCATCCTGATTGCCGGTGGCGCCATGTTGGGCTATCTGCGCAGCGATATTGATCTTTCAGCCATTGCGATTGAAATATTCGGTATTGCTGAGATGCCGATTTTGCTTGCCATTCCTCTATTCACTTTTGCCGGGTATGTACTTAGCGAGAGCAAGGCGCCGGACCGCTTAGTGCGTGTGACGAATGCACTGCTGGGCTGGATGCCAGGCGGCCTGGCAATTGTGGCGATTGTGGCCTGTTCATTTTTTACTGCGTTTACCGGGGCCTCCGGCGTAACGATTATTGCGCTTGGTGCATTGTTGTACCCGGCACTGCAACAGTCTGGTTACTCCGACAAATTTAATCTTGGGCTGTTAACTGCGGGCGCTAGCCTCGGATTACTGTTTGCTCCGTCGCTGCCATTAATTCTCTATGGCGTTGTGGCCCAGGTCTCTATTGACGACTTATTTATCGCCGGTATTCTACCGGGCATTTTGATGATGGCGATCGTGGCAGCCTATTGCTTGTGGATGAATCGTCACAACCGCCAGCCAATTAGTGACTTTTCTTTTCGTGAAGTGTTTGGTGCACTTCGCGAGGCCATGTGGGAGATTCCGCTGCCGGTGATCGTTCTTGGTGGTATCTACTCCGGGTATTTGGCCGTGTCAGAAGCGGCCGCCGTAACTTCGCTGTATGTGTTGGTGGTTGAAGTATTTATAAAGCGCGAGATCGCGTTTAAGGCATTGCCGGGTATTGTGCGTGAGTCGATGGTACTGGTGGGCGGGATATTGCTTATTCTGGGTGCGTCACTGGCATCCACCAACTACATGATCGATGCCGAAGTGCCGCAGCAGTTAATATCTGTCGTCACGTCGCTGGTGTCGGACCGAACCAGTTTCTTATTGCTGCTGTTCTTATTTCTGCTCCTGCTGGGTGCCATTCTCGATATTTTCTCAGCTCTAGTGCTGGTGGTGCCATTGATCCTGCCGGTTGCCGCCCAGTTTGGTGTCCACCCGGTTCATCTGGGCATAGTGTTTCTGGCAACCATGCAGTTGGGCTATTTGACACCACCGGTTGGTCTTAATCTATTTATTGCAAGTTATCGCTTTAATGAACCGATTGTGCGTGTGTATCTTGCTACTATGCCATTCCTGTTATTGCTTATGGCAGCCGTTATTCTGATTACATTTTGGCCTGGTCTGTCTTTATTCTTGTTGGCGGAGTAGCAGCGCTGCTGCGGAGCGCGGGCCTTTACTGGAGAGTGTTTATGCGCGCACTAATGAGTTTGCTTGTTCTGCTGATTGCCGCTACTAATGTTGTTGCCGCAGATGCTCCGGCAGATGCTGAGTTGCCGTATCTGGATATTAGCCTGCCCGAAGGGTTTAAGATTGAGGTTCTGACAAGCGGTTTGAGTAATGCGCGTGCCATAGCCTTGTCGGAAGACAACACACTATTTGTTGGCACCAGGCGTAAGGGTAACGTCTATGCTGTTGCCGACGTATTCTCCGACAACCCAACCGTCTATACGATTGCCGATAAGCGCAAGGTGCCTAGCGGGGTGGCGCTGCATGATGGCGATCTGTATGTCGGCGAACTCACACAGGTAGTGCGTTATCGTGATATTGAAAACCATCTGGATAACCCCGGCGAGCCCGAGATAATTGTAGGCGGTCTGCCAAGCAAAAAGCTGCACAGCTGGAAGCACATACGCTTCGGGCCTGATAACAAGCTTTATGTGCCCTTAGGTGCGCCATGTAATGTTTGTGACGAGCCAGATTTTGGTACGCTAACCCGTTATGACGCAGATGGTAGCAACCCTGAAGTTGTTGCACGGGGTATTCGCAACTCGGTGGGTATGGCTTGGCATCCGCAGACCGGCGAACTCTGGTTTACCGATAACGGTGCTGATCGCATGGGCGATGATCTTCCAGCTGATGAATTGAATCGTCTGGCAAAAGAGGGCGACCATTTCGGCTTTCCATTTTGCCATGCAGGCGACTTTGTGGAGCCTGACCCTGAGTTAGCTGCACTCGGTAGTTGTGATAATGCAGTGGCCCCAGTACGTAAACTGGGCGCCCATGTTGCGGCGCTTGGTTTGGTGTTCTACACCGGCAGTATGTTTCCTGCGGAATACCAGAATCAAATCTTCGTTGCGGAGCATGGTTCATGGGATCGAAGTGAGAAATCAGGTTACCGGATTTCGTTGCTCCGGCTGAATGGCAATGAAGTTCTCAGTTATGAGCCTTTTGCCGAAGGTTGGCTAAACGGCGAGACGGTAAATGGACGCCCGGTTGATTTGCTGGTTGCTCCCGATGGTGCATTGCTTGTTAGTGATGATAGTCAGGGGCTGGTGTATCGTATTAGCTATTCGGCTGATGACTAAATCGCCGGTCTGAAATTAACCGGGTTTACGAACCGTAAGAACCGGAATGCTTATTGACCCGGAAACCTAAATAGATTCAAAACCCTCTCGGGGCCTGTTATGAGAAAGTTTTTTTCGCTGATTGGTAAAATGCTCGCTGGCCTGGTTACATTTTTTCAGGTAGCGATTTTGCTGCTTTTTATTGTGATCGGAGTGGTTGCTCTGAGCGGCCAGCAACGGGTAGTTCCCGACTCCGGTGCATTAGTTCTCTCGCCGGCCGGTCGCCTGACCGAACAGCTTGATGGCAATACGTTGGATCGTGTGTTTTCTGCGTATCAGGGTGTTGCTGATACCCAGGCTTTGGTGCGTAATGTTATCGAGAGTTTGCAGCGAGCTGCCAGTGATGATCGAATTGAAGCGGTCGTTCTAGACCTTAATGGCTTTGCCGGTGGCAGTATGGCGCAGTTACAACGGGTAGGGGCTGCAATAGATGACTTTAAGGAGTCGGGCAAGCCTGTCATTGCTTCAGGCAATGGCTTTACTCAAGGGCAATATTATTTAGCGGCCCGTGCCGATGAAATTTATATGCATGACCTTGGTTCCGTATTTATTGAGGGTTTTAGTTATTATCGCGCATTTTTGAAAGACGCTATCGATAACCTTGCTATAGATGTCAACGTTTTCCGGGTTGGCGAATATAAGTCATTTGTGGAGCCTTACCTGCGCAATGATATGTCCGATGATGATAAGTCTGCTGCCGCAGACTGGCTCGACGCGCTTTGGCTTGCGTATCGGATCGATGTTGAGAGTGCACGTGAGCTCGCACCGGGTGCTTTGGATGTGTATGTAGATACTTCAGGTGAGCTGTTGGCTGCTGCAGATGGTAATACCGCTGTACTCGCTTTTCAGGCCGGCTTGGTGGATGAGCTCGTAAGCCATCAGCAGTTTGAAGATTATATGATTGGTTTGGTAGGCGAGAGTGTTGATGCACCGGGTTTTTATGAAGGTATTCATTACCTTTCTTATCTGAGTGCCACATCGCCTGCTAAGGTTAGTGACAGTGATGCCAGTATTGCAGTACTGGTGGCTTCCGGCAATATTGTTGATGGTGTAGCACCCCCAGGAACTGTGGGTGGAGAAAGCTTGGCTGATTTGGTGTTACGTGCAACAACCGATGAGAGCATTGCTGGTGTTGTGTTGCAGGTTGATAGCCCCGGCGGCAGTATGTTCGCATCCGAAGTTATTTTCGACCAGATCGAGTACTTGCAGGCCTCCGGCAAACCTTTTGTTGTGTCGATGAGTGGTGTTGCGGCTTCCGGCGGTTACTCCATTTCGATGCTTGCTGATGAGATCTGGGCGCAGGACACCACCATTACCGGTTCGATTGGTGTTGGTGCAGTCGTTCCCACTTTTCAGCGCAGCCTAGCCAAACTGGGCATTAATGTTAATGGCTTCGGCACGACCAAGCTAGCCGGCCAGTTTGATCCGACACGTGAGCTTGGTCCTGATGCGAAACGACTTCTGCGCCTGTCCGTAGATTCTGCGTACGATATTTTTGTGAGTAAAGTGGCCGATACCCGGGGCATGAGTTATGAACGTGCCGATAGTCTTGCGCGCGGCCGTGTCTGGATTGGCAGCACAGCCTATGAGCTGGGCCTTGTTGATAAGATCGGCTCGCTTGATGATGCGGTGGCCTCGGCGGCAGCACTAGCAGGCTTAAAAGAAGATGGCTATAAGGTTCGTCATCTTGGTATGGAACTCACCCCAGCGGAACAGTTTATTTTGCGTTTGGCGGGCGGCATGATGAAAATCAGTGCGGCGCTTAACTTGCCCCATTCTGAACCATCAGCCTTGGACCAGGCGGCTCGCATGATTGAGGCTCAGGTTCAGCAGATGAGTGTGTGGAACGATCCGCGCAGCCTGTATTTAAACTGCGATTGCTCAGTTCGCTAGCTCTAACACAATTCCTAGCGTTTCAATTTGGGGTAGTGGTACCAATGCACTTGGCCTGGCAGCGTGCCGCTGATTTCGCTCCAAGCAGCAACCTCGAAATCAATGCAAAAAATACCGCAGGTGGGTAGATTGTCGAGCTTTATGTTGCTGAGCTGATTCACGAATTCAGTCATTCCCGGGTTGTGTGCCACCAGCATTAAGTGTTTGATGCTGTCGTGGCATGCAGTAGTGGCGTTCAGCAATGTTGCGGCTGAGGCGAGATACAGTTCGCGACGCAGTTCAATTTTCCCTGAGTAATTCAGGCCTTTGCTGACCAGCCTTGCGGTTTCTGCCGCTCGTGTCGCGTCGCTGCTGATGATTTGGTCTGGAAGAATTCGCTGTTCCTGCATGAGCAAACCGAGCTTCGCGGCATTGTCGGAGCCACGCTGAGTAAGTATCCGGTCGTGATCATGAGTATCACTGGTGCCCCAGTCGGATTTGGCATGACGCAGAATCGAAAGTCGTTTAGTCATCGCGGCAGTGCTTCTTCCCTTCGTGTTTAGAGCAGTCCTGCTTCTAGTTTGGCTGCTTCAGTCATCATATCCTGGCTCCATGGTGGATCGAATATCAAATCGACTTGCACCTCTGCCACTGTTGGAATGATGCTCACTTTGTCACGCACATCCTCCACCAGTACTTCGCCCATGCCACAGCCGGCGGCGGTCAATGTCATGTGCACAGTCAACTTTAATGCTTGTGGGTCGGTGTCATCCACTTCAATACCATAGATCAAACCGAGGTCGACGATGTTGATAGGAATCTCGGGGTCATAGCAGGTGCGAATTTGATCCCAGATTAACTTTTCGAAGTCTTCTTTGGTGGCATTCTCTGGAAGTTCAGGTGCAGGCTCGGGCTCTAGGCCTAGAGCATCGGCATCTTTGCCAGCAATGCGAAACAGGCTTCCTTCAAAGTAAACGGTGAAGCTACCACCCATGGCCTGGGTGATATACACCAGTTCATTCTTGTTCAGTTCTATTTCAAAACCGGCTGGAATAACTACAGCTTTGCAGTTACGTCGCAGTACGATCGGTGTGCTGTCTTGACCCATCATGATGTTCTACGCTTCTTGTTCAGTTGTCGTTAGGGTTTCACCCATCATTGCCGTCAGCAAAGTCTGCCAGGGCAAGGTGGCGCATTTTACGCGTGACGGAAAAGCCCGCACGCCTTCCAATGATTGCAGCGGCATGCCCGGCGGATTGCCGCTGCTATCGCTGGTGAGCATGGTATTAACCTGTAAGCATAGTGCTTTCGCGGTCTCAAAGTTTAGTGCCTGAATCGCATCCGCCATCATCGATGCCGATGACATGCAAATTGCGCAGCCACTGGTTTCATGGCGGGCGGCGCTAATTGTGCCATTGCTACTCATGTTTAAATACACCGTCACTTTGTCCCCGCATAGAGGGTTAAAGCCCTCCGCGCTGTGGGTTGCAGTTGCCAGTTGGCCGAAGTGATGCGGTTTGCGACTGTGTTCTAACACCGTCTTCTGATAGACCTGCATCAGTTCCTCATTCACCGGAACATTCCCACAGCAACGTGCAATGCTTTGACCAGTTGTTCAATATCTTCAGCATCGTTATAAAATGCCAGTGAGGCACGTACCGTGCCGGGCACGCCGAAGAAATCCATAACCGGGTTCGCGCAGTGATGACCGGTGCGAATGGCAACGCCCTGATGATCGAGCACCGTACCCAGGTCGTGTGGATGAATATCATCAAACACAAATGAGACCACGGCGGCTTTTTCTGCAGCGGTACCAATAATGCGTAAACCGTCGATATCACTAAGCGCCGTGGTTGCGAGTTCCAGCAATTGATGTTCGTAGGCGGCGATGTTGTCCATGCCAATGTCTTCAAGATAGTCGATAGCCGCGCCCAGACCAATCGCCTGTGCTATTGGCGGTGTGCCGGCTTCAAACCGATAGGGCAGATCGTTGTAAATGGTTTTCTCAAAGCTCACCGAAATAACCATTTCACCACCACCCATAAATAATGGCATGTTTTCGAGCAGGCTTTCTCGCGCATACAGTACGCCGATGCCAGTGGGGCCGCACATTTTATGGCTCGAAAACGCATAGAAATCGCAGTCTATTGCCTGAACGTCCACTTTGCTGTGCGGAACCGCTTGTGCGCCATCAAGTAGCACGGGTACGTCGTGTTGTTTGGCGAGCGCAACGATATCGGCAACCGGATTAATGGTGCCCAATGCATTTGATACATGTGCAATCGCCAGAAGCTTGGTTTTTTCTGAGAACAGCTTAGCCAGTTCGTCTAGAACAAGTTCGCCTTGTTGATTGATCGGCGCCACCTTAATGACAATACCAATTCGCTCGGCTAATAGTTTCCAGGGAACTATATTGGAGTGATGCTCCATCCGGCTGACAATAACTTCGTCGCCGGCTTGCATAGTTTGCCCGAGGCTGCTGGCCAGAAGATTGATTGATTCAGTGGTGCCGCTGGTAAAGACAATTTCCCGAATCGAGCGGGCATTAATGAAAGCGCGGACTTTCTCGCGCGCCCCTTCATAGGCATCGGTGGCGCGATGGCTCAGATGATGCACACCGCGATGGACGTTGGCGTGATCATTACGATAATAGTGGCTAACGGCATCAATTACGGCATCGGGACGTTGCGATGACGCTGCATTGTCGAGAAATGCTAAACGATGACCGTTGACCTGCTGATGCAGTATCGGGAACTGAGCACGAATGCTATCGATGTTGAAGGGTAGACTGTTCATTGCATTAATTCTCGATGACCGCACCTAATTTATTCAGCTGCTGTTCTACCGAGTTCTGTACGTACTCGCGCAGACTTTCGTTAGCTAACTGCTGTACCACTTCAATCGCGAAAGCTTGCACCAGCATGTTGCGGGCCACCTGTTGGGGGACACCACGAGTACGCAGGTAGAACAGCGATGCAGCATCGAGCTGCCCTGTCGTTGAGCCATGGGCACACTTTACATCGTCAGCATAAATCTCCAGCTCAGGTTTGGTGTCGATTTCTGCACCTTGGGTAAGCAGCAGGTTCTTGTTGTTCAGTGCGGCATCAGTTTTTTGTGCAGCTTGAAGTACATGAATCATGCCGTTAAACACGCCGTGACCTTTATTGGCCATGACCCCTGCATAATGCGAACGGCTGCGGGTGTTCGCTGCTTGATGTTCAAGATGCAGATGGTTATCGGCATGGCGTTCGGCATCAACTAAAAACAAGCCACTAACTCCGACCTCGGCCCCTGAACCTTGCAGCAATATCCGTAAATCATTGCGGGCAATTGCCGCACCAAGATCGATATTGACGATGTCGCAATGCGAGTCTTTGGCAAGCTTAATGGTCTGCGCGGCAACATGGAAACTGCGCGCGTGTTCCTCTTGAAGTTTCTGATAAGTCAGATGCGAACCTTCGCCACAGCTAATATTAGTGACCGCAGTGCTTACACACGCAGCATTGCTGATGTGGTGCTCGATTACGGTGGCTTTTGCATTTCGGCCGAGTCGAATGATGACCCGTGGAAACACATTCGCTTCTGCAGTGTTGGTAAAGATTATATGTATGGTTTGTGCGATTTCGATGTTGTCGGGAATCTGCACGACGGCACCGTCATTGGTCATGGCCAGGTTGAGCTGGGCAAGATCGCTATCGCCGGAATTGCGCAGCCAATCCTCAGCTCCATCGGTATCGAGTTGGGTGGCCATGTTGCTGACGATACCCTTGGCTGGGAAGCCTGTGCGGCTGCTCTTTTGCGATGAGAACATACCATTAACAAACACCAGCGTCAGACTATCGCTATCAGTGACGGGCACGATGGCGTCACTGACAGCCGCCGGCTGAGCCACTGAGGCGTTAATGCGCTCAGACATAGGTGCGAGGTTGGTGTAGCGCCAGTTTTCGAGTTTGTTGTGCGGAAAGCCCTGCTTCAGAAACTGTTTCAATGCTTCGTTACGGATTGGCAGTAGCCATTCTGGATGACCGGCATCGGCATCCTGTTTGAGTGTATTCGCCAGCGCAGCGCGATAATTGTTTGGGTCTAGGTTCATTGTTTGTCTTATCCGTTGCGCCGATTAGCCTGCAGCTTTCGCCATGAGTGCATCGTAGCCTTCGGCTTCGAGTTGCAGTGCCAGGCTTTTGTCGCCGCTGTGGATTATTTTCCCGTTGGCCAAGACATGCACGTAATCGGGTTCTATGTAGTCCAGCAGTCTCTGATAATGGGTAATCAGCAAGACGCTGCGGTCATCACGACGCTGTAGGTTGACGCCATTGGCGACAACTTTAAGTGCATCGATATCGAGACCTGAGTCGGTTTCATCGAGAATAGCCAGCGTAGGCTCGAGAACAGCCATCTGGAATATCTCATTACGCTTTTTTTCACCACCGGAGAAGCCTTCATTTACGCTGCGACTCAGGAAGCTTTGATCCATTTCCATAAGCGCGGCTTTTTCTTTTACCATGCGCATGAATGAAACCGCATCTATCTCGGGTTGACCTGCGGCTTTCTGGCGGGCGTTTAATGCTGCCTTCAACAGGTAGACGTTGTTTACACCGGGGATCTCGACCGGATACTGGAAGCCCAAAAAGAGTCCGGCTTGGGCGCGTTCTTCTGGTTCTAGGTCCAGCAGGTCGACACCGTTATAGCTAACACTGCCTGCAGTGATCTCATAGCCTTCCCGTCCAGCCAACACCTGAGCCAGAGTGCTTTTTCCAGACCCGTTGGGGCCCATGATGGCATGCACTTCGCCGGCCTTAATTGTGAGGCTCAGGCCCTTAAGGATTTCTTTGCCGCCGATGCTGGCGTGCAGGTCTTTAACTTCTAATAGCATGGTTTTTTCCAAATATTCTGATGCAGTGTTTAGCCCACTGCGCCTTCAAGACTGACATTCATAAGTGCCTGCGCTTCGACCGCAAACTCCATTGGTAATTCACGGAACACGTCTTTACAGAAGCCATTCACAATCATGTTGACGGCGTCCTCTTCCGATAAACCGCGTTGCCGACAATAAAACAACTGATCTTCGGCTATTTTCGACGTGGTTGCCTCATGCTCAACAATGGCAGAAGGCTCTTTCACTTCCATATATGGGAAGGTGTGAGCACCGCATTGATTGCCCATAAGCAGTGAATCGCACTGTGTGTAGTTGCGTGCATTTTTTGCCGTGGGAAATATTTTTACCAACCCGCGATACGCGTTTTGCGCCTTACCTGCCGAAATACCTTTGGCGATAATGGTGCTGCGCGTGTTGGCGCCGATATGGATCATTTTGGTGCCGGTATCAGCCTGCTGGTAGTTGTTGGTTACAGCAACCGAATAGAACTCGCCGACTGAGCCCTCGCCGCGAAGTACACAGCTTGGATATTTCCAGGTAACCGCCGAGCCGGCTTCTACCTGAGTCCATGAGATTTTGGAGCGGGCACCACGGCAGTCACCACGTTTGGTAACAAAGTTGTAGATGCCGCCTTTGCCTTCTTCATCACCGGGGTACCAGTTTTGCACAGTGGAGTATTTGATTACAGCATCCTGCTCAGTAATTAGCTCTACCACAGCGGCATGCAATTGGTTTTCGTCGCG
>JABIQA010000057.1 GCA_018699155.1 Chromatiales bacterium
CTTTTGTAGGCTCAGCTGCTGCTTTTGTAGGCTCAGCTGCTGCTTTTGTAGGCTCAGCTGCTGCTTTTGTAGGCTCAGCTGCTGCTTTTGTAGGCTCAGCTGCTGCTTTTGTAGGCTCAGCTGCTGTCTCTGCAGGCTCAGCTGCTGTGTCTGCAGGCTCAGCCTTCTTGGTTGCCGTTTTCTTGCTGGCAGTTTTCTTAGCTGCAGTTTTCTTAGCTGTAGGTTTCTTTGCGGCCTTCTTCTTTGCAGCCGGTTTTGTCTGGGGCTCGCCCTTCTCGTTGAGTTCGACGAACTCATCGTTGCCTACCGGTACGGCAGGAATAGATGCCTTACCTGCCAATACTGCATCGGCAATGCCTGTTGCGTACAACATGGCCGCACGCATTGCGTCATCGTTGCCCGGAACTGGATAATCAACAATGTCGGGAGTGCAGTTGGTATCGACAATAGCAACCACTGGAATACCCAATGTACGTGCTTCGTTAATTGCGATTTTCTCATGGCCTACATCGATAATAAAAATCGCGTCAGGAACAGAGTTCATGTTTTTGATACCACCAAGACTGCGCTCAAGCTTTTCGTGCTCGCGTGACAGATCCAACTGTTCTTTCTTGGTGAGACTGGCGGCTTTACCGCCTTCTTTAAGCATCTCTTCAAGTTCGAACAGACGCTTAATGGACTGTTTAATAGTCCGGAAGTTGGTCAACATGCCGCCGAGCCAGCGATGGCTAATAAAAGGCATGCCGCAGCGCTCTGCCTGACTCCGAATTGCTTCGCGAGCGGCGCGCTTGGTGCCGACAAACAAAATGCGACCGCCACCAGCAGCGAGGTTTTTCACAAAACCACAAGCTTCCTGGTACATAGGTACAGTCTGCTCAAGGTTAATGATATGAATGTTGTTGCGTTTGCCGAAAATGAAGGGTGCCATTTTCGGGTTCCAATAACGGGTTTGATGCCCGAAATGTACGCCTGCTTCTAGCATTTGGCGCATTGATACGTCAGCCATGTTGAACTCCTAATTGGGTTAAGGCTTCCATGTGTCCCAAATGACAACCGGTAATAGTCAGAAAAAGCACCTTTGAAGGGAATGAAAACACTCCCGTGGGGCTATTAACCTGAATAATCACCGGCACCCAGCCAAAATGTGACGACACATGTGAGGATTATTTGCGCAATGCGCGCGCGCTTTATACCATAAGCACTCTGCAGCGACAACGGGTTATGCTACCGGAATCAAAGATCTGAGATGCCAAAAGGTCGCTCTCACTCTGGTGTTCTCGCCTGCAAAATACAATTCATCGGAAATAGGGGCCAAAACCCACGTCAGGCATGGCTTCGCTGTATAGTGGCGAGCCACCGGCAGTTCCCGGTTAAAGCAGATAAGGAAAGGCTACAGATGGGCATAGAGCTCAAAAACGAAGAAGCGCAGGCAAAAATGCGTGTTGCGGGGCGTCTCACCGCGGATGTACTCGACATGATTGGCGAATACGTAAAACCCGGTGTCACAACCAATGAACTGGATGAGATTTGCCACAAATACATTGTAGAAACCCAAAATGCGATCCCTGCCCCGCTTAACTACCGCGGGTTTCCGAAATCTATCTGCACCTCGGTAAACCACGTGGTATGCCATGGCATACCAGGCGACAAAATACTTAAAAAGAATGACTGCATCAATATCGATATCACCGTTATTAAAGATGGCTATCATGGCGATAGCAGTCGCATGTTCATGGTAGGCAAAGCCACTATTCAGGGCGAACGGGTGGCTCGCATTTCCTATGAGGCCATGATGCTTGGTATTGCTCAGGTTAAGCCCGGCGCACGCCTTGGCGATATCGGCTATGTCATCCAACAGCATATTGAGAAAAACCAATGCTCTGTAGTTCGAGAATACTGCGGTCACGGTATAGGTAGGGTTTTTCATGAGGACCCTCAGGTTTTGCATTACGGCCAGCCGAATACCGGCCTCGTATTAGAGGAAGGCATGGCATTCACCATTGAGCCTATGGTCAATGCAGGCAAACGAAACGTTAAGCTACTGCCGGATGGCTGGACGGTTATCACTAAAGACCGCTCGTTATCGGCACAGTGGGAGCACACCCTGCTGGTGACAGCTACCGGGCATGAGATTCTAACCCTGGGTGCGAGTGACCGTTAATGACCAACGGCAGCAACCCGCAAGACATTTCAGCTAACCCACTCCGACAAAATGAGACCGAGCGAGTTCTTGCACGTCAGGTATTGGTTGCTGACAGCCTGGATCTAGACTGGGAAAGTATCCATCAGCAACTGCTTGTTGCGAACGGCAACGTCGCCAAAGTAAGGCAGCTCCTAGAGGCCGGTAATCTCGCTCTTATAAAACGCTTTGTGGGCAACCAACCGGTCTCGCAGTTAGTGCGCGAGCGCGCCCATTTAGTGGATACGGTCATCGCCGACACTTGGCAACGGGTCGGTGGCAATTTTGCCGATCGGTTTATACTTGCGGCAGTCGGAGGTTACGGTCGAAACGAGCTGCATCTCTATTCTGACGTTGACCTGCTGCTGCTGGTGCCATCTGAACGCAAAGCGCGCGCCGCCAGCGATGAGATTGCGGCCTTTCTCGCCTTCCTATGGGATGTGGGCATGGAAGTAGGTCACAGCACCCGCACTGTCAGGGAATGCAGCTCAGAAAGCCAAAACGATATCAGCATAGCGACAACGCTAATGGAATCGAGACTCATTGCCGGCCCGGAAAAACTTTTTAAAAGTATGCAAAAAGCAGTAGCGCCACCAAAAGTCTGGAATTCACGCGCATTTTTCGCGGCCAAACTCAAAGAACAACAGGCCCGCCATCACCGCTACAACGACACAGCCTACAACTTGGAACCCAATATCAAAGGCAGTCCGGGAGGACTGCGCGACATACAGGTCATTGTCTGGGTTGCACAGCGTCACTTCGGCACCAGCAAGCTTGAGGACCTCGTGGCCAAACAATTTCTCACGCCGGCACAGCTTGTACTAATGCGTCAGGGCCGCGAATTTCTGTGGCGCATCCGCTTTGCATTGCATGCAATCACTGGACGCAGAGAAGATCGCCTGCTGTTTGATTACCAAGCTAAAATAGCAAGCATGTTCGGCTACGCAGACACACAAGAAAACCTGGCTGTTGAACAATTCATGCAACGCTACTATCGCACGGTAATGGATCTGAGCCGGCTGAATGAAATGCTGCTGCAATTGTTCCAAGAAGCCATTCTGATGAACCCGAATGCAATGGCCACTGCTATTAACGATGACTTCGAGGTCCGCAATGGGTTTCTTCAAGTCAGGCATGAAAATGTATTTGAGCAATATCCATCAGCACTGCTCGAGCTATTTTTATTACTGCAACAGCGCCCTGAAATTAATGGTGTAAGCGCTTACACCATTGCGCTGGTGCGCCGCCATCTGAACTTAATTGATGATGACTTCCGCCGTGACCCGAAAAATCATCAACTTTTTCTAGCCATTATTCAGGCTCCCGAGGGGGTAACTCACGAACTTCGCCGAATGAATCTCTACGGCGTACTCGGTCGATACATTCCAGCTTTCGGCAACATTGTCGGACGCATGCAATACGACCTTTTTCACGCCTACACTGTAGATGAGCACACCCTATTTGTTGTGAGCAATCTACGACGTCTAGCGCTCAGCCGTTTTGATCATGAGTTGCCCGACTGCAGCGAGATAATGCAACGCATTGAAAACCCAGTTATTTCATATCTTGGCGGACTTTTCCATGATATCGCTAAAGGTCGTGGCGGCGATCATTCTGAACTGGGCGCTGTCGACGCAGAAACCTTCTGTCTCGAACACGGTTTAAGTCACTACGAATCAAGGTTAGTGTCGTGGCTGGTGAAGAGCCACTTAAAGTTATCCATCACGGCTCAGAAAAAAGACATTAGCGACTCGGATGTAGTGTCCGAGTTTGCCAACTACGTCGGTGATCAAGCCCACCTGGACTACCTTTATCTGCACACCGTATCTGATGTTCGTGCCACTAATCCGAAGCTGTGGAACTCGTGGAAGGCCCAACTGTTCCAGGAGCTTTACGAATCCACTGGACGCGCCCTGCAACGCGGACTAACCAACCCCATCGACAAAGACGAACTGCTCGAGGAAAAACAAGCTGTAGCCTTAAAAAAGCTCATTGCCAAAGGCATCGAGCAACACAAGGTGCTGGCAGTTTGGGCGGAACTGGGCGAAGAATACTTCCTGCGCTTCCGTCCCGAGGAAATTATCTCCCACACCATTCTTCTTACCAGCAAGCAGACGCTTGAAAAGGGCTACCAGATTGACATAAAAAACGAGAAGGATGTTGCGGGAACATCTATCTTTCTTTACACCGACCAACAACAGTTCACCTTTGCTATTACCACAGCGATTCTTGCTGAACTCGGCTACAACATCGTTGATGCACGTATTATTCGCTTGCCCAATAACTACAGTATTTCAGTCTATATGCTGCTCGATCATGGGGGCAATACTATTGAGCCTTTCCGCCACAAACCGCTGTTACGACGATTGAACACAGCCATTGCGAACAACGCTAATGTAGAAACACCGGAGGTTACCCGCAGAGTAATGCGGCAAGCGCGGATGTTTTCTATCCCTACGCATGTGGACTTTACCAACGACAGAGCAAACAACCGCACAGTCATGGAGATTGTCACAAGCGACCGGCCGAGCCTGCTCAGCAGCATAGGCAAAGCCCTACAAACCCATAGGGCACTTATTCAGGCAGCAAAGATAATGACGGTCGGCGAACGCGCCGAAGACACCTTTTACATTGTATCGGAAGCAGGTCTGCCGCTTGATGAAGCGGCTTGCGCTGCTCTACGGGAAGGTATCATCAAAGCTCTCGACTAAGCGGAGTTTGGATTGATACGTTCAGCCCCACCCCAACCCCACAGAAAACATTTATCATAGACACTAAATTCTCGGCTCACCGGTCACAAACACACGACGGCAGCCATAGAGCACAATACTCACAACCCAATAAAGACGGTAAGCAACTTATGAACAGCATGGAAAAAATTATTAATGAAGCTTTTGACAATCGAGCATTGTTAGATCTGCCAAATGCAGATACCGACATCAAAAATGCCGTTCGCAGCGCTATCGATATGCTCGATAGCGGCGAAGCCAGAGTTGCCGAGAAAGTTGATGGGGGTTGGCAGGTTAACCAATGGCTGAAGAAAGCTGTACTGCTGTACTTCGGTATCGAAAAGAACCAACCCATCGACGCTGGTCACACCACTTATTACGATAAAGTGCCGTTGAAATTTGCTGGCTGGGGTCAGAAAGAATACGAACAGGCTGGGGTTCGTGTGGTTCCCGACGCTCAGGTGCGTCGTGGTGCCTATGTTGCACCCAACGTTGTATTAATGCCCTCTTACACCAATATCGGTGCATACATTGACAGCGGCACGCTGGTTGACACTTGGGCAACCGTCGGCAGTTGCGCGCAGATAGGCAAAAACGTGCATCTATCGGGTGGTGTCGGTATTGGCGGAGTCCTCGAACCCATTCAGGCAGGCCCAACCATTATCGGTGATAACTGTTTCATCGGCGCACGCTCGGAAATTGTTGAGGGCGTTATTGTGGAAGACGGCGCGGTAATTTCTATGGGTGTGTATATTGGTCAAAGCACCCGCATTTATGATCGTGAAACCGATCAGGTCTTTTACGGTCGCGTACCGGCAGGTTCCGTCGTGGTGCCAGGCAGCCTGCCCTCAAGCACGGGCAACTGCAGCCTGTATGCAGCAATTATTGTGAAAAAGGTGGATGAAAAAACCCGTTCTAAAACCGCAATCAACGATCTGCTGCGCTCTGAATAACCAGGACTGAGCGATGATAGAACTCTACGGGCTCAATAATTGCGACAAGTGCCGTGCGGCCAGCAAGTGGCTTGCCGCCAACGGCATTAAACATCAGCAATTTGATGTTCGTGAAAGCCCGCTCGACGAAAGCACATTGCGCTTGTGGCAAAATGAACTCGGCTGGGAAATCATGGTCAACAAACGCAGCACCACGTGGAAGGGTTTAAGCGAAGCCGAACACAACTCGCTAAACAAAGGCGAGGCAATAGCGTTGCTGCTTGCTCACCCTACACTGCTAAAGCGACCGGTACTGGTTACCGACAAAGGTATCTACAACGGCTTTACCGAAGCCTCCTACAACAGCATCTTCAAAAAGGCCTAACAGGTATATGAGTGACACTATTGAATTCGCACGCGAGTTAATCCGCCGGGCATCGGTTACCCCCGAAGATGAAGGCTGCCAGAAACTGATGATCGAACGCCTGCGGAACGCAGGCTTCGACATTGAAGACATGGCGTTCACCGAAGAAGGCTACGACCTCGTAAGTAACTTCTGGGCACGCCATGGCAGCGAAGGCCCCATACTTTGCTTTGCCGGGCACACCGATGTGGTCCCACCCGGGCCCGCGGAAGCCTGGGAGCGAGACCCTTACGACCCCATTATTGAAGATGGCATACTCTACGGTCGGGGCTCCGCCGACATGAAGGGCGCGCTTGCCGCTATGGTAAATGCAGCAGTTAGCTACGTTACCGAAAACCCTAATCACAAAGGCACATTGGCTTTTCTAATTACCAGCGACGAAGAAGGTCGCGCTCGCGCCGGTACAAAAATGTGCATCGAGAAACTTAGCGCTCGTGACGAAAAAATTGACTGGTGCATTATCGGCGAACCCTCAAGCACCACAGTGCTCGGCGATGCCATTAAGGTCGGTCGTCGCGGTTCTTTGTCGGGCATGCTCACTGTGCATGGTGTTCAGGGCCATGTTGCCTACCCACATCTGGCCAACAACCCGATTGAGGACTTCGCCCCGGTGCTTGCCGAGATCTATGCCACCGAGCTTGACAATGGCAATGAATTCTTTCCGCCAACCAGCTTTCAAGTGGTCCAAATAGAAAGTGGCACCGGATTCCCGAACGTTACGCCGGGATCACTCTACACCCGGTTTAACTTCCGCTACTCGACGGTCTGGACTCACCAGCAACTGCAGGACCACATCCAGACTATTCTTGACAAGCATCAACTCAAATACAGCCTCGAGTGGCATCTGTCAGGCGAACCGTTTATCACTGAAGGTGGTGAACTGGTGGAAGCTGTCTGTGCTGCAGTGAAAGCCAACACCGGCCTTGATCCGGAACTCTCCACTAGCGGCGGAACTTCGGACGGACGTTTTATAGCGCCCACCGGAACTCAGGTCGTTGAACTCGGCGTAAGCAACGCCACTATTCATAAACCCAACGAATGCATGCGAGTGGATGAGATTGACGGCATGGAGCGCTGTTTCCTCAACATCATGCAGCGCATGCTAACGTAGTCTGTATCGTTGCTAAGCAGCACCCGCTTGAACGCATACAGAATAAGCCATGAAGCGCGCTCATAAAAAAGGGCGCATCAACAGATGCGCCCTTCTTTACTCAGCCTTTTGGCTTAAACAGCCCGATTAAACCGCAGGACCTGCGGCAACCAATGCCTTACCTTCAGCGGTATCGGTGTATTTATCGAAATTCTCAACGAACATCTTAGCTAGCTTGGCCGCCTTGGCATCCCACTCAGCTGCATCGGCATAGGTATCACGCGGATCCAGAATTCCGGTATCAACACCCTGCAAAGCTGTTGGTACTTCAAGGTTAAAAACCGAGAGGTTTTTGGTCTCCGCACTTTCCAACTCGCCGGCTAGAATCGCATCGATAATACCGCGGGTATCTTTAATAGAAATACGCTTGCCTGTGCCATTCCAACCAGTATTAACCAGATATGCAGTAGCGTTAGAAGCCTTCATGCGCTTAGTTAGCACCTCGCCATACTGTGTAGGGTGCAGCGTGAGGAACGCAGCGCCGAAGCAGGCAGAAAATGTTGGCGTCGGTTCAGTTATGCCACGCTCAGTACCCGCCAGTTTGGCTGTAAAACCAGAAAGGAAGTAGTAACGGGTTTGCTCCGGCGTTAGCTTAGAAACCGGGGGCAAAACACCGAACGCATCAGCAGTAAGAAAAATAACCTTGGTTGCATGACCGGCTTTAGAAACCGGCTTAACGATGTTATCAATGTGATAAATAGGATAAGACACACGGGTATTTTCAGTTTTTGAGCCATCGTCATAATCGATTTTGCCATTGGCATCAACGGCAACATTTTCTAACAATGCATCACGTTTAATCGCATGGAAGATATCAGGCTCTGCCTCGGCACTCAGATTGATGGTTTTTGCGTAGCAACCACCTTCAAAGTTAAATACGCCATGGTCATCCCAACCATGCTCATCATCACCAATCAACTGACGCTTAGGATCAGTCGACAATGTGGTCTTAC
>JABIQA010000123.1 GCA_018699155.1 Chromatiales bacterium
CCCAAGATTTGACTCAAAAACTAAGGCATAAACACTAGAAAACCGCTAAAGTGCGCCACCTGAATGTCGCCTTAAGGCGTCTATATACAATAAATCATCAGATTTAAGACACACGATATTTAAGGAAGGGCAAATGGCTGACAACGAACGTAAAGTGGCGATTGTCACTGGCTCCGCAACCGGAGTAGGCGCTGCCGCAGCAATCATGCTGGCAGAAAAGGGCTGCAACGTAGTAATTAACTACACCCGCAGTAAAGATGAAGCAGAAGCAACGGCTGAAGAATGTCGCAGCCATGGCATTGAGGCTATCGCCTTTCAGGCCGATGTTTCCGAAGATGACGATTGTCGTGCCATGGCGAAGGCTGCCGTTGATAAATGGGGTCGCATCGACTTCCTGATTAATAACGCAGCCCGGACTAAGTTCAACCCGTTCCCACAAATGGATGGCGTTAGTAAGCAAGACTTCCTGGACATCTATGCCGTAAACGTTGTCGGCCCTTATCAAATGATTCGTGCGGTTGAGCCGATCATGCGTAAAACCGGCGGTGCCGTTGTTAATGATTCATCGATTGGTGGCGTAACCGGCATCGCTTCATCAATTCCATACGCCGCCTCTAAAGCTGCGCTAAACCTGATGACGAAATCACTGGCTCACGTATTAGGCCCCGAAATCCGAATCAACACTGTTGTACCTGGGATGATTCAAACTCGCTGGTTAAAAGGCGGTTTGGGTGATGAACAATACGAAGCGATGCTCGCAGCAACCTCGGAAACACTGCCATTGAAGAAAGTCGCAACGGCCGAAGAAGTTGCCGAAGTACTGGTCTGGTTTCTATTTGGAGCTAGCGTGGTAACCGGTGAAACACTGATTGTGGATAGCGGCATGCATCTTGGCCCGTTCCCTCCTTACGCTTCAGGTGAGTCGCAGTAAGTCGTGTATAAATCTTAATAAAAAAGCCCGCTAGCTGCGGGCTTTTTTATGCCTGAAAACTTACAGCTTTCTGCTTCGCCTATGTGCCAGCATTGCCTATTAGGGGCAATCGCCCTTAAAACTCGAACTCTTCCCTGTGCCCGAAGCCCTGTGCGTTATCAATAAAACGGAGCCATTCAGGCTTAATGCAATAGAAATTAGCGGCTTTCAAACGCTTGGCGATGGTTTCTTCATGCTCGCCACTGGGTTTGGCATAGAGTTGATCAATCTGGGGGAACTTTTTTAAGTATAGCAAGAGCGCTTTGGCGCGCTGCATGCCGTCGACTACAGATACGGTGCCCTTCACCTGCACACCGTGGACATCGTTCCAGTTGTCGCAATCGGGATTAATGGTGGCAGCAACCTTTTCATTCGCAGCCATATCACGCCCGTGATGTGTACGGTGATCAGAAACGAAATACAGATTTAAATCAGCATCGCTGGCAAAAAATACCGTCGCCGCCCAGGGCTCATCGTTCTGGCTGGTGGCAAGCGTGAGTGTGCTGTATTGCTGCAGGTATTTTTGCACTCTCACTTTATCTTCTTTGTTCACAAGCAAGCCTATTTATGAATCAGGACTTAGGACGACCACCAGACCAACGCTTGACAAACTCATTGTCGATATCGAATAAATCAAGCACGCGCCCAACCGTGTGATTGATCTGGTCATCGATCGTTTTTGGCAGATTGTAGAAAGCGGGCATTGGTGGCGAAATGATTGCACCCATCAATGCGGCCTCATGCATCAGCTTAGTATGGCCAGCATGCAGCGGTGTCTCACGGGGCATGATCACTAACTTACGACGTTCCTTAAGTACGACATCAGCTGCACGCACTAGCAGAGTATCCGCATAAGAGTTCACGATACCGGAAAGGGTTTTCATCGTAGCCGGAGCCACTACCATCCCCGCCGTTTTAAATGAGCCACTCGAAATAGTTGCCGCAAGATTCTGGTCGCTGTGCACCTCATCAGCCAACGCCTCGACATCCTCTAACTTCCAGTCTGTTTCGAGCTTAATGTTTAGCTTGCCGCCATTACTGATAACCAAATGTGTTTCAACGCCTGGTATTTCTCGCAGCATTTCCAGCATACGAATGCCATAAATGACGCCACTGGCACCGGATATTCCAACAATCAAACGCATTCGCTACACCCTTATGTCTTTCATGTTCATCTATTCATTAGAAACCAAGCTCAGTGATGCTGCAAGCCGGAAGCCTTTGATTCAGCGGCTCTGCCCGCCGCGTGGCATCCAAACCGCATAGCCAGTGGGCAGTCGGCGCATATGCGGCGCCCCAAACCATTAACTGAGCCCAGCCAAAAAGGCGCCCGCGTCAGATGCGACCCGGCGCTATCCGGGGTTGGCAGACCGTTGTTTTAGCTGCGGCTGTCACTTGGGTCTGCTGACGGCGGTGCTAGCCTTTTTCTGGGCGATCTGCACCGCGAAGCTCTATGATCTCGATACTCCCACCAAATGAAGTGCTCAACAAACATACTAAGCCGCTGGGCAAAATACCATCTAAAAAAAGTGTGAGCGCTATAACTGCTGGCGATAAACCGGGAACCAGTGACTGCTTATGAGATTCATTCTAGACTAAGGAATGCAGGGGGCAGAAAGCTTAAGACTGCGCAGAGGCAATCGGACCTGATCTCTTAAAACCCCGTATCTGGCGCCGAACCCGGTAACAACCAGATTAGACTTCCGCGAACCAGATTCAGTATAAAAACGCTAAGAAATTGCGCTTCCTACTAGGAGAATCATTGCAGCTGCAAAAAAAGCCGCAGAGAGTATAAGTAACACAGCGGACTTTGGTTTTACTTGGAGCATGTTTGTAGCCTCATTCAAACAAACAACACCTGATGTAGCATCCCCAGAATCTCTTTCACCTTGGTAAAAGTGCTTGCATACTAGCAACAAATTCAATGGATTAACATAATCAAAATGAAGTAGATAATCTGTTATATCGAACTGATCCAGTGCAGTGCCCATGCAACGCGGAACACACTGCAAACATTCGCTTGCAAGCCCATTCATTGCAAAGATGAACTGCTAAGATTGTTGCCTGCACAGTAAACTTATCCACAGGAAAGCTTGAAGGTTAAATTGATGCTGCAACAAATTAAGATGGTCACCTATTCGGTCGCTGACCTGCGCAGCAACGTGGATGCATGGCAAGAGTATCTTGACTACAAGCTGATTCATGAAGGTGCCGTCGACGCACAGCTGGCCGCCGCCTGGAACACACCCACCGCGGCCGGCAAACCTATGGCCATATTACAACCCGCAAGCGAAGAAACGGTATGGTTGCGGTTCATCGAAACCGGACACAACCTGCCCTTTCAGTACCCCTTGTATCAGGGCTGGAACGCCACCGAGATTCTGGTTCAGGATCCCGATGAGCTGGCCGCACGTTTCCGCAACTCCCCCTTTCGATTAATTGGCGGACCGCATGATTTGTACCCGAGAAAAAAATCACCACGGGCAATTCAGGTTATAGGTCCTGGTGGTGAATTACTTTACTTCAGCAGACTGCTGCCCGGCGGCAGCAAGTATGGACTCAAAGGCGCAAAATCTTTCGTCGACAGAACCTTCAATGTCATTTCAGGTGGCACTGATTTAGCCGCAATGTCATCGTTCTATCAAGAGCGGTTGGGGCTGCGCACCTATGACCCAATTACCTTTAGCATTCCGATGCTCGCCAACGTGTGTGGCGTCGCGCCGAGCACGCCTTTTAATTTGCAGATAGCAAAAATTGCCGGTCGTCGATTCATTATTGAACTGGATGAATACCCGCAGAACGTTGCCCAGCGCCCGATCGAATCCGGGATGCTACCCCCCGGTATGTCGATGGTAAGTTTTGTGGTGGAATCTTTGGATGCATTTCAGCTGCCTTGGAACAGCCCACCTGAAGCAATCAATTGCTTCGGGTATGCCAAACAAAGAACAGCGGTAACCCGGGGTGCTGCTGGCGAATGGCTAGAACTCATTGAGTCGGCAGACTAGATCACACTATGCATCTTCCCCGGCTATTAAGGAAGCGCCTGCATTCACCTTATCGGCAACCTATGGTTTCTTGGAAGGCGTTCACTCTGAGTCCGATTACTCATTGCGGATTAACTTCCTCCACCAACGCGGCACCCCTGCCAGGTCCTCCCCTATGCACTCTGCGATGTTGGTCGAATTAACGATACGGATGCTATACGTCACACTGTCAGTCAGGTTATAGGTGGTATGCCACCAGTTGGCAGGCATCAGCAACGCCTGCCCTGCTCGAAGCACGATGCGTCTCGGCGATGCCATGCGTAACAAAGGAAACTGCTGGTAGTCATTCAGGTCAACATAGTGGACGCGCGTAGCTCTATCCTGATATGGAAACTCCCGCCCCTGAAAAGCATAGACATAGGCCTCATCGTCTGGCGGAAACAATATAAATTCCTTTTCACCCTCTAATTGCACAAAGCCTACATGCACGCTCAGGTGGTCTCTATGCACGTGACCAAAGGTCGTGCCGGCCTGCCCTATAAAAAGCTCTGGACCGCCCCACCTATCCAACCAGGGACTGGTGACCCAGTTCGGAGAAAAGGCCACCGGGTCTTTAATATGGTGGCGGATAGATTTAGCTGTGTGATTCAGCGAAATATGCCGCAGATAAGGTAACGTAACGACTCCTTTCCGAAAAGCGTCGATATAGTCTGCCAGCGTTTCGACTCCAAGACCGGCGTAATCTTCTACCTGCCGATAGCGAACTGACCAACCGTAGGTACCACCTAAATCAGGCAAAAGTGTATCCCCTGAAGCCGACTTCAGTGCATCCAGCAACGGCTCAGAATGTTGCCAGAAGTCGCTGCAGGAAAAGACACAGGGTTGTTGCGGAGCAATGGTTATTTTTTCATGACTAAAGTCAAGACAGCGATCAAGTGTCTTTTTTTGCCCAATGCCAAGCGAATTATTTACTTTTTCCATAATCATCATCAGATTTTAAATCAGTCAACTAACAATTCGTCTATCAATGCATTTTAGTTTCAGGTTATTGCCCGATATCGTTTGAAAACAGAGTAAGTCAATAACATCAGTGGACCCCTGCATCGGTGGTGTCATGGGAGCGTATTTAGTGCTTTACCCCAAAGTGCATGTAAACATGCTTATCTTTCTGGTTGTCTTTATTACTACCGTGCGTATCCCTGCCATATTCATGCTGATCTACTGGTTAGACATCCAGTTTCTCGGCGGACTCAATAGCATTGGTAACGACGTCTGCGGGGTGGCCTTCTGGGCGCATATTGGCGTTTTCGTCGCCGGCATGATGCTCGCCTGGGTGTTTGTTCCCCAGGACCTGCTGCGCCAACACCGCTATTATGGATGGCAGGCCCGCGCCCAAATAGATACATAAGCGACCCGCCTGCCCACGGGACAAAACTCCCATGCAAACGCTATCGCAGTGGCTGCGTTTGGAACTATTACCTGTATCTGACAATCCGGTATATCGCCAATGGCACACAATGAACAGATAGACGATTGTGTTAGCCAAGCAAAACCCGAGTGGATATGCTCAGGTACGTTAAAAAATAACACTATGGAGCGCATGAAGTGACTAAGAAGATTTTAACTGAGACGCCATCAGCGACCACCGAACCGGTCGATACCAACATTATCAATCCCGGACGCCGTAATTTTTTAACAGCAGGTGCAGCGGGTATTGCGGCTGCTTCTGCACTACCCACGTTAGGGTTTAGCGCTGAAGAGAAATCTCAAGCCGCCACAGAAGATGGCGTAAAAATGGACCCGGCAATTGGCGGTCCGTTTGACTCTCTGCGCGACTACATGAACGCTATTAAAGATCAAGGCCTGGTATTTCATGTAAAACGTCTTGATCAGGATAACTATGAAATGACCGCGCTAATGTACAAACTGATTGATGAGTACGGTTGGTACGATGCCCCTGCCATTATGGCTGATGAAGTTAAGATCAATGGTGAGTGGGTGAAAGGGCCGATTATTTCTAACCAACAAGGGCCTTGGGAAACAGAAGCCATTGTGTATGGCGTTGCCAATACTCCAGGCGAGCCAGAAGTCACCTATCGACGCGCCATCAAGTACCTTGAGGGCAAGATTGAAAACGGCAACTACCCCACTATTGCCCCCGTTACTGTCAGCGCGAAAGACTCTCCATGCAAAGAGATTGTGCTCACGGGGGATGAATGCGACCTCACTAAGTATGCATTCATTCAAAGCAACCCGGCCGATTCGCGTCGCTATATAAATACAGGTTCCATTTACACCACCGATCCTGAAATGGGAATGAATTTCGGCACCTACCGCTGTGAATTACGTGGGCCTCGGTTATTGGGCGTTAACCCCGAACCCAATCAAACCGGCTGGAAAATGCTGATGGCGGCGAAAGAACGTGGTGAGAAAACCGCCAAAATTTCCATCGCTCTTGGTCAGGACCCTATCACCTGGATCGTCAGTAGCTCGCGCGTTGTCAATCGCATTACCAATCGCGGACCTATTGATGAGCACGCAACTGTTGGCGGCCTGCGAGGCAAAGCCCTCGAACTGGTTAAGTCGGAAACCAACGACATCATGGTGCCTGCAAACAGCGAAATGATTATTGAAGGCGAAGTGTCGCTTACCGAAACTCTTCCCGAAGGCCCATTCGGTGAAATGTATGGCTACCTAGGCCTGCAGAAAAGCGAAAACTTCTTTATGACTGTTACTGCCATTACCCATCGAAAAAACCCATGGATTATCAACCAATTTACCGGGGCCACCCGAGGCTACTGCACCGGCGCCACAGCAGCACTTTACAACACCACTCTGAAAGGTTTAATCCCAGGACTCGTTGAGCTGCATTCCCCCATTGAATCAACCGGGCTCACCTTCGTAAGAATTAAAAAGACAAAGCCCGGCGAAGGTAAGAAGGCGGGTGAACGGCTGGCAAAAATTATTCCGATTTTCAAAGTTGTGGTAGTTGTTGATGAGGACGTTGACGTGATGAACACCGGCGAAGTAGGTCTCGCTATTGGCTCACGCCTGCAAGCCGAAACCGCTGTCAGTATTTTTACCGGTCGCGGTATGCCACTCGACCCGAGCTCGATCGAACGGGGCAAGTCCGGCAAGCTCGTTATCGATGCCACGCGCCAGTGGCCTGAAGAAGGTGGCCCTGCTTCTTACCCCAGCATGAATCGCACACTCCTCGAAGAACAAGCCCCACAATCCTTTGAGCTAGTTAGCGAGCAATACAACAAGTACATTAAGCCAGGCCGAAAATGGCGAGGCCCGAAAAGGCGCGTTTAGCTCAAAACCTGAAAAGCCCGGTTTAATAAAACCGGGCTTTTTTATCTCCAAAGGACTCAGCTCATGACTAATGAAAATCCCGCAATGGTTCGCGAAGACGGCACCTACCCCGTCAAAGAATTACGCCGGCCAATTACTATGGTAAGCGCGGTACAAACCCGGGTACAGGGCGTGGATGGCTCAAACCCCGGACCTGGTATACGCAAGAATCTGGACTATATGCTCGAATGCATAGATATTGCCCAGAGCAATGGCCCACCGAGTGATCTGCTTGTATTTCACGAGTTTCCGATCACTGGCTTCGGTACTAAGTGGACCAAAGACCAACACTACAATTTGGCGCTGGAAGTACCAGGCCCCGAAGTTATGGAAGTGGCGGCCAAAGCCAAACAATACGGCTGCTACATCGTATTCGGCACCTACGCTAAAGACCCCGTCGATTGGCCCGGACATATCTTGCATCTAATGGTGATGGTTGGCCCCGAAGGCACAGTTGTCGCCAAGCACTGGAAACAGCGCAATGTGCGCGGCATGTTCCCGGGCAGCGAGCAATACACTTCTGCCATCTACGATGTCTACGACCGTTTTGTCGAAATGTATGGCATCGATGCAGTGGTTCCCGTGGTACAGACAGACATCGGTAACATTGCGATGTCTGCTGTCCAGTTTGAGCCAGAACTGTTCCGTTGCTTTGCACTAAAAGGCGCTGAGATTATCTGTCGCGTGGCTACCGGCGGCTTTGAGTACGAGGATATGCGTCTCACCTCATACCACAATAGCCTCTACACAATTATTGTGAATAACTCTGTCACAACGGGTGAACGCAACCCAGGTTTCTTCGATGAGGAAGCCTACGGCGGCTCAGGACGCTCCGCTATCTTTGGCCCACGCGGGGTTGAAATTGCTACTGCCGGGCCTTTTGAGTGCAAACAGTTCACGGTTATCCCAACCGCTCAGTTCAGAGCCAAACATCGCACTCCGGATGTGCACATGACATTGTACGAACCAGTATTTAGCCAGTATCGCGAGCGCTATGATCACAGCCAATATCTTGATTATCAGCCTACAGACAAACGTGATGCTTTCAGGTTCTTTAAAGAGAACTCGCGTTGGACACATAACTGGTAGACAGCGCATAGACCAATAAAAAAGCCCGCTTATGCGGGCTTTTTTATATTCTTTATTGCCGATACGGCGGCAACACACTGACAACAACAATGCTATTCCTTAAGCATTTCTTCTGGGAACTCTACTGTAATCATTTGCTCAAACTGCTCACGCAACTCGACATCTGCCATACCAACCGACCGTGCCAATACCACCGCCGCAGCGAGCGACGCATACACCGCAATCTCCGGCTCAATTTCCTCTGTATCCGCCTGATCCATAATGGCGTCACAGATTTCTTCAGACCATTCAATGGCAAAGTGGTTACTGGTTTTGTCAGTCATAGTCGTATTCCGGCGCATTGCAAAGAGAAATTAATTGTATGTTAATGGGCTTAAAATTACCGCGTTATACGGATTCAGCCTACCTTTACCAGGGCGCATTGGAGCATTGAGCAGAACCGTGCCACAATCAGCCAAACCCTATGAGGCGAAACCATGAACTCTTCAATATTTAAAATCACCCTAACCTTACTTATTGTGATTGTCGCCGGGTGCGCGTCGCAACCGCAATCGAGCATAGAAGTTACCCGGTTTCACTTGAATAAGGACATAGCCCCGCAGAACATCAATATTGAACCTGCTAAAGGGGTCGACGACTCAAGCCTTGAATACCAGAGCTACGCGACAGCTGTCGCTAACGAACTGGCTGAATTAGGATTTACCTCGGTCGACGGCAATGATGCGCCTCTATTTGCTGCCGTCAAAATTTCTCGGCAAGTTCAGCAGCAAGCGCCAAAACGATCGCCATTTTCGATTGGTATTGGCGCTGGTTCCTTCGGCAGCAGCGGTGGCGTCAGTGGTGGTGTCAGTGTTCCACTGGGCGGATCTTCAGGCGGAGAGGCATTGGTTAACACCTTGGATGTGCAACTGATTCGGCGAGCAGAAAATGCAGTAAGCTGGGAAGGTGAGGCCATCGCTTCAAATGATGGCGGCGCTGGCTTCGTATCTGTCGAGCAGTTGACGGCCGCATTGTTTAAGGGATTTCCCGGAGCATCGGGCAAAACCGTTAAGGTCATTGCCAGTCCAACTCAATCACAAAACCAATGACAGACGCTTAAGGTTGAGAATAAACTCAGGGACCTATCCGCAGCACCTGTATCGGGTCATGCGCATTGGAACTGGCGCATAGCTCTGCACCAAATGAGCAAGCCAAGATGAATGGTGCCGGAAAGAGGAGTCGAACCTCCGACCTACCGCTTACGAGGCGGTTGCTCTACCAACTGAGCTATTCCGGCATAGGGTCTTAGCGTTTGATATCTACGTACCTGCGGGCCAGCAAATCTGCAGAAGCAGAATTCTAGCTGATTGCATCAATGGAATAAAACCTGAAAACAGCTTAACGCTCACTTGCCCGGCTGCCACCCTCGTAGACTCTCGCCCAGTTGTATATCGTGTCCATTGCCTCCGGGCCTAACAACTCTTCCGGACTAACTTGCAAGTAGTCATCCGACTTGTACTGTTCGGGGTTAGCCATATCATCTTCAGAAACCCATCCTTTTTCCAGCAACCGGTCGAGCAGACTATGGGCGGTAACATAGTGCCCTAACGGGCTGAAATGACCATCACACATATAATAAAAGCCGGGTAGCAGAGGTTGGTTGATTTCCTGATAACGGTCAAAGTTGTCGTTCAGATCAAGAAATTCAATGCCCTGCGCCGCAGTAAACTGCCTCAAACGGTTTCGCGGATACATGAGATCAATATCGCTTGGCATTTCTTCACCTATCACATCAGCGTAACGCTCTGGCAGCGATGCCGAATAGGAACTGCCAGTACTGGGCAACAACATAACCACAAACTTACTGCCATCCTTAGTGACCATCTGATTTAGGCGCTCAATGGCTAGCTCAGTATCATTCCAGGCTTGCTGCCAGACGGGGTCAGGCGGCGACTGATAAACACCCGCATGCATAAGAACATTATCCTTTGCCCACCAATAATCCTCATCGATACCCGCCTCCTGCGAGGGTGCACCGACTCCCCAAGTCCGATTAGCCACACGGCGCACACGCATAATCAACTTGTCAAGAATGAAATAAATATACGAGTAGCGACGCAGCGAGTAGTGCAGATCGCCGCCACTGCTTCGATTCATGATAAGCGACCAGGCGTTCGGGTCGGGCGCGACAAGCTCACCTTCATTATCAAACATCGGTCGTAATGATCCCCAGCCTGCTGCAGCCGTTATTAAATCTGAGTTATCTTCGACATCGTTCACCTCTAAAAATGCAAGCACCACAATATCCGGTGAGTAATTTCGGGCTTTCAGTTCGTAGGTGTAAAGCTGCTGAATACTGCCATACCCCGGCACCCCGAAATTAAGGGCATCACCCTCAAGCAATTGCCGTGAGATTGCTGCGGCAGCTTCTTCACCGTCAGACACCTCACGCCCCATGATGAAACTGTCACCCAACAATGCGATACGCGGCCCTTCTTTGATGGGTACAAGCGGGTATTCACGCGAAGAGCGCATACCTGCCTGATTAATTGCAATCGCTTTTATATCGAAGCAGGCATTGCTGTGGCTCACTGTTGCTAAATTAGGGTCCACTTCGGAACCAAGAACCGGATGAAAACGCAGATAAGTTATGCTTTGACCAAAGCCCACCTGGATGGGCAGAATCCTACCTGCCACCTCAAGTACACCTATAAGGAAAAGCACAACAAGTGCAAATACCGCAAAGCTTTTAGTTCTGTTGAGCATGCCTTTACTCACCCGACCAGGACAGTCCGAAACCAAGATTAGCCTATTTCTCTATAAGGCTGGCCAAATTGCAGTTCTAACCTGATGTCAATATCAGCCAAAATTCAGACGCCAGTCACTATGGCGTGCCTGCGTTCTTTTGCACTCCGCAATTCTGACCAATCAATAATGCCCATATGACCTCTGAAAAGTAACAATTGCTATGCTACCACGGCACTAAAATGGCATCATTAATCACCCTGTCACCTTACTGAGTCCGCCACTAGGCTCCCGGGAAAGCACCGGACTACGACAGAGTTAACAGTATTCTGAGCTTCTACCATTATAATATTGACCTAATTTACATATATAGAGATGACCAAATCATGAGCCGCGATCCAATACCACTGTTTAAAGTTTTCGTCAGCGATGATGTGCTCAAACCCGTCAACGAAGTGCTGATGTCCGGCTATATTGGTCAGGGCCCAAAGGTTAATGAGTTTGAAGGCCTGCTCAAGAAACATGTTGGCAACGACAATCTGGTAACTGTTAACTCAGCCACTTCGGCACTGCATCTTGCGGCACATATGCTCAAGAAGCCTGACCCTGAAACCAATTGGCCCGGTCTCGAAGCTGGTGATGAAGTACTCACATCTGCTCTGACCTGCACCGCGACCAACTGGCCGATGCTTGCCAATAATTTGGATCTTAAGTGGGTGGACGTCGATACCGAAACCTGCAACATGTGCCTTGATGACCTCGAAGCCAAAATCACCGAAAAAACCAAAGTTATTCTGCTTATCCATTGGGGCGGTTATCCGCTGGACCTGGATCGGATTAGTGAGATTTTGGATCGTGCAGAAAAACGCATCGGCTTCCGCCCGTTTGTTATTGAAGATTGTGCGCATGCCTATGGCAGCAGATACAAAGGCAAGTTGCTGGGCAACCACAACAGCATGGCTTGCTTCAGCCTGCAGGCGATCAAACACTTTACCAGTGTTGATGGCGGCTTCATTACCATGCCCAACAAGACGCTCTATAAGCGTGCCAAATTGCTGCGCTGGTACGGTATCGATCGTGAATCACCTCGCGAAGAGTTTCGCTGTGAAGCAGATGTTGAGGAATGGGGTTTCAAATTCCACATGAACGATGTCAATGCCACCATCGGTATGCACAACTACCCACATATAGACAGGCTGGTTCAGGCGTTCAAAGACAACTCTGCCTGGTATGACAAAGAACTGGAAGGCGTCGCGGGTGTTACGAACATGCGCCGCGATGACTGGGCCGATTCAGCCAGCTGGATTCACACCATTAAAGTCGAGCGGCGTGATGACTTCTCACGACACATGGAAGCCCATGGCATCATGACCAGCCGAGTTCATGAACGAAACGACAAACACTCCTGTGTAAGCCAGTACAAAACAACATTGCCTAAGCTCGATGAACTGGTTAATGAAATGGTTTGTATTCCAAATGGCTGGTGGCTGTCAGATGACGACCGACAGTACGTTCTGGATTGCATCAAGAAAGGTTGGTAACAGCCGCTCTTCTGCTACTTGTCCTGCCAAGGCCCAGGGTTGCTCCGCACTTGTTTCATTAGCTTCGCAATATCGTCACTCACGGTGGCAATGCGCTGCTCTGCAATGGCATCACCAAGCATCGGCAGCTTCGGTAGCGGCTTATCATCCACCAGACCAATAATCAGCAAATAGAAATAGCGGGCAGTAGTGGTGCGGCGCCTGATACGGCTCGCTAGGGCGTAATCCTCGCGACGATCGTTCTGGGTCGGCCCATCCTCGAGCGGAATACCCTTGCGAACAATAACCCCATAGTAGATATCGGCCAGACGAATCAGCCATCGCGCTATAGGCCGCGGAAAGCGGTTTGCCAGCTCATCGAAACTTCCGCGGGAAAATAACAAGGCCCCTTCAATGGCACCAACCTCTGTAAACCCCCCAATGTGCTTTAGGTTATCGCCCTGACGATAGCGAATCCGGGAACCGCGATCCGCCATCAGCAACGTAAGCACCTTACCGCTGTCGTAATCAGCTTTGTCCTGACCCATTTTACGCAAGGTGGCCTGATGCTCGGCTGCTATGTCCTCCCAAACGCATACTGCAAGCCCCACGTCGGTTGCCTCTCTGGCACGCACAAACTCTTTGTTGTTATAAATAACAAAGTAATCGCAGGCTATAGTCAGGCCACTTTCGGTGTAGGCATGAATCCCATGCATGTGCCGGAAAAAGTCGGGCATCGTAATATCTTTTTCGTTGTACCAAAGCGGCAAGCAGGATGAAAAAACTTCCGCCTGCTGCAGGTCAGCCTTAAAATCATCAAGAAATGGACCGACAGCAAGAATGTCGGAATCCATAAAGCAGAACCAATCGGATTCGGTTCTGGCATGCAAAAAGTCGAGAGCTTCGCCATGTGGAACCATGCGTTTTTCCGGCATGATCAATAATTCCAAACGATCATCCAACGCAGCAATTGAACGCAGCAAATCACACTCGTCATCTGAGCAACCATTGGCCACCATCCGATACCGACAATCAGACCAACTCAGCAGCGTTGAAATAAAGGGTGTCAAATAACGCACAGTGCCCGGCGTATAAATAACGTTTAACTGCAGCTCAGATGTATTCATTAAGTTTGGCAACCGCTCGTAGCATATAGTTGGTAGTTAGAGCTGAATATATAGCCAAAGCCACTAATTACCAAGACCAAGACTGCGGACAACAAAAAGCCGGCATCAAGCCGGCCCTTCAGTAACTTAGCAAATTTGCTGATTAGGATGCCGCGGCGTTGCGCACCCGAATAATGATCTCAACATCACTCTCCACTGTGCCCTGAGGCAATTCAGGCAGGCCGGTGATCCGCACGGTGGGGTCATCGATGTCAGTCAACTCACCGGTATCAACATTGTAA
>JABIQA010000110.1 GCA_018699155.1 Chromatiales bacterium
CCAATGGGATGAGCTGGTTACTTACCTCAACAGTAAACGCAGTCGCATATAGCCTAACAGCAGTATTTACTGCTGTGATGATGCTGACCCACCCGACAGATGTCAGTGGGTCGATTCATCTATTGCAGGCCTTAACTATCCTTACAGGAAGATTCTTTTAGGAACTTACTGGGCGTCGACTTTTAGCCGGGGTAGCGAAGATGGCTGCCAGCTCAGCTCCAGGCCTTTGCGGAAAGCAGCTGAGGCTTTCTCGGGTTCTTTTAGTTTCAGCATGAGCTGTCCGAGTTCGTTGTAGGCCTCAGGCAAGGGCCGCGGGCCAGTAATACTCGATTCCAAATAACTGCGGGCCTTGCCCCACAGCTGGCTGCGTATACAGAGTCTGCCGGCTGCTAGTAGCAGATCAGGATCATCGGGGCGTTCTTTCAGCCACTTTTCGGCACGTTTCAATAGAGCCTGCGGTTCTGCCGTGTGCAGCTGACCGTAACGGTTAACCAGCGCACTGTCCCATTGGTGATTAAGTGCCTTACGGATGAGTTCTTCAGCATCGAGATGTTCGCCGGCCAATGTCGTGGCTTCGATACGTAAGAGCACCAATCCATGCTCTTCACGCAGGTTTCGCGGTACACGCTTCCAAACGCTGTCGATATCTGCCTTGGATCGCCCGGCATCAGCTAATAAGCCCTGGTAGCATTTTACCGACCACTCGCGGAGCTGCTGTTTACCCAAGCGCTTGCGCAGCTTAGGCAGCAGGCTTTCCAGAGTTTGCCAGTCGCCATCTTTCAGGCATATCTCGGCCAGCAGGCGAAAGGCTTCGCCGCTGCGTGGGCTGCGACCAATGACCCGTTCCAACGTGCTTCTGGCTGTTGCAGTTTCGTCGTTGCGCAGCTGCAGCTCAGCCTGGGTGAGCAATATTGCGCTGCTTGCTTCGGGGTCTTGATCCTGTGCCATTTGGAGCCAGTTATCGCGGCGTTCGGTATCGCCCTGAGCCTGAGCTGCTCGTGCAGCAGCGAGATAATTCAGCAGAGGCGTTTCACTGGAGCGGATGCCTTTGGTGAGCAGTTTCTCTCCTTTGGCAAAATTGCCTTCAGCCAATTCAATATAGCCCTGTGTGATGCGCCTATTGGCACGCTTTGCCCTGGCCTTGGCGGCCACTTCGCCAAGTTGCGCCGGGGCTTGCCAGATTCGCACTGTCAGTCGAACTGCGATGTAGCAGAGGATCAGTAGCAACAGCATTACAGGTGCTGACATCTCCACCGTATAGCCGGCGAAATTGATCAGCACATAGCCATTGTCAGCGACTAAAAAGTTGGCTGCCATTACGCCGAGTGCAAGGCAGACAATAATGAGGATGCCGAACTTCATTGAGAGCCGCCCTGTAGCTGTGCCAGATCGTTGCGAATGGCTGCGATGTCTGGGAACGGCTGGTTCTTAGGCTCACTGAGCAGCGAATCAATAGCTTTTAGCGAATCCGCTACGGGAGCTGAGTTCGTATCAAAGTTCTGCTTGAGGCGGGCACTGACGGTATTGAGGCTGGCACTGTAAACAGCCGGTTCATCTTGCAATAACGCAAGTTTAGCGGTTTGAAGTTCCAGCAACAGGCTGCGGCGCAATAGGGTTGCGTCGGCAGCACTAAGCTGTGTAACGATCTCATTATCGCTGCGCTTAACGCTAATGACCTCTGAAAATGCTTCGCGGATAGATGCGATTGCCCGGTCAATGCCCTCGCTGTCATTACTGCGTTTTGGCGTGTTGCCAAAATTCTGCGGTAAATTCTCTTTAAGCGCCATAGCCGGAATACGATCAATAATGGTTTGTAGCATTGCGGCATCTGCTGACACCGGATGCTGCTGTTGAATTTGCAGTTCGCCAATGGCCGCAGCAATACGCTCGCGAATGGGCGTGAATGATGGATTGGCCAACTGGCTAAAGCGTTCATCGGCGAATGTTAGTGCTGCCTTAGAAGCGTTAACGTTGCGGGCAACATAGAGCTGGGTCTCGGCAAGTCGAAGATACCAGTCCGCTTCCAGGTTAAGTATCTTGCGACGGGCATCTTCGTCGGTTGCCGGAATAGCGTTCAGCATTGCCTCTACTTGATCAAATCTTACCGGGATTGTGTCGAGTCTGGCGGCTTGCGAGTCCAGACGAGCAGATAGCTGCTCAAGGTTCTCACTGTTGTAGCTGGCTTTCCCATCTAATTTGGTCATGGAGCGCTGCAAGCTCTGAACGCTTGCTTGTGCGAGCCGGGCGCTGTCATCCGGTGCAGCGGTTTGTTGCTGCCATAGCATCCAGCTACTGACGCCCAGTGCAGCAATTGCGATGATTAAAGCCAGACCATTGCCTCGTTTTGGCTGGGGCGCGGTGGGCGCATCACCCGTGTCTGCAGGCGGATTGTTTGGCCCGGGGCTCTGGGCGTCTTTGTGCTCATCTGTCTTCATAGGTATCTAGTCACGGGTAGCTGCATTCCGGAAATCTGTCCGGGCCAGAAAGCTTCAGCTGCCATTCTGCCAGTGAATGCGAGCGGCATCCATTGTGAAAAACCCAAGCCGATGGGGTTGATCGTGTAACAGGGCTAGTTTGGCTTGTGTTTTGTGGTGATGTCTTGTGGAGCAAGGGGTTCAGCCGCGTGATCGCGATGGGCACATAAAACGATTTTTAGTGCGCTGAGCTAGTCGCACCAGGTGTCGACATTCTTCTGCGCTTTGTCGCGCTCTTCATCGATATCCAGCCATTTGGTAAATTCGCCATCCGGACCAGCCTCATAAATGCGGCGGTTGCTGTCGTACTTTTTTTGGATTTGACGGGCACGGGTGCAGTTGGCTGTGCGTTCTGCGTTTCGTTGGGCCGCAGCTTCTGCTTCTGCAGCTGCAGTTTCACGATTAACTTCATCGTTGAGAAGCTCGGCAGCCCGTGCTGCTTCCTTTATCGCCTGCTGCTGTTCAATTTCAGCTTCGTCGGTTGGCGTTGCGCTGAGGTTGGTTGCGGCCGCATCGACATTATTGGGTGGCATGTCAGAGTAGCTGCGCTCATTGTTATCGCCGCGCCATTCATAAATAGTTTTTGCGTAAGCGATATTGCTCAGCAGCACAAACCCTGCCAGCAGAAGTCCGATACGTGTATTTTTGCGCATAGCTTTTCCAAAGAGGCTAATGCAGCGAAGCCGCGGCGAGAAACCATGATGCGATAGTAAGCTCATATTCTCCCGCTGTGCGGATTACGGCACGTTGACGTTCATCACGTTGCTGGCATTTAATCATGACTGATTGCTGCTGAAGTATTTATTGGGCTATTAATGACGCCATTTGTAATGAAATACACGCTAATTTCGTCGATTGTCTTAAATAATGCTGATTATGCGACCGCGAACAATAAACCCGTCGCCGATTTTGCCGCTGCGGGCAGCCTCTGTGATGGCTTCGATAACCTGCTCAACGTTATCGTCATCAACCGCAAGTTCGATTTTAGTTTTGGGTAGAGAATCGACGACATGCTCAGCAGCCCTAACTTCGGTGGCGGTGATGCCTTGAACACCAATTTCTGCAACGGCCTGGCGCACATCATCCAGCTTGAAGGGTTTGATGATGGCTGTAATTAATTTCATGTGTTGCTCCGAAAGCACCCCAACGGAAAGCATCCCGTCGGGATGATGTTGTTTAGTTTAAAAGAATAGAAATGCCGCCCCGGCGAACCGGAGCGGCTTAGGTTCAAAAGCCTGGATAGACCTAAATCGCAAGCCCTAGCTTGTGGTTAATCTGACATTCGCGAGAACTCGGGATAGGCTTCTAGGCCGCACTCGTGGATATCCGAGCCTTCGTACTCTTCTTCCTCAGAGACTCGAATGCCCAGAGTCAGCTTGATGATCGTCCAGACCACAAGGCTGGTACCGAAGACCCAAGCAAAGATTACGGTGATGCCGGTTAACTGCAAGCCAACAGTCGCATCAGCATTCGTCAACGGCACTGCGAGCAGGCCCCAGATACCCACAACCCCGTGTACCGAGATAGCGCCAACGGGGTCATCGATTTTGAATACGCGATCCATGAACACGATTGACGGCACCACCAACAGGCCGCCAACCATACCGATCATGGTGGCTTCAATAGGGCTGGGGGTCAGCGGTTCAGCGGTAATGGCAACCAGTCCCGCAAGTGCGCCGTTAAGGGCCATGGTGAGGTCGGCTTTGCCAAACCACGCGCGCGCCAGCAATAATGCGGCAATCAGGCCGCCGGCAGCAGCCATATTGGTGTTCACAAAGATGAGTGACACTGCATTGGCTTCAGACACGTCAGACAGTTTTAGTTCTGAACCGCCATTAAAACCGAACCAGCCCAGCCATAAAATTAATGTGCCCAGTGTTGCCAGCGGCAGGTTTGCACCGGGAATAGCTTTTACGTCCCCGTCTTTTGTGTACTTGCCTTTCCGTGCGCCGAGCAGAATGACGCCGGCCAGAGCCGCTGCAGCACCGCACATGTGCACCACACCCGAGCCTGCGAAATCAATAAAGCCCAATTCATTCAGGAAGCCGCCACCCCATTTCCAGTAGCCCTGCACCGGATAGATGAAGCCGGTTAAGACAACGGCAAACAGAAAGAATGACCACAGCTTCATGCGTTCAGCAACGGCACCCGAAACAATCGACATTGCGGTAGCGACGAACACCACCTGAAAGAAGAAATCCGATAGATTTGAGTAGTAGGTTTCGCCACCACTGGCAATCACTTCCTCGGCAGAGTTATCTGCGCTGGTAAGCATTAGATCCGAAAGTTGAGGAATAACGCCGTTGCCCTCACCGTACATGATGCCGTAGCCGGTAAGCATGTACATAATGCAGGCAATGGCGTAGAGGCCGATGTTCTTGGTCAGAATTTCGGCAGTATTTTTAGACCGTACGAGGCCTGCTTCGAGCATGGTGAAGCCAGCCGCCATCCACATGACGAGTGCGCCGCATACGAGAAAGTAAAAGGTATCAAGCGCGTAACTTAGTTCTGTGATTTGATCCATCTTTAATCTCCTGAGATGGTCCGAAGTTAGATTGCTTCCGCGCCGGTTTCGCCGGTACGGATACGGATGACTTCTTCAAGGCTACTAACGAATACTTTGCCGTCACCGATCTTTCCGGTGCGGGCAGTATTTACGATGGCTTCGACAACCTGTTCAACGAGGTCGTCATCAATAGCCAGTTCGATTTTTGTTTTGGGCAGAAAGTCGACGACATACTCTGCACCACGATAAAGCTCGGTATGACCACGTTGACGTCCAAAACCTTTGACTTCAGTAGCGGTGATGCCTTGTACACCAATGTCTGCAACGGCTTGTCGTACATCATCCAGCTTGAAGGGTTTGATGATGGCTGTAATTAATTTCATGTGTTGCTCCGAAAGCACCCCAACGGAAAGCATCCCGTTGGGGTGATGTTGTTTACTTCAGGATAGAAAAGTTTTTAGTAATGCCGAAGATCAGTGTGTTTTGGGACTGGTCATTAGCGATGAGGTCGCGGTCGGCATAAACATACGAGATCTTGTAATCAAACAGATCAATGTTATTGACGGTTAAAGTGTCGCCATAGCCAAGCTCAAAGTAGCCTGCGGATTTAATTGACTGGTCAGGCGCACCTTTTATTTGGTCCCAATCCCAGTAGCCCGCGGTGCCGTAGAAGCCTTTAACTTCAGCCGTTGCTTCGTAGTAAATGTATTCCTGATCGAGCTTGATGTTGTTGTCGCGTTCATTACTCAGAAACTTACCCGGGTTAATGCTAATGCTGAGCCATTTCCAGCCGGCAGATAGATTGGCCTCAATGAATGGGTCAATTACGTTGTCGGTGTAGCCGTAGTAGGTGGCGCCAACCCCCCAGTTAAAATCGCCCACTGTGTTGCCGAAGCCGGCGTAAAGATCAACTTCCACGCCACTGTCTTCTGTTTCTGTGACGTCTACTGCAGCCATGCTGGGATCGAGTACTTCAACGGTTTTAGCCACTTGCACCGAGGACAGCCAGGTGCCCGCATAGAACATGCCGGCGTTTAGGTCGAGCCCGCCCTGTGCAGCGGCTTTGCCGTTTGAGGCATCGGCACCGCGGAATACGTAGTTGCTAACGAGCCCGGCGTTGCCTGTGAGCTCTACGGCATTCGCAGAGACGATGTTTAATCCTGTTGCAGCTGTTATCGCGGCAACTGTTAGAAAAGCCTTTTTCATATGGTTTCCTTTAGTTATTGATGTTGTGTCCCGGGTCAGAGAGTGGGACGATTCGTTGTCTCGTAAATAACAAAGCAGAATCCGTGCCACATTTTGCAAAGCCTTCTCTTTCAGAGCCTTAGCGTGAGTTGGCTGGTTTTTAGGCAGCTGGCGGTAGAGTCGCGCGCACTGTTTTGGTGCGGAACTAAGGTGGCTCGGTTTGATTTCGTGCGGATTGAACAGACCAGATCATTGATGCGGGTTTAGCGCATCAATTCGGTGCAGTGGATTTAGCCTCGGGCATGGATATGCGGCCTTTGGCTTTAGAGCCCGATTAGGCGAGGCTAGGGCGATAGCCCTATAGTCTGCTTTATATATCGTAAATATTGAGGAATTCAGGTGAGTAAACCAACAATAGAATCATTAGCCGGCAAGCTTTCTGAGCTTGTCCCTGAGCGCTTAAAAGACTTGGGCAGCCGGGTGCCGGGCTCACCGCTTGACCTGAGTAAGCTTGAAGGTTTCGGTGGCCAGGGTTTTGACGCGCTCAAGGCTGACCTTGAAACTAACTTTAGTGCGGTTCTGCAGAGTACCTTTGAGAAGATGGAATTGGTGAGCCGTGAAGAGTTCGATGTTCAACGTAAGGTTTTGGCGCGTACCCGCGATAAATTGGAGCAGCTTGAGGCTGAGCTTCGCCGGATACAGGCTGAGGCCGCATCGCATGATGATGCTGTTTAGCGTGACGCTCTCAATTGAAGCAAGTGGAGCAACATTTGCTTGTGCTGATATGGGCTGCAACTTAGGGCATTTAGTTTGCAGAGCAAAGGCTTCGTAGAAGGCGATGCAGCTGGCCACGGTCAGAACCCGCATACAATCCGGATTACATGCATCGCCCGTTCGGGTTGAGGTGCATGTTTCTGCTGGGCTGCCTTCGCTATCAATTTCCGGCCTGGTCGAGGCCGCAGTTAAAGAAAGCCGTGACCGTGTGTGTGCGGCAATTCGCAATAGCGGCTTAGAGGTTCCTGACGGTCGTATTATTGTAAGTCTGGCGCCGGCCGATTTGCCGAAGTCGGGCAGTCGCTTCGACCTGCCCATTGCCTTGGGTATATTGGCGGCGTCGGGTCAGGTGCCCACCGATAAACTCGCCGGCTGTGAGTTCTTCGGTGAGTTAGGTTTGTCCGGTGCACTGCAATCGGTGCCGGCGCTATTGCCTTCTGCAATGTATGCGTTGCGCGGCAGTTGCTGTGTTGTAGTACCGGCAAAGTGCGCTGCCGAAATGTCGTTGCTCAGTAAAGGTAATGTCTTTCTGGCAGACAATTTGTTGGACGTAGTCCGGTTTTTACATGGCGCCACCGACCTACCCCGTCCGCCATCTTTAGAGGCAGCCGCTGGTGATGCCGCAGCCGCGGGTTATTACGACGATTTTGCAGATGTTTCTGGTCAACATCACGCCCGCCGGGCCATGCTTATTGCGGCTGCTGGCGGGCACAATATATTGCTGTCCGGCTCTCCCGGTACCGGCAAGAGCATGTTGGCCCGCAGATTGCCCGCATTGTTGCCATCACTGGGCGACGCGGAAGCATTGGAATCAGCGGCTTTGTATTCTCTCGCTGGTCAGACGCTGCCCGATTGGCGCAGAGTACCGTTCCGG
>JABIQA010000071.1 GCA_018699155.1 Chromatiales bacterium
ATGCTAATGAATTTGGCGCCGACACTGACGCTTATGAACTGTATGCCGGTGTTAACCCTGCAATAACCGACAACATCGATGCTGTTGTGCGTGTCGGCTATACAGCTGGAGAGTTCAAAGGCAAAAACGACGGCGATAATTACAAAGTCGAAGACGAAGCGTTGTTCCTATCATTCGGTACGCGTGCAATGATTACCGAGAAGTTTGAGTTGAATGCATTTGCCACTTATTCCGCTGGCAATACTAAAATCGAAGGCGACGACGACAGCAAGAACGATTTTGCCGAATGGAGTTATACCGTCGGCGGTATCTACAGCTTCACTGATATGTTTTCAGCTGGCATTAAGCTGGAGTTAGAAAACAACCGGCAGATTGCTGGAGATGTTGAAGGCAGTCCTACGATCGGTAACATCGGCACACTCTTTGCTCGCGTTAACTTCTAAGTTGATTTAAGCACAGAGGGTTCTTGAGCAGCGCTTCGCGTTGCTTGCAGAAACCAAAAGCCCGCAGGCGCAAGTCTGCGGGCTTTTTTATGGCCGGTGTTTGGTTTTGGCTGCCGTAATTGAGGCTCCAGTGCTTGCGTGAGCCTGCCGCGGCGATTAAGCGCCGTTATAGAGCACCTCACCCGGGGGAATCCATGTACGGTTGCTAATTAAAGGCTCGTGCTTGTACTTTGTGTTGTTTTCAGTATGCTGACCGCTGTTCTGGTTATTGCCGGATCAAACGCATCGGTAAGCACTTGTTGCTGTTAGTTTTGTTACTTTACTGTTACCAAAAGGTGGTTTTATGAGAAGCATTACATTATTGGCTGCGACTGCAGCGCTCACGGTGTCCAGTGCTGCCGTTGCTGGTCCTAATTACACTTACGCGCAGCTTGGCTTCTTTACTGCGGACAGCCAGGGCAAAGAAGACACAGGCGGTTTGGAGCTGAACGGTTCTTTCGGTTTTGCTGAGCTCTTCCACGTTGGTGCCGGCATCGCCGCTGGTGAATGGAATGGCGGTAGAAGCAAACAGTCGGATTGTCCGACCCCGGACGCTACCTGTAATCCCTACGCTGCAGATATAGACAGTTATGAAGTCTATTTCGGCGTTAACCCAGCAATAACCGATAACGTCGATGCTATCGTGCGTGTCGGCTATGCAGCCTCCGACTTCAAAGGCAGAGCAGCCGGAGTCAATCAAAAGGGTGAAGACGAAGCGTTGCTCCTATCATTCGGTACTCGTGCAATGATTACCGAAAAGTTTGAGTTGAATGCTTTTGCCACTTATGCTGCTGGCAGTACTAAAGTGAAAAATGAGACTCCCAGTAAGACTGACTTTGTCGACTGGTCTTATACAGTAGGTGGTATTTACAACTTCACTGATATGTTTGCTGCTGGTATTAAGCTGGAACTAGAAACCCCGCTAAGGCTTATTAACTTTGCTGCCAGCAGCACGGTTGAGGTCGGCAGCGTCGGCACACTCTTTGCCCGCGTTAACTTCTAAGTTGATTTAAGCACAGAGGGTTCTTAAGCAGCGTTTAGCGTTGCTTACAGAAACCAAAAACCCGCAGGCGCAAGTCTGCGGGTTTTTTTTATGGCCGGTGTTTGGGGTTAACTGCCTTCATTGAGGCCCAAGCCCCCGGCAATGACCTCCACAGGGCGGATATTACACATAGACTGGGCTACATATTATTTAAGCACATTACTATTATCGGCTTAAGGTTGGATTTGGTTGGAATAAACGACCTGTAATAGCTTATTTCTATTTGAAAGGGAGTTTCTATGAAGCGCATTACGTTATTGGCTGCCATCGCAGCATTTTCGATATCCAGCATTGCCGTCGCGGGGCCTAATTACACGTATATTGACCTGGGTTTTGTGGCCGCGAACAGCGAAGGCAATGAAGACACAGGCGGCTTTGTGTTGCGCGGCTCTTACGGCGAAGACCTCTTCCACGCTGGGGCTGAAATTGCCGTTGGCGAACTTGAGGGCGGTAAAGGCAAAGGGGAATCTGGTTACGGCCAAGATACTTCAGGGTATAGATTTTATTTTGGCATCAACCCCGCAGTAACCGACAATATTGATTTAATTGTGCGCGTGGGCTATCGCGCTGATGACTTCAAAGGTGATTGTCCGGAATCGGATGGTGAATGTTACATAGACGAGCTGTCTGGTTTTTTCACCTATTCCGATGATAGAGAGATTGCCAGCGGTAACTACAAAATTGAACAAGAAGCGGTATTTCTTGAGCTCGGCACTCGCGCATTGGTTACCGAAAAGTTTGAGCTTAATTCATACGTAACGTACAGCAATGGCAACACAAAAATTGATCAACCACTTATAGAACCTGGTCAGAGTGGTAAAGACAGCTTTGCACAATGGGCCTATCGTGTTGGCGGTGAGTATTACTTTACCGAGATGTTTTCTGCCGGTGTTGGTCTGCGTCTTGTCAAAAACAGAGACCGTGAAAGCGAATTTGATATTAAGGATGCTGCGGAAGGTAATATTTACGCACGGCTTAACTTCTGAGTTAATTTAAGCACAAGAGGCTTTGTGAGCAGCGTGCAGCGTTGCTTAGATAAACCAAAAAACCCGCAGGCGTCAGTCTGCGGGTTTTTTTATGGCCGGTGGTTGGCCGACATTGGGCGTTTAATGCCTTGGTGGGGATTTTTGCTGAGGCTCATCAGCCGCAGTACAGGCCAGCATTCGGGCTATTAAGCGCTTTGACGCTGCTCTTCAACGCGCTGGTCCTTAGTGGCCGCTTCCGGCCGCAGGCCCAATCGCTTCATCAGCGCCAGATCTTTGTCGGCATCGGGGTTTTCTGTGGTCAACAGCTTCTCGCCATAGAAAATGGAGTTAGCGCCGGCAAAGAAGCACATCGCCTGAGTCTCATCGCTCATCTCGGTGCGACCGGCGGACAGGCGCACGTGCGTGGCAGGCATCAGAATACGCGCCACAGCAATGGTGCGCACAAAATCAATTCCGTCGACCTTGGCAACGCCTTCGAGTGGCGTGCCTTCAACCGCCACCAGTTGATTGATGGGCACGCTGCCGGGGTGCTCGGGCATGGTGGCCAGTGTGTGCAGTAATTCGATGCGATCCTGGTCTTCTTCACCCATGCCGATAATGCCGCCACAACAAATCTTCATGCCCACATCGCGTACATTTTTCAACGTGTCTAAGCGATGCTGGAAAGTGCGGGTGGTAATGATTTTTTTGTAAAAACTCTCGGAGCTGTCGAGGTTGTGATTGTAGTAATCGAGACCGGCGTCTTTAAGTTCTGTTGCCGCCTCCGGGGTCAGCATGCCGAGGGTGGCGCAGGTTTCCATACCAAGATCATTCACTGCTTTAATCATTTCGGCAATCTGCTTGACCTGTTTCGGCTTAGGGCTGCGGTATGCCGCACCCATGCAGAAACGTGTTGCGCCTTTTGCTTTGGCCGCTTTCGCATTCTCGATAACCACGCGGCAATCGAGCAAGGGTTCTTCATCCACATTTGTATCAAAGCGCACACTTTGTGGGCAGTAGCTGCAATCTTCGGGGCAGGCGCCGGTTTTAATACTGAGCAGCGTGCTGATTTGCACCTCGTGCGGATCAAAGAACTCGCGGTGCACACCCTGCGCCTGAAACAACAGGTCGTTAAACGGCATTTCATAGAGGGCGGTTACTTCGGCTACTGTCCAATCGTTGCGTGGTGCAGATGTCATATTCGGTGTTCCCGGGTGGGGCAATGCACCGCGGTGAAGCCCGCTGTGCGCTGCCGGAGTTTCCAGTTGTTACTGCTCATTCAGAGCGGTTTTACCGTTGGCGCATTGGCAGTAAGCGCGTCAGAATGGCCAGTATCAAAGGGCTGCAGGAGGCTGTCAACCAATGCGAAGCTGTTCTGTTGACAGGCTTGGCGCTCGGCTCTGGACACCCTGCTGTGTGCTCTGCGGTATTGGTGTATTTGCGCGCGATGCCACTCAGGATATCTGCGCGCACTGTTTGGGAGATTTGCCCTGGTTGTTTAATAATTGCGAAGGCTGTGGCGTGCCTCTGCCCATTGCCTCGGTAGA
>JABIQA010000054.1 GCA_018699155.1 Chromatiales bacterium
CCCTCAAAGCTTGATGATTCCGGTATCGAAGTGAGGCAGGGTGACTACGGTTCGGTGGAGCAGATGCAGCAGGCATTTGCGGGTATCGATACCGTGGTGCTTGTTTCCGCACCTGCGGGTGTTGGCGACCGGGTGGCGTTGCATCGTAACGTCATTAAGGCTGCTGTGGCTGCGGGTGTCCGCAAAGTTATTTACACCAGCGTAATAGGCAACGGCGATGAAATGCAGACTATGTACGCGCCCATGGCGGAGGTGAATCGGCAGGCGGAAAAGGATTTGCAAGAATCAGGTCTTATCTGGATCGCGGCTCGCAATGGCTTGTATCTTGAGTTTGATGTGGCCCATATTCTCAATGCAGCCGCTGATGGCGTATTTCGAAACAACGGGGGAGAGGGCTACTGCGCTTATATTACCCGTAGTGAACTGGCCCTTGCATTTGCGCGCCTAGTGCTAGCAGACCACTGCGACAATCGAGTGTTGAATCTGGTGGGCGATGCATACACGCAGGAGCAACTGGTTGATATGGTAAACCGTTGCGCCGGAATTAATGTGCGCTACGAGATGAGCAGTGATGAAGAATGTCTTGCTAAAATGACACCCGTACGCGGTGCCGAGGTGGCGGCAATGTTAACCGGCTGTTATCAGGCTATCCGCAATGGAGCCTTCGATGTGCCATCTGATTTTGAAGAGATTGTCGGCATTGGATGTAAGCCCATGCAATTCATGATTGCCGAAGTGGTCGCTGGCATACGCGCTTCTGATTAGTGGCTATAAGTTCTGGATGAGCCTTGCTTATCGGGATTGCAATGCCATATCTGCCGTGGACCAAAACCGTCTTTACGCAGCCAGTGCTCGGTGTAAACAATCCGCTCGGGCTCAATGACCAGCAGCGGCACCTGCGGCGCCATATCCAGAGGTTTGCCGAGCTGTATAGCCGATTGCTGCCAACGATAAACACGCATGCCGTGTTCGTGTTCTGGCGTGCCAGGGTCAATAAACCGAGCATTGCCAAAGACCTGCGCACCGCGCACGCTGGCCCAGCCCGAGTTCTCGCCGTGAATTGCAAAACACAATCGGGGATCACGTTGCATGGCTTTTACCTTCGGGCTGTTCGGTTGCGGCAGAATAAAAATATTTAAACCATCCGCGTAATACTCAACCGGACTGCCGATAGGGCCATTTTTGCCAATGGTACACAACACGCCCATCCATTGAGTCGCCAGAAAGTGGTCAATTCGCACACTGAGTTCTTCACGCGGCAGCTGCGCAGTAGGCCAGGGTGTGGTTTCTAACCAGGGATGTGATTCGCTCATAGGTCTGTCCTTGTTGAATCAGTGACGATTGCTTGATTTACGCCTTATCAGGCCCGGTCCACCCTCGATAAAATGGGGTGTAAGGGTCTTTTTTAGGGTCTGCCGGTATGTAGCCGGTGCATCGGGCGGGCGTTGCATCGGTGCGAACAGCATAGTTTAGTTTGCTGGGTGCATCCCACGGTGCTGGAAAGTGCATGCCGAGTGCTGCCGAGGTGCATGCCCAGACCTGTGCGCCAACAAACAGCGCGTAGTTTTCATAAATAGTGAGAAGAGGCAACCAGATCAATAGGTTAGGAATATGGCAGGTGGTGGCTTTAATAACCTGAGTCATTGGTGTGTCATGTTCGGGCGCAATGAAGTGATCCCAATAGATGTTATGCCAGTTTGGTTGGTAGGCAGCAAGACACAAAAATGCTACGCCGGTTGCCCACCAGCCTGTAAGGCTTGTCATGTTTGCCAGCAGCCACACCGATAAAAACAACTGGCCAGAACTTGAACCCCAAAGGGCACCGAAAACAATTGCGACCAGCCACTTCTTCTTTCGTTTAAACACCGGAGTGAAGTAACACCAGTTGACGCTATACGCTAGAACAATAAACAGACAGGCGAGTCCCATATAGATGCGCCAGTTTGGGTTCGCCCATTGCTCTGCAGTGAACACCGGGCTGTCGAGAATGAGGGCCATGCCACCGGTCAGGTACGACAGTGTCCAGCAGAAGCTGAAGTACATAAGGCCGCGCATCCATGCCAGATTAGGGTAATACATATCCCATTTGCGGTTCTTGTATTTGGTGTTAAAGACGATAGCAATAACAATTCCGGTTATTGCTATCAGTGCGACAAATAGTTCAAGCATAAGTATTCCGGTGAATTGAGGTGGAGAATAACAATGCCCAATTCTATCCAGAATCGCTGATCTGGATGTATCTCTGCCCTTATTGCCCGAAGGGTGGCGTTGTGTGCGTGAATCCAAAGTCGCAAACGAGGCGAATATATGGACAACCCTATGAACTGCTATGGCAGAGGAACAGACCATGAATAGCAAATTGAAACTGGCATTATGGGATATAGGCTGTGTATTTTGGGTCGCTGTGGCGGGTTCGCTACTGCACTTTGCCTTTGAGCTCACCGATTACTGGACGCCGATGGCGCTTATTGCCGCCGTTAACGAAAGTGCTTGGGAACACACTAAAATGTACTTCTGGCCCGGGCTGGTTTGGGCTGTAGTTCAATACACCTACACACGTAATGATGCCAATAACTATTGGTTCGGTAAGGCAATGGCATTAGTGACTACCCCGACGCTTATAATGCTGACCTATTTTGGTTATATGGATTGGTCATTTGCTGCAGGTGTAAAGCCTTCATTGCCGCTGATGCTCAGTATCATGATATTCGGCATTGCTGCCGGGCAGTTTGTTAGTTGGTGCATCCTGACCCGAGAACCGCTTGCGATAAACACCCGACGTTGGGCTACGGTTGCGTACACAGTTACTCTCGTGGCTTTCTCTACACTGACTTTCGTACCGCCCAAATACTTCGTATTTGAAAACTTTGCCTGTTACACCTACACCGGTGAGTACGGTATTCTGGCTGACTATGAGCCGTATCGCATTTTCGCCAAGGTCGATGAGAATGGCAATATGAAAGAAGGCATGGGCATGAACTACTGTGCGAATAATCCTTTTGATAAGCCCGAGGTGAAGATTGCTCTGAATTAAGTTTAGAGGCATGGTCTAGAGCCTCTTCGATTGAACGCATCGCTCTACTTGCCCAAGTATCTTGGCTGCATGCTATAGAGTTTTAATGACTGGGTAAGGTTACCGCAAACACTGAAAAAATTACTCTCAACAATAAAAAAGGGCGACCATTTGGTCGCCCTTTTTATTGCGTGCTGTAAATGTATCTGTTTTTAACTTTAAACCAGCAGTGGCGCAATCACTAGGCTGACGATAGCCATAACGTTGATCAGAATGTTCATTGCCGGACCTGAGGTGTCTTTAAACGGATCACCGACTGTGTCACCAACAACAACAGCTGCGTGCACATCCGAGCCCTTGCCACCGAGATTGCCTTTTTCGACGTGTTTCTTTGCGTTGTCCCAAGCACCGCCGGCGTTGGCCATCGTGAGAGCGAGCAGCACACAGCCGAGCAGGGCACCACCGAGTGCACCGCCCAAGGCTTCCGCGCCTAAGCCGAAGCCGATGGCGGGGGGAACTGCTACAGCCAACAATCCCGGCAGCAGCATTTTTCGCAGTGCCGCGGTAGTTGCGATATCAATGCACTTGGCATTGTCTGGCTCTGCAGTGCCTTGCATGAGTCCAGGGATTTCGCGGAACTGCCGACGGATTTCCTCAATCATGGTCATGGCCGCTTCACCCACTGCAGTCATTGTGATGCTGGCAATAAGGAAGGGCACGATACCCCCGAGGAAGAGACCAATCAAGACCATTGGGTCGCCCAGGTGCAGCACAAAATCTGGATTAAATTTTGTTATGGTTTCGACGAATGCAGCAATAATTGCCAGTGCCGCCAATGCTGCCGCACCGATGGCAAAACCTTTACCCATTGCTGCGGTGGTGTTGCCCAGTTCATCGAGTGAGTCAGTGATTTCGCGGGTATCGGCACCCAGACCACCCATCTCTGCGATGCCACCTGCGTTATCAGCAATGGGGCCATAAGCATCTACAGCCATGGTCATGCCAACAGTCGCCAGCAAACCGACTGCAGCAATACCGACACCATAAACCCCCGCGAGATCTGTTGAGACATAGATGATTGCGCAGATTGTCAGCAATGGAATAACCACTGACTGCATGCCAACAGCAAGTCCCGTAATCATCACCGTTGCTGCTCCGGTTTTACCGGATTCTGCAATGCGTATGACCGGTGTTGAGGATGTGTAGTACTCAGTAATGAGTCCGATCACTACACCGCCGCCAGCGCCGAACACGACTGACCACCAAACGTTGTTGGCAATACCAAAATACCCTATCAAAAAGTAGGCTGCCACGATAAACATTGCGGTACTGCCGATCATGCCGATACGCAGTGCCAATGCCGGATTGGCGCTAGAGAAACCTCGTACCACACCGATACCTATGATTGATGCAATCAGCCCAGTGGATGCGAGGGCTAGTGGCAAGAACATGAGTGCGCTTCGAGCATCATCTTCATTCATGCCTGGTGCGAGCTTGCTGAGCCATACGATAGCGACTGTCGAAGCAATCGCAATCGTTGCAATCATTGCACCACAATAGGATTCAAAAATGTCTGATCCCATGCCAGCTATGTCACCCACGTTGTCGCCCACATTGTCGGCAATAACACCGGGGTTGCGGGGGTCATCTTCCGGAATACCTTGTTCGAGCTTGCCGACAAGATCAGCACCAACATCAGCGCTCTTGGTGAAAATGCCACCACCGACTCTGGAGAACAATGCGACTACCGAAGCGCCCATGCCGAAGCCATGAATGTGATGTGCGGTGTGCGGATCACCACCGAAAAGCAAATACACAATGCCGAGACCAAGTAGGCCTAATGATGCAACAGCTAGACCCATAATTGAGCCACCGAAGAAGGCAACGGTTAGTGCTTCAGCCTGTCCCTTGGAATGCGCAGCTTGAGTTGTTCTAATGTTCGCTTTGGTTGCAGTGAACATACCAAACCAACCTGCAAGTGCAGAAGATGCTGCGCCTGCAATAAAGGCGAC
>JABIQA010000127.1 GCA_018699155.1 Chromatiales bacterium
ATTTTTTGTTATAAAGTGAGTTACCACTACCAATAGGGCCTACACGCCTTCATAAACGTATTGTAATTGACCGCTACTTTTTTCCTTAATGATGGAGTTTAATCCGATGAAGAAAATCTTACTGGTGGCTTTAACAGGTCTAACGCTTATAGCGCCTCTGGCTATGGCTCGCGACGATGTTGCTGATTTTTCAATTGCGGACGCACTAAGCCTGGAAAAGGCTAAGACGAAGTTAGGCACGAAGGTGGCTTTTTACTTCGGCGATCAAGCATATGGCGAGCCTGAACAGAACTTTGGTGTATTTCAAACCAATAAAAAGACCAATGCCTTTGGCAAATCAGACCTTACAGCCTGCCAGTGGGTCTTTTTATCGGCAATGATTTCTCTGCGAGACAGGGCGCTGACAGAGGGTGGCAATGCCGTGGTTGATATCAAGTCAAACTACAAAAACAACGAAACGTCGAGCACTGAAACGTTTCAATGCGGTGCGGGTGGTGTGATTGCCGGAGTTGCATTAAAGGGCAGGGTAGTAACTCTAAACTAGGGTTATACCAATGGTTTTTTTTGCCAAGCCAGCACTTGGCGCCATGAGTTCTTGCAAGGGCAGGCCTTTGCTCAACTGCTTAAGGTCGTTGCCCTTAAACCTCCCTGTATGGGCTTTTTCTATGAATACCCAATCAACACCTAACCACTAAAATATCCTCCCACTTCGTCGTGTACTGCGGCGATGTGTATTGTTGTCGCATTGCCCAGGGTTTGTTGATTCCTTGGGCGGCTAAAAACAGGCTGCCTTTGCCTTCGCGCTTGTTTATGGCATCGATAATATTCATGAGTTTGTCGGCCCGGGCTGATTGGTCTGGTTGGAGTAGATCGTATTGGTGATGGTTTCTGTCTACGAGCTCTATGAGGCCGATGCCGGCTTTTAAGTATTTATGTCCAGGGCTGTAGAGTTTTGCAGCGGTTGCACGGGCTAAAGCCGTAATCTCGCGTGTATCATCGGTGGGGTACGGCAGTTGTACTGTGTTGCTAACTGAATGAAAATTATCCTCAAAGGGCGAGGTGTGCATGAACACGTGCATGGTTAGCACTAGGTGCTTTTGCACCCTTAGTTTTTCGGCAGCGCGTGCAGCGTACAGTGAGATGCCTTCTTGCACCTGATGCAGTTCGGTTGCCTTTTTGCCGAAGCTGCGGGTGCAGTAAATTTGTTTTTTTGTGGGAGGTGTTTCATCAAGCTGAAGGCAGGCTGTGCCGTTGAGTTCGGTGATGGTGCGTTCTAGGTTAATACTGCTGCAACGCCTGATCTGCTTGGGGTTGGCGCTGGCCAGATCCCAGCCGGTATTGATATTTAAGGGTTCTAAGCGCTTTGCCAAGCGTTTGCCGACACCCCAGATATCGGTCACGGCGACTCGGCGCAGATACCATTCCCACTTGTGGGGTTCATCCATCACACACACGCCTTGGCATTTTGGAATTTTTTTTGCTGCCCGGTTGGCGAGTTTTGCGAGTGTTTTGGTGGGCGCGATGCCAACACCTACCGGAATGCGGGTGTTGTCCCACACACGATCTTTCATGTTGTGGCCGAAGTCGTTGAGATCGGTAGGCATGTTGTGCAGTGACAGAAACATTTCATCAATACTGTAAACCTCAATGTTCGAACTGAAGTCACACAGGGTTTGCATGACGCGATTCGAGAGATCGCCATAAAGCGGATAGTTGGATGAAAAAATAGTGACCTTATGTTGGCGCAACAGGTGTTTAACCTTGAAAAAAGCTTGCAGGTCACCGAGGCCCAGTTCTTTGGCTTCTTTAGAACGCGCCACAATGAAGCCATCGTTGTTAGAAAGCACGACGACGGGTTTACCACGCAGATCGGGTCTAAATACTTGCTCGCAACTGGCGTAGAAACTATTGCAATCAACTAGGGCAAGCAAAGTCTAACCCGCACGATAATGATGATCACGGATTGAATAAATCACGACACCTTCAACCGAAAAATCAGCGCCATCATGTATGGGTATGGGTGGGTATTGATTGTTTGCTGAGCGCAGTTGGCGAGCATGCACATCGAGCGTTTTGCAGGTGATCTCGCCATTGATGGCTGCGAGCACCACACTACCGTGTACCGGCTCAACTGAGCGATCGACAATGAGCAGGTCGCCATCGAAGATACCGGCATTAAGCATTGAATCGCCCGACACCCGGCAATAAAAAGTGGCCGCCGGATGCTTGATGAGATGCTCGTTAAGGTCGAGCGCATTGTCCATGTAGTCTTCGGCCGGGCTCGGGAAGCCAGCCGGCACTTTCACAAGAAAGCCGGGGATCTGCAGCATTTGCCGGGCTGCATGTCGGGCGATACGGGTAATGCTCATAGCTCACCAGGTAAGGGTTTTGGGATGGATACTGTATATATATACAGTATTATGTGGGGCAGCCAGAGCCCGGGTCAACCCGTAATTAGAAAATAGGGCTAGAACCGACTTTTAGTGAACACTTCTGCCAAGGCACAGCCGTTCTAGCAGGCGCATACACGAACCTTTATCAGACTCAACTTTGTCATGGCGTGATAGGGGGTGCTACCTGCATTGAGGTGGCAGAGGTTTGCTAAAACGGATAACTGCCATAATTTAAATCTGCGGCCGATCCCCCTTCATAGACAAAACCGCCATTAAAGAAGCAGAAGCCTTTTAAGTCCGGTCGCGATAGAGTATTACCCATGCCAGTAGTGCTCTCATATTTAGCTTCTTAAGCGGTGCCGCTATGGTGTAAACTGCCGCTCTCTGCGAGTAATACACCACTCCAAATCTGTTTTTCCTGAACAGTATGCCCGGATGGCGGAACTGGTAGACGCAAGGGACTTAAAATCCCTCGATGGAAACATCGTGCCGGTTCGATTCCGGCTCCGGGCACCATCCACAAAACCTCTATAAATAAAAAACCCAGCACTGGGCTGGGTTTTTTGGATCGTTGTCGGGCTGAGTGGCGCCTGGAGATTCTCATTGCTAATCCTGAAATCAAAAGCAATACTGTTAAAAAAGATCGTGTAGTCTATTCTGTAGCCATTGACATCCGCACCGAGA
>JABIQA010000048.1 GCA_018699155.1 Chromatiales bacterium
CCGGCGGCAAGTGATCCAGCGGCGCATTTTTCATGCCTGCAAAATGCGCCACCATGCCGGCGATCATTCGGCCAATATTAATTGCCCGCTGCTCATCCGGGTCACAGACTAAATTCACAAACGCGCCGATGCTGATTGAATCACGAGAACGACCAATAGCATTAAGATGGTCAGTTGCCGTTTTCATTGCCCAAGTAATGCGCTCGGGCGCACTGCCCACAGCAAAGCTAATACGATCACCAGCTTCAACCGCCATCCGAATAGTCTTGGGACCAGTGCAGGCAATATCCACCGGAGCCGGCAGCACCTGCTCATTGTTCAACCAACGCAGTGCCGATTTTTTGCCATTGCGGTCAATCACATCGCCGCGCATATAACTGCGGATTTGTCCGACACCAGCGCGCAATTGTGCGGTCGTGCTATTGCGCACACCGATGTGCTCTGCTGATGAATCACCTCGACCAATCACGCAAATAGCTCGCCCACCCGATTCCTGTTGCAGCGATGTCACTGCAGTTGCTGTGACCGCGGTATCGCGAGTTATAGGATTAGTCACTCCAGTGCCAAGCTTCAAAGTACTCGTTGCTGCAGCTGCTAGATTAAGCTGACCGTATGGGTCTGGAGCCAGATTCTGGGTGTCAGGACAGAGCAGGTAATCGAACCCCATAGCTTCAATCTCACGGGCCAGCCGTGCGGTATAACCAGGCGATGCCTCCATCACCAGGCCAAATTCGGTTTGCTTAGCGGTCATTCGGAGCATCTCCACGTATGAGTTTAGGCGCGTAATTGTACCGAACTATTACTGCCCCTCAACCAACAAGCAAACGGAATGCACGTTGCTGTCCCGTAGCCGGTCTAAGGAAGGCTAAAATTTAATAGTTAAAGGAGATCAACTCAAATGTATATCAATTTTTGGTATCCCATTGCGCTAAGCGATGAGATCAGTAATGAAGCCCCCCTGCAGGTAGAACTGCTCAATCAGAAAGTCGTCGCATTTCGTGATTCGGAAGGCACGCCAATTGTGCTTGCCAATGTTTGCGTTCACCGAGGCGGCTCGCTTGGACTAGGCAAAATTAAACAAGACGGCATTGAGTGTCCTTATCATGGCTGGCAGTTTAACGCGGCGGGTCAGTGCACCTTCATACCCACACAAGCGGATAAAAACCCGCCCAAGCGGGCCAAGGTAGACAGTTACCCTACTCAGGAAAAGTACGGTATCGTCTTTGCCTTTATGGGAGACCTGCCGGAGTCGGAGCGACCACCCCTATATAACATCGAAGAGTTTGGTGCAGAGGGCTGGCGCGTTAACCGCACATTTTCGTTTGAGGTAAACGCCTACTATGAACGATCCATCGAAAACGGCATGGATATGGCGCATAACGAATTCGTTCATCCGAACCAAGGGGCTCCGTCTGTTGGCGAATCTATCCGCATACACCCTATTCAGATTGAAGAAACTTCAGATTACGGCTGCGGCTTCATACAACCCTTTGATGCCGAAGGCGCATCCGAAGCAACCAAACTCATGGGGGCCGGCGAAGGTCATACTCGGGCTGGCTCATCGCATCATGGGCCCAATACGCTAATTACCCGCATTAAATTCAGTGAGACTCGTCAATTTCTTCAGGTTTTTTTCGAAGCCCCTGTTAGCTACAACAAAACACGGATCTTTTTTATCAACATGCGGGACTGGATGCTTGAGCCGGATAAAGATGAGAACCTAATCAAAATCAACATGCAGATTGCGCATGAAGATGTCAATATCATCGAATCGCTTGATCCTGTTGAGACGCCGGATAGCACGACGCTAGAGCTACTCACTGAAGCCGACAAACCCATTTTGGCCTATCGCAGTTATCTTACTGACTGGGAAAGTCGGGGCTGGCGTATAGACCGTGCAAAACTGGAAGCTCAGAAAGGCAAGGCTGCCTGTGCAATTCCATCACCTGCCAGGCGGAAGTCAAAAAGCTGGGTACTGCCACCTATTCCGCTGCATTCAGCGGCTAAGTAATCGCATCGCATCAGCTTCCGGCCCTAAACAAAGCATCAAAATAAATCAACGATGCGTGTCTTTTATGCTTACCCATAGGGTCGGGTCAATTAGCCCGACCCTTTTTGTTTTTTGCGGGCGGGAAAAACGGCATAATAGCCAATTAATTAACATTTTACGCAAACAATCATAGAAGCGCTTAAACCATGGAAACCACGACAAAAACTGCAAAAGAAATCTTTTACGAAGTTCAGGCAAACCCGGCTCGCAAGCGCTTCGGTTTCGGCAAAAAGGCTGTCCTCGTAAATATCGACCCGCAGAAAGCTTACACCCGCACCGACCTGTTTAAGACCGCTTATGAAACCGACCCTAAGCAGATGGAGCACATTAATACTTTGGCACGCAAGTTTCGTGCCTTAGGTTGGCCTGTGGTTTGGACGCATGTTTCATACATGGAATCGAGTGAAGATGCCGGCGTCTGGGGCACCCGTACTGATACTCCTGACAGCTTGCAGAATATCGGCTTTGATTCTGAGCGCTCTGAGTTTGATGATCGCTTGGAAATTGATCGTGTGAAAGATGTCATCTACCTAAAAAAGATGCCCTCAGCATTTTTCGAAACTCAACTGCAATCGCTCTTGGTTTGGCATCAGGTTGACACAGTCATTCTGACCGGTGGCTCTACCTCTGGGTGCATTCGTGCAACGGGTGTTGACGCATTGTCACGTGGTTACCGCACTATCGTTCCGGTGGAATGCGTTGCCGACAAACACGAGAGCTACCACTACGCTAACCTGACCGATCTCTCACTGAAATACTGTGACGTACTTGATCTGGTCGAGGTTTCTGACTGGCTCGATTCACAGGCCTAAGCGCCCTCACCAACCCCTTTCAACACACATAAATAAAAGAGCGAGCATCGCTGTGAAAGAAGACCCCGGATATTTTGACTATTGGCCGTATGAAAACCGACCTAAAATCGAATGGCCTAATGGCGCCAAAGTAGCCTTCTGGGTTGCACCCAACATTGAGTTCTACGAACTGAACCCACCAGCAAATCCCCAACGAAACCCCTGGCCAACGCCTGCTCCATCGCTCCCGGGCTACACCGTGCGTGACTGGGGCAATCGAGTGGGTCATATACGACAAATGGAATTGCTCGAGAAATACGGCATCCGTGGGTCCATTTCCTTGTCTACAGCACTTTGCGATCACCACCCTGAAATCATTGAACTCTGCAAAGAACGCAATTGGGAGTTCTTCAGCCATGGCATCTACAACACACGTTACACCTATGGCATGAGTGAAGATCAGGAGCGCAGCATGATTCGCGACTCTATGGAAACCATTTACAAACACACCGGTCAAAAGTGCGCTGGCTATCTGGCGCCGGCACTGTCGCATTCTGATAACACACTGGACCTATTTGCTGAAGTGGGCACTGAGTTATTTGGCGATGAAGGTGGTATCTATACCTGCGATCTGTTCCACGATGATCAGCCGACACCCATCCACCTGCGTTCAAAGAAAAGGTTTGTATCGATTCCGTATTCATTGGAAATGAATGACACCATCGCATACGTGGTAAATAAAATTGAACCTCGGCGCTACGGCCAACAAATCAAAGAGAACTTTGATCGTCTTTATGCCGAAGGCGCTGAGTCAGGCACTATTATGTGTATTCCAACTCACAACTATCAGGTGAGCTACCCGCATCGGATGAAAGCATTTGAAGAAGCGCTGGACTACATAACCGGTCACGATGACGTTTGGGTCACCACCGGCCGTGAGATTGCCGAGTTCTTCTTAGACAACTACTACGATGCATCAGTAGCCGATATCTCAAGCAAACAGAGGACGGCATAATGACTTTGGATAAATCGTATTTTGACTATCCGCATCGGTCCTATGGTATGGACCACGACCGCTATGATTGGTCAATGCTCAGCGACCGCAAGCAGGTGCAGTGGCCGGAAGGCAAGAAGCTCGCACTGTGGGTTAATGTACCGCTGCAGTTTTTCCCGCTAAATCAAAAAGGCGAGCCTTTCAAAGTGCCGGGCGGCATGACTATGCCCTACCCTGATTTGCGTCACTTCTCACTGCGCCAGTATGGCAATCGCATCGGCATCTATCGCTTTTTAAAAGCATTCGATCAGTATGGCGTCAAACCAACATTTGCGATGAATACCCGCCTCGCTGAAACCAATCCCTATCTATTAAATAGCATTGTGGAACGTGGTGATGAAATCAGCTGCCATGGTTATCATATGGATGCCATTCATTGGAACGGTTTAGGCAAAGACGCCGAGAATGAACTCATCAAAAAGTCAGTGGATAGTCTACGCAATCTCACCGGGCAAGATATCAAAGGCTGGCTATCGCCGGCCAAGAATGAATCCGATGACACTCCTGACTTGCTGGCTGCAAATGGCATTCAATATTTTAGTGACTGGGTTAATGACGACATGCCATATCAGTTTCGCACCAGCAATGGCGAACTCACTGCAATGCCACTAAGCACCGAAACAGAGGATTACTTTGTGATTAATGGTAAGCAGCACTCGGAAGACTCCTGGGTGGAACAGGTTTGTGATGCTGCAGACTTTCTGCGTAAAGAGGCGGATACACAGGGTGGCCGGATACTGGCACTCAATATCCATCCCTGGCTATTGGGCCAACCGCATCGTATCGCCAAGCTCGAAAAGGCGCTGGAGTACATAACAGCCATCGACGGTATTTGGTCAGCCTCGGCCGGTGACATCCGGAAAAGCTGGATACAACAGCAAGCCTGATACGCCACAATTCGGCATAGCAAGACGACGGCAATCAGCCCTCCGAATGCAACAAGGGCTAACATTTGGCTAAGCAGTTAATGCAACATGGAAAGCAACAACGATGCTAAGAATTGGTCTATTTCTCGCCACTAACGTCGCCATTATGGTAGTAATTTCTGTGGTATTCAGCCTACTGGGCCTGGAAGGCATTTTGGCCGAGAACGGTGTCGACCTAAACCTGCAGGCCCTGCTGATAATGTCGACAATTATCGGTTTTTCGGGCTCGTTCATCTCACTGTTTATATCCAAGTTCATGGCCAAGCGAAGCATGGGCGTCCGTATTATCGAAGAACCGGCTAACCCCACAGAACGTTGGTTGATGGATACGCTCCGCATGCAATCCTCACGTGCCGGCATCAGCACTCCGGAAATGGGTATTTTCGATTCACCAGAACCCAATGCATTCGCTACTGGCTGGAATAAAAATAATGCCTTAGTCGCGGTAAGCACAGGCTTGTTAGAGCGAATGAAAAAAGGTGAGGTTGAGGCCGTAGTCGCACACGAAGTGTCTCACGTTGCCAACGGCGACATGATCACTATGGCTTTAATTCAGGGCGTAGTGAATACCTTTGTTGTATTTCTAGCGCGACTGGTTGGTTTTTTTGTCGACCGGGTTATTCTTAAAAACCAACGCGGACTGGGTATTGGTTATTTCGTTACCTCGATCATTGCGCAGATATTTCTGTCTATACTGGCCTCAACCATTGTTATGTGGTTCTCGCGTCGGCGCGAATTCAGTGCTGATGCGGGTGGTGCTTCACTCGCCGGTCGCCAGAACATGATTAATGCGCTGGCTGCACTCGGTGGCCCTGCGCAAGCCGCTGCCGCAGAACTGCCTGATCAGATGGCCGGCTTTGGTATTTCCGGAAAGTTCGGCTCACTGTTTGCCAGTCACCCGCCGCTCGAGGCTCGCATTGCCGCCTTAAAAGCACAGCAGTAAGGGTTAGAGTTCAGTCAATTTCATGGCAACAAGCGAACCCTACAATGCAATCGGAGCTCAACCCACAACATGAAGCCCCAAGCTCTTCTTCGTTCTTGGCTCATCATTTAATACAAACCGGTTGTTCGACCGCCAAACGTATACGCTGCCGACTCATGCCGATATAATGCGCCTATCCTATAAGTAAGAATAATGGCACAAGCCTCCGGAGCATCACCTTGTCTGAAGAAATTTCTGACCCTATCGTCAGCACCGCTCCTGCGGATAAAGAAAAACGCGTCGATATGACCGTTCTGCTGTTCGGACTTATTACTTACGGTATTGGTCAATCGCTGCTCTACGTTGTGCTCGGCCCCATCATTCGAGAAATCGGCATTAGTGAAATGCAATACGGTTTCCTCATTTCAGCCTCCAACGTAGCCATCGTATTAACTGCACCATGGTGGGGTCGAAAATCTGAATCTATCGGCCGAAAATCAGTACTAATCATCGGCCTTCTGGGCTACAGCGCTGGCTATGCGATGCTTGCTTACGGTGTGCAACTGGGCATTGAGGGAACTATCGTCAACACCTTTGGGTCAACGTCCAGCCTGCAAAATTCTACGGGTATCATGGCGTCGACAGCAGCGCTGTTCGCCTCACCCCTCTTTATCGTATTGCTTGGCGCACGCCTGGCCTATGGCGCACTCGCGAGTGCAATACAACCAGCGGCAACAGCCTATATCGCAGACACTACCGATAAAGCAGGCCGCACCAAAGGAATGGCTTTAGTCGGAATGACTGCGGGCCTTGGCACTATTATCGGTCCGGTATTTGGCGTCGCGTTTGCCCGAATCGGCCAATTGGCGCCAATGTATATCGCGGCAGCACTGGCAGTAGTTGCCGCAATTTGTATCGCCATAATTATTAAAGAGCCGAAAAAACACATCAGCGATGACACGGGCAAACCCAAAGTTATCATCAAGGTCAGCTGGTTTGACCCGCGAGTGTTCCCGTACCTGCTGGGCTGGGTTGTGGGTTTTATGATTTTCACAGCCATTCAACCACTGGTGCCATTGCTTGCTGAGGATCAGCTGGGACTGACCAACAAGCAAGATATTACAGATGTTGTCGGTCTCTCACTGCTGAGCATGGGTCTGGTGAATATTATTGTGCTGGTTACGCTGATGCAGAAGATCAAACTGGCACCACCGGTGATCTTACGAGGCGCATTTATTCTCTTTGGCTTGGTTCTATTGCTGCTAACCCAGGCAACCAGTACCTGGATGTTCTATCTGGCATTCGGTGGTATGGGATTTGCATTCAGTATGGTTGTGCCGACACTAAACTCCGGAGCAAGCTTGGCGGTTAATGATGATGAACAAGGTGCGGTAGGTGGGCTGCTAACCGCAGCACCTACGCTAGGCATGATATTCGGGCCATTTGGTGGAACAGCACTGTATCAATTCGGGCCCAACGTGCCCATCGTCACATCAGCAGCGCTCAGTATTCTGCTAGGCTTTTACTTCTTCCTGGTCAAGCCAATATCTACTCAAGGTTCATAGAGGTTCCTTATGCAAAAAATTCTCATCACCGGAGCAAATCGTGGGCTCGGACTTGAGTTCACCCGTCAGTATGCCGCCGAAGGCTGGCACATCATTGCCTGCTGCCGCTCGCCTGAATCTGCAGACGAATTGAAGACACTAGCGGCAGGCAACAGCAATATCATTATAGAAAAACTAGACGTTGCCGACTTCGCTGCAATTGACCAACTGGGCATTAAATACAAAGAGACTCCAATTGATATCCTGCTAAACAACGCCGGCATCATCGGACCAATACCTATTGATGAGAACATTACGCGCCAACATTTCGGGCAAATGGAATATGACATCTGGGAAGATGTTATGCGAGTAAATTGCTATGCCCCAATGAAGCTGACCGAAACATTCATGGATAATGTTGCCGCAAGTGACCAGAAAAAGATCATCTGCATCTCAAGTTCTGTCGGCTCAATTTCTGAAATGAATATTCCAGGCGTTGCCTATGCCAGCAGCAAAACCGCATTGAATAGAGCCATGACTATTGCTGCCAGAGAATTGAAGCCGAAAGGCGTGATTGTCGGTTTGTTCTGCCCCGGCTATGTTAAAACCCGCATGGATGCCTTCGGTTATGCGATGGTCGAAATCGAAGAAAGCATCTCATTACTTCGCCCTATGATTGAAGCACTAACTCTCGAAGACAGCGGTTCATTCCGAGGTCATGACGGCCGCATTATCGGCTGGTAACACTAATAAAAGATAAAAATACTATGCGTTTATTTGATTACAATCGTGCGCCAAACCCCCGCAGGGTAAGGGTTTTTATTGCTGAGAAAGGCTTGGAGATTCCACTGATCAAAGTGGACCTGATGCGGATGCAGCAACTGTCTCCTGAGTTTCGTCAAATTAACCCTGGCGCTACTCTGCCCGTACTGGAAACCGATGACGGCACTTACATTAGCGAGTCCCTCGCAATATGCCACTACCTTGAAACACTGCACCCTGAGCCAGCATTACTCGGTAGCAGTCCGATAGAGAAAGCCAAGGTCATCATGTGGAACAGCATTGCTGAACAGGGTATTGATGCTGCGGCCGAAGTATTACGCAACGTATCACCCGGCTTTCGCGGTCACGCTTTGCCCGGGCCGGCACCGACTGAGCAAATCCCGGCATTGGTTCAACGTGGGGAAGTTCGAGTCATTCAGTTTTTCGACAGGATTGAGCAGCAGCTTGCCAGCAATGCTTATCTTGCCGGCGACAACTTCAGCTTTGCCGATATCACTTTAATGGCCGCAACCGAGTTCGCGGACTGGGTTGAAACGCACGCGTATGAAACCCGCCCCGCACTGCAACGTTGGTACACAGAAGTAACCGCCAGGCCTGCCGCCAACGCTTAAACTGACGACAGCAAACTAATACATCGCAGCGGATTCAATCCGCTGGGTAAGCTCTTCACCGTAGACACCAACTACCATCTTACGATCTGGATCCAGCGCAATAGTAGCGTCAGAAATGAGCTTTCGGCGTTCCGCACGGGCAGCAGCTTCTGCGGAATCGCATTCCTGCGCCCCCTCAAACATCGCCAACCAAAAGTCGAAATACCGCCCTGCAGCCTCTTCAAACGATGGCACCGTATCGATCGACATGGCTGGTGCTAGAGCAAATACTGGCGAGCAAAATGTTCGCATGTGAGGCAAGCGGGATACCCCCAGTTGAAACTCATCACTCTTGCGAAGTTCATCGTAATAGGCGTTTACTCCGGCGTAGGCAGACGTTAGCCAATCCAGATTGGTAACCATATCCATATCAGGATACAGATCGACAGACACCTGACTAGAGTGCCCCATCACCAAGCCTTCGAACACATAACGGGGAACGCGCAAATTATCATTTGGGATGATCTGCAAATTAAAGTAACGGGCCTTACCTGGCATAATATCAATAGACATACTGCTAATTTTCTTTATACGATCGGCATGCCAAATTTTGGTATAACCGGTGCTTTCCCCTTTTAGGTTCTGCAATGTCAGAAGGTCTTCAAAACCTTTAGCCTGGACAGCACCAAGCGCACTCAGAACCCCCGCTTCGGTCTGCATTCCTGTCGTTAAAATTACTTGCTCTGGATTCATTCCGTTATTCCTAATAAAACTCATTTAGCCTTATCGACTGACCCTGATTTTAGCCGCAGCAACACTGCACTTACAAACAACAGTGCATTCACAACACCGATTAAAACAAAAGGTGCGGATGGGTCAATAGCATCGTACAAACGGCCACCCACTATCGTAATAAACATCACGCCAGCTGCACCAAAAAATGAAAACACACCCACAATAGTTCCGCGACTCGCTGGTGGCGCTTCCTGACCTATCAAAGTCTGACTCGCCGTAATAGCGCTCATCTGCCCAATACCAAGCAAGACTCCCGCCGGATACATCCAACCGCCAAGCGGCTCAGTAATCAAACCCATCGAGGTGTAGCCAATAGCACACAGACCCATGGCAACTGCCATAGCCGACACTCTATTAAGCCGGTCACTTAGCCAGCCGCTTACCGGCGCCCAAAGTAAGGCGCTAGCCATCACAAGACCAAAAAACCCACCCGCTACTTTAGAGGCCTCATCTGGCGACATACCCGTTTCTACAGCAGCCTGATTCATCCAGAGCACATAAAAAGTTCCGACTACAACCAAATCACCACGCGATACAAACGCGCAGCCATAGGCCAAAGCAACACGAAGATTGTTGCGTGCCGCACTAATGCCAATTGCGAAGTTTTCTTTCAGGGTTAGTGATGCGGCATTGTCATGATGTGTCTGGGTCGACAGGCCAAACCAAACGACAATCGCCATAAGCAATGACATCGCGCTCATCACAAATAATGTGAGACGTCCGGCAAGTAAATCGTCATAGCCGGCGCCGACAAACCAAAAAGGCAGTCGTGCAAGCCCCACACCAATCAGCACTGCGCCCAAGCCTATAACAACCCCGGTCAACCCGACCAACTTGCCACGCGACTCTTCCTTGGGGTAGTCAGCCTGCACCGTTGCGATCATTACATTAATAATGGAAACAGCGATGGCGAGAAATACCCGAACGGCGGCCAAGCTACCAACCG
>JABIQA010000107.1 GCA_018699155.1 Chromatiales bacterium
TAGCTTCATTAGCCTTCTCCTTTTAAAATCAGCTTTAGCAAATCTGTGCGGCAACTATAGTAACAAGCTTGTGCGTCAGCACCACAACGTAACTTAGTACGCTTGCTTTGGGCACTGCAACGACGACACCGAATCCGCCCCCGCTGGCAACATCTCACCGTCATTACCAAGTTCCATAACAACACCTCAAAAGCTTAATATATATTACGTTATCGGTGCTCTAGGCAGCTTTCAAAAGCATTAAGAAAATGACTTAAAACTCGTCAAGCATTTCCTAGGCCTCAAGTGCGCCAGGATTACCAGCCTCTACTACAAACGAAGCACGGGTTCTTATGGGATGACCGGGCTCGCTCACCTTATCCAAAATTTTGTAATCTGATTGCCACAAATCTTTGCTGAGATGACAGCTGACATAGCCGCGCTGGCGATTGTAGAACTTGACGTGGGAATTGTCAGAAAGTGTTTGTGCGGCAGTGTTGCTGGTATCAGAACCATCACCTCCAGAGGTAATTGAGGTGCCAACGAATTCAGTTGCAATAACTTCACTGCTTTCATTGCTGAAGTCGGACAGGATATTGTTTACCCAATTACTGTGTATATCGCCTGTCAGCACAATCGGGTTGGGTGTTTGTGCCGATTTGAGTCTTGCCAATAATTCATCTCGCTCGTCGGGATAGCCATCCCAGATATCCATCAAGAACATTTCCTCTTCTTGTTCATTGCGCCGCAACAAACGCCCCATCATTACTTGTTGCGCCATTACGTTCCAGGTCGAACCACTATTGCGTAGGCGTTTGAATAGCCAGTCTTTTTGAGCCTCTCCCAATAGAGTTCTATTAGGCTCTCGATGTTGATCACAGCTCGGTTTCATGCCGTCGCCACAGGCCTGATCATTACGGTACTGGCGAGTATCCAGTATTATCATGTCCATTAACGTACCGAATTGCAAAGGGCGATAAATTTGCATCGAAGCCCCCTGTCTGCCGGACGGTAAACGTATGGGCATAAACTCATAGAAAGCTTGATAGGCAGCAGCCCGACGAATGAGTAACTGCTTCTGGGTTTGCTCATCGACGGCAATAACGTTAGCGTAGTTGTCGTCAACCTCATGGTCATCCCAGGTTACTGCCCAGGGCGCAGATGCGTGAGCAGCCTGTAAATCTCGGTCCTGCTTGTACAGATCATATCGCGCGCGGTAATCATCCAGCGTATAAATTTCCGGTGCATTGTGATGGCGAACATTATTGGCTCCCCAGGTTTCTTCATAAATATAATCTCCGAGGTGCACAATCAAGTCGAAGCGTTCTTTCGCCATATGATCCAGCGCGGTGAAGTAGCCGTGCTCATATTGTTGGCAGGAAGCAAAGCCAAAGCGGAAGCTCTCAGTCGTAGCATCTAGTGCTGGCGCTGTTTTAGTTCTGCCCACGTTGCTAACTTCACCACCAATCATCCAGCGGTAGAAATATTCTTTACCCGGGCTCAAGCCTTGCAAGTCCAGGTGCACGGAATAACCTAATTCCGGCAAGGCGGCTGCACTCCCTTTACGATAAATAGTTGAGAAATTGGCAGTTTCAGCTATCTCATAGTCCACCGCCACGGGCTCGTTTCTGCTAAGCGCATTGCCCAGTGTTTCACGCGCCAATCGTGTCCAAATAACCACGGAGTCAGGTCGGGGGTCGCCGGAGGCCACGCCCAGATAAAATGGATTAGCTGAAACTCTAGCTAGTCGGGTGGCTCCCAATGCGGATGCAGACAACGTGCTCGCCGCCAGCAGTGTAGTAACGTGCATGCCCTGCCGGAGGAAAGTGCGTCTATTGAATGCCATGACAATTCACCTTGAAAATATTGGGGGTACTACCCTTTTAACAACGTAAGCTCCGTTTCTATGATGCCACTGCTGGGGGAAGATAGCTTATATTAGGCCCTTAAGTTGTTAACTTGTTGGTGCCCCGATCTTTCTCTATTTTCACTACCTTTTCCACGGCGGAGACTCAATGCTCAACAGTTAGACCAACTCCCCCCGCCTCCACCAAATAATCGTTATTCTTGTCGCTTAGGCCTAGCCCATCAAAGCACGCACTCCGGCGATAGCACGGTCAATGTGCTGTTCAGTATTATAAATAGTCGGACAAAGGCGCAGGCCACCCGTGGCAGCAGCAGCAATGCCATGCTCGCTGTAGAGTCGGTTAGACAAGTTGCCTCCCTGTCCATCAGGAACACGCAAGATGCA
>JABIQA010000047.1 GCA_018699155.1 Chromatiales bacterium
AATTAGCGCCATACAGGGCCTCCTTGAATGGTGCCATGCCAACGCGGCGATAGGTTTCGAGGAAGGTTTCCTCAACATCATCGCGTTGCTCAATGTATGTGCTCAGGATTCGGTCAACTGCATTAACAACTTCATCGGTAGAGAAGCCCGGTCCGGTGCGGTCGCCGAGAGCAGCATCTTCGGTAGACGAACCACCCAAAGTGAACTGATAGTATTCCTGACCTTTTTTCTCAACACCCAGAATGCCGATATTGCCAACATGGTGATGTCCGCAGGCATTCATGCAGCCGGAAATATTCAGCGACAGTTCACCGACATCATGCAAACGATCGATGTCTTCAAAGCGCTGCTGAATACGCTCGGCAATAGGAATAGAGCGGGCATTGGCCAGCGCGCAGTAATCGAGACCTGGGCAGGCGATGATGTCAGATACCTTGCCGATGTTTGGCGTTGCCAGGTCAAGGGCGGCAAGTTTTTGCCACAACTCATACACATCTACCTGTCGTACGTCGGTAAAGGTCAGGTTCTGCCGATGGTTCACCCGCAGCTCACCGAAGTTGTAATGGTCGGCCAGATCCGCCGTAGCAAGCATCTGTTCAGATGTTATATCACCGGGAGGCTGCTTCGGGCTTTTTAATGAGAGGTTAACAATGAGATAGCCCGTTACTTTGTGTGCAGCAGTATTGCTCGCTAACCATGCTTTAAAAGCAGAATTCTGTTCGCCATGAGCGATCAACTCAGCACTGTAGTCCGGCAGAGTTTCATACGCAGGTGATGCGAAATAAGCACGGATGCGTTCAATCTCTTCTGCATCAAGCTGCAGTTTAGTGTCTTTGATTTTGTCCCATTCGGCATCGACCTGATTACGGAACTCGTCAATGCCGGTAGCATTTACTAGGATCTTGATGCGGGCTTTGTATTTGTTATCGCGACGACCCCATAAGTTGTAAACACGGACGATGGCTTCCAGATAAGACAGCATGTCTTCCGGCTCCAGCCATTTGCGAATTGTTTTTGCAATTACCGGGGTGCGACCCTGACCACCGCCTACCAGTACTTCAAAGCCTGTTTTGCCTTCGGCATTGTGATATAGGCGTAGACCGATGTCATGCAACGCCACGGCAGCACGATCTTTAGGTGCGCCTGTAACTGCAATTTTGAACTTACGTGGCAAGTACGAGAACTCGGGGTGCAGGGTTGACCACTGCCGAATGATTTCGCAGTAAACGCGTGGATCTTCAATTTCATCGGCCGAGGCGCCGGCGTACTGATCGGAAGTGGTGTTCCGAATGCAGTTGCCACTCGACTGAATACCGTGCATTTCTATTTTAGCCAGATCGCCGAGTAGGGCAGGCATTTCATCGAGCTTGACCCAGTTGTACTGAATGTTTTGACGGGTGGTGAAATGACCGTAGTTGCGATCGTACTTTCGAGCTATTTCCGCAAGGCCGCGCAGCTGAGTGCTCGATAGGCTGCCATAGGGCACGTTTACCCGCAGCATATACGCATGCAACTGCAGGTAGAGTCCATTCATTAAACGTAACGGCCGGAACTGCTCTTCGGTCATCTCGCCGGACATGCGGCGTGCTACCTGACGGGAGAACTGTGCAACCCGCTCGGCCATAAAAGTGTGATCAAATTCATCGTAGCGATACATGATGTTAGCCCGGATTTTTGACAGAGGGCCCGTAGGCGCGAATGTATTCACGGTAAGCCGTCGGCTGACGACCGTGGTCGGTTTCGTTCACTTCAATAAGCTGCGGATCGATAACAATATTAATGTTGGCCGGAGATTTGCTATTGGCTAGCAAACTGCTGGCAGCCGGTTCATCCTGCGCAAGTTCGCCGTCGGCAATAGCCGCAGTCCAGCTTCCATCGTTGCTGAGAAAAACCACCCTGCCATCCTTGAGGGTGTTGGCGATAACCATGTGCGGCATAGCTTATTCCGTGAAGTTCGGTACTTATACCGAATTATTCTAAAATTTGTTAAATATCAATCAATTACGTTCAGATTGGGGCGACGCGGGAATACTACGCAGCGAGCGACCAAACCGCAATGCTATTTGCGTAAATAGCGCCTGAAATAAAGTGATTCTTGCTTTATTAAGCGCCTGCTACAGCTCATAACGGGAAAATAGGTCGCGTTTCTGGCCCAGCAGCTTGGCTTTCATGAAGCGTTTGGCAATCTCACCCCCGGTAAGCCAGGCGATTCGTTTGCCGGTTTTCTTATTCTTAAGGACTTCGTCGGTGAGCCATGGCACAGCCGTTTCAACGTAGTCGCAAAGAATATTCAGTATTGGCTTGTTCGCTTCCCACTCGGCTTGATCCAGATGCTTTTGCTCTGCAAAAAAGTTTTCGGTGATTAGCACACCCGGGCTAATGGAGCCCACAATAATCTCAGGCATGTCTTTGTTTTCAGACTCTATATATGTGGTAAGGCGGTTGATGGCAGACTTGGTTGAGCTGTAAACACCCATGCCCGGCGTGAGTTGTTTGCCCTGAAAGCTACCACCCAGAACATTATAAAGATTGCCATTGCCTTGTTTACGAAAGCCCGCAATCGCCACTTGTGAGCCAAATGTGGTGCCGAGCATGTTGCTATTAAGCATCAGGCGGACCGAGTCTTCCGGTAACTCATGCACCAGATGCCGGCCAATCGCTGTGCCTGCGTTGTTGATCCAGTAGTCCACGCGACCAAAAGCTTTTGTTGCGGCATCCCAAAGTGCCTGCACCTGAGCTTTATCAGTTGTATCACAGACCTGACCGATAACAGCCCCGTGACTGATCGCATCCAGCTGCTTAGTGGCTTTGGCAACGTCATCTGAGTTGCGACTGCAGATAGCAACATTGTGCCCACGCTTTAGAAACTCTTCTGCAAATGCGCGCCCGATACCCTTGGTGCTGCCTGTTATGACTAACACAGCCATTGTTCGATCCCCTGTAAACGATGTCGTGATGGTTGGAGACTGTAGCAGGAACATATGCGGCTGTCTGACCACCTTATAGACGGCATTATAGCTGCATTGCATATCCGCGAAACTGCTGGGTCTGACAGGCTATAATTGATAAATAATCTGTTTATAAAAAGTGGTTGTCGGGAGCGTAGCTTCCGATGGCCAATTAATTACGGGCATCACATATGAAATTCAATTCTCTTTTGCTTTTTTTGGCTCTGCTGGGTGCGGCTTCCGCACAAGCGGCGGAAGGCACCTGGCCTCAATATGGCGGTGTGGAAGGTGGTGGGCGTTATTCGCCAGCTGATCAGATTACGCTCGAGAATGTGGATCAATTGGAGGAGGCATGGACATACCGCACTGGTGCTTTGGAAGAGAATCCTGAGTTAATCGCATTAAGTGGTTTTCAGGCAACTCCTATTTTATTGCAGCCGGAAGCGGGTAATCATTTGGTGACTTGTACACCGTTTAATAAGGTTATCGCTTTACACCCGGCAACCGGTGAAGAGGTCTGGACTTTTGACCCGAAGATTGACAAAACACCTTACGCAGGTCGTTTTAACTGTCGCGGGCTGACTCAGTGGACTGACCCTGATGCCGCAGATGATGCGTTGTGTAAGCACAGTATTTTTCTGGCGACCAATGATCGCCGCTTGATGGCGATAGATGCGCCCACTGGACAGCAGTGCAAAGCATTTGGTAACGAAGGTGAGGTCGATGTAACGCCGATTATTAAAGAGCTGCCGCCCATGGCTCAGCTTGACGGTATGCAGTTGATGTCACCCGTTGCTGTAGTGAACGGCGTAATTGTGATTGGCGGTACTGCCAATAAGTTTAAAGATGTGAGTTCGATGAACGGTGCGATTCGAGCATTTGATGCACGCACCGGTGAGCATCTCTGGACTTTTGACACTCTAATTCGTGAGGGTGAAGGTGCGGTTGATTATGATGTAGGTGGCGCCAACGTCTGGACGACAATGTCTTGGGACAGTGAACGAGACCTATTGTTTGTTCCAACTGCTAGCGCATCCCCAAACTTTTATGGTGGCAAACGGCCCGGTGACAATCGTTACGCCAACTCTGTGTTAGCCATTCGTGCATCAACTGGCGAGCTCGTTTGGGATTATCAGGTCGTGCATCATGATGTGTGGGATTGGGACGTCCCAACGCATCCATTACTGGTTGATATCACCCGCGATGGTAAGAAAATTCCTGTTGTTGTCGTACTGACAAAGATAGGCGTGGTATTTGTTTTTCATCGTGAAACCGGCGAGCCGTTCTTTGAAATTGAAGAGCGCCCCGTGCCTACTGATGGTGTAGAAGGTGATGTCTTGTCTCCGACTCAGCCTTTCCCCGTCAAACCACCGCCATTAATGAAAGTGGGGATAACACCAGAAGATGCTTGGGGGTTTACCGAGTTCGACAAAAATTTTTGCCGAGACAAGATTGCATCAATGCGTTATGGCGGTTACTACACTCCCCCAAGTGAAGAAGGCACAGTGATGTATCCGATGATTGGTGGCGGCAACAATTGGGGTGGTGGTGCATTTGACCCCAAGCGTAATATTTTGGTTACTCCTGTCGGTCAGGTACCGTTTTTCGTGAAGTTGATTAAGAATGATGAAGTCGACCCGGTTGCTGCGAAAGAGCCGATGGCAGGAATGCCAATGGGGTCGGCAGACTACATTGCCGGCAGTCCTTATGGTTTGCAGCAGGGCCCATTGTTGTCGCCGAGTTTCTCACCGTGTTCAGAGCCGCCTTGGTCTTTATTGGTAGGCGTCGATCTTGATAAAGGTGAAATCATCTGGTCACGGCCACTGGGTGTGCTGGATAAGTTAATGCCTATACCCGTGCCGCTGGAATTTGGCACACCGGCTGCTGGTGGTGCGATTGTGACCTCAACCGGTTTGGTGTTTATCGGTGCCTCTTATGACGAGCGCTTCCGGGCATTTGATGTGAATACCGGCGAAATCCTTTGGGAGACTAGTGTTCCGTTTTCAGCGAATGCCACACCAATGACCTATACCTATGAAGGTGAGCAGTACGTTGTTACCTCTGCGGGTGGTCATGCCTGGTCGCCGCTGCCTAAGGGTGACTATGTGGTGGCATGGAAGTTACCAAAGAAGTAATCCACAGAAAAAGTGGGTCCAGGCCCCAATTAAAAAAGGGCAAGCCGGTTTTCGGCTTGCCCTTTTTTGTTGCCGTAACCCGGCGCAGCGTTTGGCGATTGAGTTAAGCCGAGGGCTTCGCCGTCAGCTTTTCAGGAAAGTACTTCTCCATGCGATCCAGTAACTGTCGCGGATACTGCGTTACGTTTTGCAGCTTGTGTGCTGGCCCGGCCCACACGCTGTGGCCTTCTACCTCGTTCATATCCATCCACGATAACCACGGTGCCACATAGGTGGGTGAGGCGGTAGTCGGAACACTCAGAAGATCGGGGTTAAACAGATCTGCAGTTAAGCCCTGCACACTTTGATCTTCCCCAAAGGGTGAGTTCGCGGGGTACGCACGCCGCATGTTCAGCCAAATGTATGGGTCTGACTCACGCCACTTTAATTTGTTTTGAATGATGGGCGTGGTTGATAGTGCTCTTTCATCATCGGAGCGTTTCGAGCCATAGATGGAGTAAATGTAGTGGGCCTTCACGCTAATAGAGTTTGGTTTTACTTCAACCGTACGGCCGGTAATCGGGTTTTTGAAGGTCTCTAGAAACTCGCCAGTTTGTGTGTCTTTGAAGAAGCTAACGGTAGCACCGTAGGCTTTATAAGAACCATCGGCTTGTTTCGCGTAGTAGTCGATTTCGGAGCCTTCAAAATCGATGAGTGCCAACGGCGACTTGCCCGGCAGCACCGCGTATATCGTGCCGCAGTACCAATGGGGACAATCAACGGCTTCAAGACTGCCGCGCATTTTAATCATTGCGGTAAGTGCATCTTCTGGGTTCTGCAGGTCGAGGTAACGTGAAGAATCCTTGCCGAAAGCAGGCAGACTGACGGTCGAGGTCAAACCTGCGGTAGCATAGGCTGACGTAAGTAAAAAGTTGCGGCGTGATAAAGCGTTCATATTCTGTACCTATCTAGATCGTAGCTGTCTTAGGGTAATGATTGAGTGTATAAATTTGCTGTATTGCCTAAGCTTACCTAACCTCAAAGACAATGTAAGGCAGTTCAAACCATGAGGAGAGAAATATGAAGCTAGGATTAGTCGCTGGTTCACTGGCTGAACTCTATTTGCCCCTAGAAGTTGTTCAGGTGGCCGAATCGTTGGGCTTTGAGTCGGTGTGGACTGCAGAGGCGTACGGTTCTGATGCGGTTTCTCCGGCAGCTTGGTTGCTGGCAAAAACCAGCAAAATCAAGGTCGGTACTGCAATTATGCAGATGCCTGCGCGCACTCCGACCATGGCGGCGATGACCGCGCTGACACTCAATGAGTTGTCGGAAGGGCGTTTTATGCTCGGCCTGGGTCCGTCCGGTCCGGGGGTGGTGGAAGGTTGGTACGGTGTGCCTTATGGCCGTTCGCTCACCCGCACCCGCGAATATATTTCTATTATCAGGCAAGTGCTAGCCCGCAAAGCACCGCTGACCCATGAAGGTTATCATTATCAGATTCCGAATACCGGTGAAGGCACTACCGGTTTGGGTAGACCGTTAAAGAGTATTGTTAAAAGTCAGTATGAGTTACCAATATTCACTGCTGCAGTAACCCCAAAAGGCTTAGCCTGTGCTGCGGAAGTTGCCGATGGTGTATTTCCGATTTGGATGGACCCAGAGCGCTTTGATTTGCTCGAGCCCAATCTCAATAAAGGCTTCTCGGTATCAGGCAATACCCTCGATAACTTCGAGATATCGCCATTCGTGCAAATGGTCATCAATGATGACCTCGACGCTGCACGCAAACCAATAAAGCAACACATGGCCTTGTACATTGGCGGCATGGGTCCGCGCGGCAAAAACTTCTATAACGACTACGCCAGTCGCATGGGCTACGCCGATGAGGCAAAACAAATTCAGGATCTTTATTTGGCCGGGGATAAGGCTAAAGCGGCGGCGCTGGTGCCGGATGCTTTGATTGATGCAGTAGCACTGGTTGGCCCTGCAGCAAGAATCCGCGAGCGGTTGCAGGTATGGAAGCAGGCCGGTTTGGCAAGGCATGTGGGTCGAATGATGATTGCGGGTGCTGATTCAAAGGCGCTGGAGCTGCTTGCGAAAGAGTTGCTGTAATGACGACACGTTTCGGTATCGCTATTCCACAGGTGTTTTTAGATGGTCATGCCGATATGCCTTTAATAGTTAGGGCTGTCGCTTAGCTGAATAACTGAGCTCGCAGTTGTGCCAGTTTTATGCTTTTCGTAACGCCGGCATAACATGTTCTCCGATTAACCGGATGGCAGCAGCAGGTTCATCGTGTATGCGCAACGCAATTTCTGTGAGCCCCATTTTTTCGAAGTCGCGCAGCGTCTGAATAGCCTTGTCGATGGCATCCATGCCGCCCACAAACGAAATATTCTCGAGCATTTTGGTGACTAAGCTATCAGGCACGTTGGCAATCTGATCGCTGCCCTTCCGCCAGGCCTGAAGAAAGTCATCGAAGTGGTCGCGCATAAATTTGAGTTCTTCCTCATCTAGAAACGGTGCGAAATATTGCTCGCCAAGGTAGCCGCGTAACAGTAATTCGCGCTTCGCTTCGAACCACGAGGCATCCGCATCTTCTTTAATATGCCATGCCCAGAAGTTACTGATTTTGAAGCTATCGAGCGGGCGTTTAAGTTTGTCCAGTTCAGCGTGGATTTCTTTAATACGCTGCGCCATTAACGCCGGGCAAAAGTCACTGGTCATGAGACCATCAGCCATCTTAGTGGCCAGTCGCATAGTCTGTGGCCAGTTTGATGCCACATAGATTTGCGGACGTGTTTGATCCGTCCACGCCAGGCGGTAGTTCCACGCTTTGTACAGTTCGCCTTTGTAGTTGAGCGTTTTTTCTGCCGAGACACCGTTCATGATTTCGAGGCATTCGCGGAGATGCGCAATGATCCGGTCGCGTTTCATGCCCATATGCTGAATCACGCCACCGCCACCGCCAATGCAGATCATTGCCCGACCGTCGGACATTTGATTTAGCGAGTGCAGGGCATTTGTAATTTTGAGCGGGTGCAGTTCGTAAGGGCTCATGGCCAGAGGCCCGAGCTGGATGCTGTTGGTCTGATCGGCAGCCAATGCAAGCGTCATGAACGGATCCCATCCGTCACCATAACTGCTCGACCACACGCCTCGCATGCCATAGCTTTCAGCCAGTTTTGATAATGCCGCCGCTTCCTGCGGCGAAGCGAATTCATTGAGAATAATGTCTATGTCCATAATAATCAGCCTATCGCATTACCGGTAAGCTAGAGGCGTGTAGTGATATAAACCCCACCTGTTGGTTTCGTTAAAAGGGGTTATGGTGATTTTATCTAAAACTTCATTAGGGCTTATTTTTGAAGGTGTTTTTGCTATGAAGGGTAATTACAATCTCCCTATTAAGGTTGGGCCAGGAGCATCAGGCAATCGAAAATTTGCTGGTGAAAATAATTGGCCTTCGGGCACATCAGCTTGAAGTCATTTCCTTATACACTTCACCCTATAAGATTGTTGAATTGTCGGGTATCTCGGCATAAGAGCAGAGGGTGAGATTGGATAATGAAGCTTGATGTCATTCTGGATGCACGGGCATCCGCAAATGAAATTGCAAAACTCGGATTGCTGGCAGAGCAGCATGGTTTTGATGGCGTGTGGGTTTCAAGCTTGCTGGATTCCCGTGATCCGTTTACCAACTTGACCACGCTCGCACAGCAATCCACCAGTATTAAGCTGGGCCCTATTGCGATTAACCCCTGGGATATTCATCCGGTGAGAATTGCGGCATCGTTGTACACCCTGAACGAGTTTGCCGATGGTCGCGCGCGCATTGTTATCGGCGGCGGCGGCGAAGCGCTGCAGGCCATTAATCTGGAGCCGAAGCGACGCGTGCGTGCGGTTCAGGAATGCGTCGAGATTCTCAAACTGGCCGGCAGTGGCGCGCGCAACGATTACATCGGTCAGTTGTATCAGGTGAAAGGGTATGAGTTGAGTTGGCTCACTGCGCCAATGCCGCAGGTTTACGTGGGTGCCAACATGCCACAAATGCTGCGCATGGCCGCCAGAGTCGCCGATGGTGTAATGATGTCCGATATGCCTCCGGCGCTTGCAGAAGCAGCACTTAAACAGTTATCTGAGAACCTGACGGGTCAAGCCCGGAGTCTTAATGATTTCTGGAGCGGTTCCTTTACTGCCTGGCATGTGTATGCAGATAAAGAACAGGCATGGCGTGAAGCCTGTCAGTGGATGTTGTTGCGCGGTCTATTTCGGCCGTGGGTTCTGAGTAGGTTCTTATCGGTGGATGAAGTTGAGTTAGTAATGAATAATGCACAATCGTTTGTTGATGCGTTTATTAATAAAACCCATGTTATTAAAAACATTCCAGACCAATTGTTGGATAAATTGGTTAAGAATCTTACGTTCACCGGCAGTCTCGATGATCTTGATTCGCTAATAGCGCATCTGCGTGAGTACGAAGCCATCGGAATGCAGTCAGTCAGCTTGCGTATTTACACCGATCCGGCGTCATCCATTAAACTGATCGGCGAGCAGGTAATTCCTGCGCTGAACTAACCGATAAGGAAACCCGATGGCGACTCTCGAAAGCCTGCTGCAACAAAAACATGACCTGGAAGAAAGATTGTGTAATGGCGATGCCTCAGCTGAGGCTGCACTTGATCGCATCGATCGCGCCATCATGGCCCGCAAGAAGCAGATCTCTCACAGTCAGCAGCGCGTAGCAGCGGTGAAAAAAGCAGTAGCAGCCGGGGTACCGAAAGATCAGGCTAAAAAAGGTAAGGCGAAGAAGTCAGCTCGACCTAATGATCCGACGATTAATAGGTTTGAGTAAAAGGGTCTAAGCGCATTATCGGTGTGGTCGGTTTGACCCAGTGTGACTGTGAGTAAGTTATGAGGCGCGGGGTAGTTTTCGGGCGTATTCGCGGGCGTGCCGGTTTACCACATCGGTGATCGGGGCAGCGTTATAGGAGGCGATAATTCGTTCTTCGGGCACTTCACCGTACAGCGTGGTGCGGTGACAGGGTGAGCGGTTAATGCCGCTAATGAGTTCATCCATTTGTTCGGGGGAAAATTCCTCGCCATGTTCTGAGCCTGCCGCGCGGGAAATGGATTCGTTCATGAGTGTGCCGCCTAAATCATTCGCACCGGCGTCCAATGCGGCGGCAGCGCCTTCGGGGCCGAGCTTGGTCCACGAGACTTGAATGTTCGGAATTACCGGGTTGAGCACTAAGCGCGATACGGCATGCATTAGCAATGCTTCGCGCCAGGTCGGACCCTTACGAGCCAGACCGCGGATGTACATGGGTGCTTCCATGTGTACGAAGGGCAGGGGCACAAACTCGGTAATGCCGCCGGTGGCTTCCTGTTGCTTCCGCAATTCCTGTAAGTGAATTGCCCAATTCTCCGGAGTTTCCAAGTGTCCGAACATGATAGTGGATGTCGTCTTTAATCCGATGCCATGTGCAGTGCCAATCACGTTCAGCCATTCAGCAGTGTTTATTTTATCGGGGCAGATAATGTCGCGAATGCGGTCATCAAGGATTTCAGCAGCAGTCCCCGGCAGCGTACCAAGGCCGGCATCTTTCAATTTAATGAGAAACGCTTCTATAGAAAGTCCCGAGCTTTGTGCGCCATGGGTCACCTCCAACGGTGAAAACGCATGCACGTGAATATCTGGCGCAGCTTCTTTTACCGTTTGGCATATGTCGAGATAGGTCTGCCCTGTGAATGCCGGATGAATGCCACCCTGCAGGCAGATTTCAGTAGCCCCGCGTTGCCAGGCTTCTTCAGTACGTCGGGCAATTTCAACTAAATCAATGAGATAAGGCTGGCCACGCAGGTTCTCGCTGGTTTTGCCTTTAGAGAACGCACAGAACTTGCACTTATAGGTGCATACGTTGGTGTAATTAATATTGCGGTTAACAACGTAACGGACGGTGTCGCCACTTACCGCTTGACGCAGTTCGTTTGCCGCCTCAGTGACCTGATGCAGGTCGTCGCCACGGGCGCTAAACAACTGCACAATTTCGTTCTGAGTTAATGCATCACCGGCGGTGGCTTTTTCAATGAGCGTTCCTAGTCGAGGTTTGCCATGGCGCATAGGCATGGGTGGGATTACGCTGTTGTGATCACCAGTACACCAGTTGTCATCGCGGGCGAGTCCCGAGGAATCAGCCAGTTTTAGTACGGCACGTTCAAGGCTCGGGTGCAGCCACTCAGCACGGTTGGCGATATACGCCGGGTAGGCGGTGAGCCGTTCGATGAGTAAGCCACCGGCAGCAAGAGTTTCAGCTTTCAGGCGATCCAGTTCAGGCCATGGGGACTCGGGGTTCACATGATCAGGGGTAACCGGTGATACGCCGCCCCAGTCGTTAATGCCGGCAGCCACCAAATCAGCTAATCGGCCATTGTTCAAATTGGGCGGCACTTGAATGCTCATTTCCGCACCGAATAAATGGCGCGTGACGGCAATGGTCCACAGCAGTTCGTCAAAATCGGGTGCCGATGCATTCTGCATTTTTGTGCCTTGCTTGGGCACAAAGTTCTGCACAATGATTTCTTGTATGTGACCGAACTCATCGTGCAGGTCTTTAATGTCCTGCAGACTTTGTAAGCGCTCGTCACGGGTTTCACCAATGCCAATAAGAATGCCGGTGGTGAGGGGCACTTTGGCACGACCTGCATCGCGAATGCTTTCGATGCGAATTGCGGGGTCTTTGTCGGGTGAGCCGAAGTGCGGCATATCACGTTCGCTGAGTCGCGGCGAGGACGACTCAAGCATTATTCCCATGCTCGGCGCGAACTCGCGCAGGCGGGTGTACTCTTCAAAGCTCATTACGCCAGGGTTCAAGTGCGGCAGCAGTCCGGTTTCTTCTAAAACCAGCTTTGCCATCGCAGCAACATAATCTATGGTGCTTGCGTAACCTAATTCCTCAAGCGCTTCGCGTGCTGCCTTGTAGCGGAGTTCGGGTTTGTCACCAAGCGTAAACAGCGCTTCCTTGCAGCCTTGTTCTGCACCAGCACGGGCAATGTCCAGTACTTGCTCGGGTGACAGATATATATTTTCAAGCCGTTTAGGTGTTTTTGCATAGGTGCAGTAATGGCAGACATCTCTGCACAGCTCGGTGAGTGGAATAAACACCTTGCGCGAGTAGCTCACATGAGAGCCCCAGCCCGCATCACGTATAGCAGCAGCAGTACTCATGAGTTCGCTTAGCGGGCGCTGCAGAAGGTCATTCATTTAAATTACTGCCCGGGCCTTTGACTTGTTTACGAGTCGTTCGGCAATGCCTGAACCGGCAAGATACTGGCTGGTATGAACACCTGCCTTCGCTTTTAGGCTTTGGTTGACCAGCCAGCGCAGATCATCGGGCTCATCGATGTCGGTCTGGAAATCGCTGAGAAACTGTTGCTGACATTTCACACCATTGTTCTTGGCTTCTGCCAAATGCAGTCTGGCGCTGTCTTTGCCGTAATGAAAATGGATTGCTGCGGGTGGCGTGCAGAGCAGGGCATTGGTGCCGCCATCTTTCTCTGCAGCGCACAGGCTAATGCCAGTGCCATGACTCTTTATTAAATCATCAATCGTGGTCGGCGATAACATTGGCAGGTCGCCAGGCACAATTAAAATCCCATCAATCATTTTTTCCTGCAGTTCCTGTGCTACCACCATGAGATTTTCATTCAAACCATTGGTGGTTTCGAGCATGATGAGGCAGCCCTGCTCACGAGCAAACTTTGCAACCTCGGCATCTGCAGTAACAACGGCAACCTGGGCGATACGATGCGATGCTTTGAGTGAATCTATTACATCAAGCATCATCGCCAGCGCCAGCTTCGCACACTCGTCATCGCTCAATAGCGAAGCCAGTCGGGTCTTCGCTAGTGCGGTGGTTTTAACTGGAAGTATTGCCCAGATTCTATTCACGTCGGCTCAGGTCTTTCTCAGGCGTTAGGTTCGAAGCTAGCAGCAAAATCTGTAATTGCTGCAGCAAGATCTTTCTTGCTGATGAGGTCTGTCATCACAGTATTACTGACATACACCTTAATACCCAAGGCTTCAATACTGCCCTGTAATGCGCTGTCAGTAGTGTCAATGACCAGTCCATCAATGGTGCCATGATAGTGTTTTGCAATTGCTAATGCCGAACTTTCCAGCCCGAGTTCATTCATGATTTTGGCTGTGGGGCCTTTCAGTGCCCGACCCCCGACTATGGGCGATACAGCAATAACAGGAACCTTTGACTCGCGAAGAGCCTCCCCAATGCCGGCAATTGACAGAATAGGGTCGATGCTTAAATAGGGGTTGGACGGTGTAATTACAATGGCTTTCAGGCTATCGCGTAACAAGGCATCGCGTGCGGTTGGTGCAATAGCTGCCGTATCGGAACCGGCATACACCAATCTTTTTACCACGGGTTGTGCCTGCCGACGCACAAAGTAGTCCTGAAAATCGAGCACACCGTCATCGGTGTGCACCCGTGTGGCAACCAGATCATTCGTCATAGGGATGATGGGTATTTGGACCTCAAGTGCCGAACACAGTGCGGCAGTGACGTCACTGAGTGAGCTGCCTTTCTGCAACATCGTGGTGCGCTGCAGGTGGGTGGCGAGATCTTTGTCACCGAGACGGAACCAAATGGCGCCGTCGAGTTCATCGAGAGCACTCATGCAGGAAAAGGTTTCGTCGACAATGCCCCAACCGGTTTGTGGATTTGCGATACCCGCGAGCGTGTACATCAGCGTGTCTATATCGGGTGAAATGTTGAGCCCGAGATGCATGAAGTCATCAGCGGTGTTGGCAATAACCCGTACTTCGGCGGAGTTTATTAATGCGCCAAAGCCTGAAACAAGCTTTGCACCGCCGACACCACCTGAGAGTATTGTGTAGCTCATTGTTATATTCTAAAGCTTAGTATCGCTTGCGGGCTATTTACGGAACAGGTCTTCGTGTTCAGGGCGGAGTATTTCGGCTGCGGTTTGCGTTGAAGTGCCTTGATTAAGGCCGGTTAGCAGCACTACCGGAAGAGCCTCATCGCCTTCACCCATAAGCAGTTCAGCGGTAGCGGCAATAGCATCGGCTACGGCATGTTCGGCGACCATCAGCTCCCGGTCAAACATATCGCGGTTGCCGCGTAAATTCTGAAGAGCCTCGACACCTGCGCTTCCAATAGCTATGCCTATTGTGCCGAGCCTGAATGGACGGCCAACGCTATCAGTAATGACAATGCCCAGTTGAACGCCGAAGTGTGTGTTTAAAGCCTGCTGTAGTTTTGCTGCAGAGGCATTGGCATCTTCAGGTAATAGAAGTGCGCGGTTTTCGCTATCTTCAATATTAGAGCGGTCGATGCCGGCATTGGCCAGAATGAATCCACGTTTGTCTTCCACGATAAGCACATTGTTGCCGGTGGCAATAATGGCTTTGGATTCACTCAGAACCAGCTCAACCATCGCAGGGTCTTTATTGATTTCTGCTGCAATCTTTAGCGCACGTTCTGAAGGCTTGATAGAGCTCATCTTAACGATGCGGTTTTCCGCTTTAGACACAATTTTTTGCGCCACTACCACCACATCACCCTGCACGGGTGTGAGATGGCTGTGTTCAATTGCGGCAATAATAAGTGCGCCGAGGTCATCGCCAGGTTGTACCAGCGGAATGCCGTCGACAGCAAATGCCTCTAGGCGCTTGCTACTCATGGTGCGTAATTCCTGAATGCGGGTTGCGAGCTTTAATCCGGGATGCCGGTGATTTTGATGCCGGTATGCGCGCCGGGAAACTGTTTGTTTAGATGAATCAACAAGGATGTCATCGCCTCTGCAGCAACCGAGTTTGCTAATGGACCTGCATGCCAGGCACGCATGCCGCTGGCACGGGCGATTTGAATAATAGCTTCACGGGCGTCTTTGCTATCGCCGGTAACGAGTACATCACAGGTAATCGGCGCGTCACCTGGCAGTGAATCGGCGGCGATGTTCTGGAACGCGGAAACCACCCGTACGTTCTCGCCTAAAAGCTGCTGGGTAATAAGCCCGGCAGAGCCTTCCGGAGGCAACTGCACGCGGGCCACTTTGGGTGGCACCAGCGGTACTGTGGTATCCACTACAATTTTGCCCTGAACGGCATCGTGCAATTGGGCGAGCGTTGATTTTTGATGATTGAATTTAATTGTAAGCAAAATAATGTCGCCGGCTGCCGCCGCCGCGTCGTTATCCATGCCCTGTGCGAGGTCTTTGCCGAGCTTTCGGTTGATGCCAGTCGCGGTTTCAGCTGCGCGATCTGCGTCACGTGAACCGATAATAACCTTGTTGCCAGCCTGCGCGAAACGCCAGGCAAGACCGCTACCAAGGGAGCCGGTGCCGCCGATAATGCTGATGGTTTGCATAGTAATTGCTTCTTTTTGCTGTGTTCTTGACTGAATTCCGTCATGCGCAGGGCGCTGGCGGTGAGAATCGCGCAATTCTACGCCATTTTACCGCTAAAAATCTCTTCCCCGAGGATTTTGGCGAAGCCTCCTGATATGTGACAATAGAGTGTATTAAAGCCCCTCGCAGTTTCAGCGCCAGTCAATCATTTGGTAATGGCTCAGATTGCACATTAGAAGGCTGTATTACATTCACTCGCAGAGCTGATGGCTGCCCGCAATGATGCATTCGGGAGCGGCGCAGCGGAGAAGATAAATTGTCGGTCCATGAAGAGCATATGCAGGCCGCCCTGGAGATCGCCCGACGCGGCCTGGCAGCTGGCGAGCCGCCGATTGGTGCAGTGGTGGTGCTCGATGGTGTGCGGGTGGCCAGGGCGCACAACTCTGTGATCTCGCTACTCGATGCCACCGCCCATGCCGAGATTATAGCGATTCGTGAAAGTTGCCAGCAGTTGCGTGCGTTGCAATTGGAGGGTTGCGATCTTTATTCCACTGTTGAGCCTTGCCCCATGTGCTTGGCCGCATGTCATTACGCGGGTATTCGTCATGTGTACTTTGGCGCGACACTTGCCGATATGCAGGCGGTTACCGGCAGTGAGCTAATGGATTGTTCGATGGCCGGTGTGGTGGTTGAGAAAACCGGGGGTGTGCTTGCAGAAGAATGTCTGCAGTTGCTGCATGACTGGATTGGTTTTTCCGGTAACGGACCCGGTTAGCAAACACATGATGCAATACGATTCGATAGCGCAGGCTTACAGTGACGGAAAGTTGTCGCCGCTGCGTCGTTACGTCGAGGCTTACAGTCTGTTTCAACTGCTTGGTGACGTTTCTGGTTTGCGCGTGCTTGATCTGGCCTGCGGCGATGGCATTTATTCCCGTCGCCTCATGGAGGCTGGCGCCGCCGAAGTGGTGGGGGTTGATATATCGCAGGGCATGATCGATATCGCGATAGCGCAGGAGCAGCGCGAACAACTGGGCATTGAGTATGTGCGCAGTGATGCCAAAGACCTCGCTGCATTACCGGGGTTTACCGAACGCTTTGATCTGATTATCGGCGCCTATTTATTGCACTATGCGCCCGATGAAACTGTGCTTACAGAGATCTGTACCGCCGTTCGCCAATGCCTAGCGCCGGGCGGTCGCTTTGTTGGTATTAATGAAAACCCCGATCAGTCACTCGCCGATTTTTCAGGCTATGCGCAGTACGGTTTCAATAAAGTGGCCTGTGCGCCATTGCTTGATGCTACACCTGTGAATTATTCAATGGTTTCGGGGCGAGAGCTTATAAACTTTACGGTGTATTACTTCGGTCGTTCGGCTTATGCGCGTGCATTTGCGGCTGCGGGTTTTGTTACGGCCAATTGGCTGCCTTTACAGTTCGATCCGCTGGGCGTTGAGGAATGTGGGGCGGAATATTGGGATGAGTACCTCAACAACCCACCTGTTATTTGTCTGGAGCTGTTGCCGTGACTTTGTCAGCTCATGTTGCGGCAATCAGCATGGCAAAAGGTTTGCTGTTAGTCGACCGGTTCCGGCAGCTTGCTGCTATACAGCCTGATCGTCCTGCATTGCGGTTTGCGTCTGAAGGTGATGTGCTTGAGTTGAGCTACGCCGAGTTGGATGCACGTTCTGATGGTCTGGCCCACAAGATTCTGGCGGTGTTGCCGGCAGCGGATGATCCAGCACCTCTGGTCGCCATACGTTTGCCAGCAGGGTTTGACCGGGTCGCGGCAATGCTTGCTGTGTGGAAAGCAGGTGCCTCCTATCTGCCTCTCGATAGTTCTCCGGAACGTGAAGAGCAGATTCTTAGCGCTGCCGCACCCGCATTGCTTATTGATACTGTATTTATAGAGAGTGCTGATGCAGCTGTTGTGCCGCTGCCTGCGCTTGACCCTATGCATTCCGCTTATGTGATGTTTACCTCGGGTTCTACCGGCACGCCGAAAGGTGTGGTGGTAACTCATGCAAATATTGCTGATCTGCTGGCGCCTTTAGTGGATGAGCTTGCGGCTGATTCGAATGACGTCTGGTCACAAACCCATTCCATTGCCTTTGGTTATTCGCTCTGGGAAATCTGGGGTGCTTTGGCCACTGGTGCTTGTCTCGCCATTGTTGATGAGGTCCTGCGTAAAGACCCTCGCCATGTTGTGGCTGCGCTTAATCAATCTCAGGTCTCGGTGTTGAGTTTAACGCCGTCCGGTTTTGCCCAATGGCTTGCGCTGGGTGAGGTGCAACTGCCCGCCAGCTTGCGGCTGCTTGTATTAAGCGGCGAGGCTGTAGTGCCGGCACATATAGCTGAGTGGTTTGCCCGATTCGGCAATCGTGTTCGGCTTTTAAACACCTATGCCATAACCGAAACAGCGGGGCGGGTGTGTGTTACTGAATACCTCCTAGGTGAATCTGTGACAACTGCAATTGTGGGTAAACCGGTGGCCGGTTTTGAGCTGTACCTGCGTGATGCTGAAGGCGCCCCGGTAGAGGCCGGTGAACCCGGAGAGCTGTATATCGCCGGGGCGGGTGTTGCTGCCGGCTATTTTTGCGATGCAAAACTCACCACCGAAAAGTTTGTTCAGTTGAACGGTGTGCGTTGTTATCGCAGCGGCGACCTGATGCGGCAGCTTGCCGATGGTCGTTATGAATTTGTTGGTCGTAGCGATCAACAAATTAAGTTGCGTGGCTATCGAGTTGAGCCTGCAGAAATTGAAGCTGTTATTCGAAGTCACCCTGATGTGCATGATGTGGCTGTCGGCATGGTTGACCGCGATGTTGGTGAGCCTCAGCTTGTGGCTTGGTATCAGAGCAATGAGCTGGCGGATAACCACCCTGAGTTCTGGCCATCGTTGGGTGAGTATCAGATCTACGACGAGTTGCTGTATGACTTTATGAACGCCGATCAGGTGCGGGTAGATGCTTACCATCGAGCATTTCTTGCACAGGTTCAGGACAAGGTTGTGCTTGATATAGGCACCGGGCAGGATGCCTTGCTTGCACGCCTAGCATTGGCCGCAGGTGCGCGGAAGGTCTATGCTGTTGAAGTTATTCCTGAGGCCGCAGCAAGGGCCACCCAATTGGTTCGGGACCTCGGGCAAGCCGACCGTATTGAAGTCATCTGCGGTGATATGCAGTCGATCACTATTCCCGAAGCAGTGGATATTTGCACTCAGGGCATTATTGGCAATATTGGCAGTTCCGATGGCATCGTGCCTATCTGGAATTCAGCAGCGCATTTGTTTGCCGATAACTACTCTGCGGTGCCATCGCGCTGTGTTACGCAGTTGGCCGCTGTCGAGTTGCCGCCTGAACTGAAGCAGCCGCAGTTGTCTTCACTGGCTGCCGGTTACACCGAAACAATTTTTAGCAATCAAGGTCGTCGTTTTGATATTCGGTTATGTGTCCGTAACTTTCCTGAGTCGGCGAAGCTGTCATCGGCATCCATATTTGAAGACCTGGATTTTCAGCAGCCCATGCAGGCGGACGACTCCGGTAGGCTAGATTTGAACTTTAAGCGCGATGGACGTTTTGATGGTGTGCTGTTGTGGACTGAAGTCGAAACCATGCCTGGTGATATAGTCGATTTTCTCGATCATCAACAGGCCTGGTTGCCGGTGTACCTGCCGCTGCTTGATACCCCGTTGGCAGTAAATGCCGGCGATGTCGCTACAATTGATTGGTCTCGCGAAACCGGAACTGATGGCGTATTTCCCGATTACCGTTTTCGGCTCACGCTGAACGGTGAACATTACCCTGAGTACATTACGCGGCATCATGAGGACGCGCTTGAACGCAATTTATTTTACAGCGCATTGCATAGGAGCATGCGTCAGCAGGTGGGCTCTGATAGTAAAGATCTAAAAAGTTGGCTGGCTGCAAAGTTGCCTGATTACATGCAGCCCGGCATTTGGAAGCAGCTGCCGGCCTTGCCACTCAACAGCAATGGAAAACTCGACCGTGCCACTTTGCCGGCACCGCGCTTGCAGGGTGATGCGCATCGTGCACCTGCGCCCGGCTTGCAGCAGGACCTCGCGGATATCTGGGCGCGGCTGCTGAACAGCGAGAGAATTGGTCTGGGCGAAGACTTTTTCGATGCCGGCGGCGACTCGATACTCGCAGTGCGCCTCACCACCGAGATTCAGCGGCTCATTGATGACACGGTATTTCTGACCGCCGTGTTCAATGCGCCTGAGATCGAAGCGTTGGCGGCTTATCTCCAGCTGCATCATCCGGAGGCCGTGGCGAAGCGCTATGAATTACCTGCAGCACAGGTTAGTGCACCCGATAATTTACGCGCCGATAAATCAACACTGGTGCCCCAGCATGAAGGCGTGGCGGGACAGGTGCCGCCTTTGTCATTTGCACAGCAGAGCCTGTGGTTTTTAGATCAGCTGTATCCTGGAAGTACTGCCGCGAATGAGCAATTTGCGATTCGGCTAACGGGTGATTTAGACCGCGAGCGTTTGCAGAGTGCCTGGCGGCAGCTGGTTTCCCGGCATCACGTGCTGCATACTCGTTTTGCGATGCTCAATGAAGAGTTGGTGCAGATTGTTGATGACACGTTGATTGTGCCCATTGATTTTATCTCCGGTGTGCTGGTTGAGCTTGCCACCACTGAAATTTCCAGCGTATTTGATCTGCAGGCCGGCCCATTGTTACGGGCAAAATTTTTGCGGGAAGGCGGCGTGCAGGTTTTATTGGTTACCGTGCATCACATCCTGGCGGATGGGCTTTCAGTTGAGCTCATTCGCGATGAGCTCGCGAGCTTATATGCGGGCGAGTCTTTGGCAGAGCCTGAACTGCAGTTTGCCGATTTCGCACAATGGCAACGCAGTGCCTTGCAAGATACGAGTTCCCATCCGTCATTAGCATACTGGCAGCAACGTCTCGCCGATGCGGAATACCTGTTGAATTTACCGCAAACATATTCTGCAGTTGTCGATTCAGGCTCTGAGCAGACGATGCGCAGCGAGTTCAGTATTCCTGCGGTGCAGTTCGATGCGTTGCGCAGGCAGGCGAAGGCGCAGGGAGTGAGTGTATTTGTATTGCTAATGGCAACATTGCGAACAGTGCTTGCTACATACACAGGCCAACGCGATTTTTTGATTGGCTCACCAGTAACGCAGCGCCAGTCCAATCAACTGCAGAACATTATTGGTTGCATGGTGAACAACGTTGCTTTCCGTAATCCGCTGGACCTCGAGCAACAAAGTTTTGCCGGAATGTTGCAGAGCGAAAAGCAATCGGTGCTGGCCGCCCTTGATCACGCGGTGCTGCCGTTTGAAACCGTGGTAGAGAGTATTGATCCACCGCGTGAGTTCGGTCGTCACCCTTTGTTTCAGGCGCTGCTCATGTATGAAGACCGCAGCTCGGCAGCTGTTTTTGCCGATGGTGTTGAGTTTTCTGTCCAAGTGCCACATCCACCCCGCCCTTCATATTGGGATATGGAGCTGACCCTGGTTGATGCCGGAGTAGGCGTTGACCTGCGTGCTATTTTTAGCCTCAACCCTGGCCGCTATTCCGCTGCCTTAGTGCAAAGCCTAGCGAGCAGTTTCTCACGCGTTCTTGCTGCTTTGGGGAACGGTTTTGATGTGCCATTGCAACAGCTGCCTGTTGCTGCGGCAGATGAACAGCAGGTACTGCAAAGTGGTCCGGCCTCAGATTATCCGGCAGCGTGTTTGCATAGTTTGTTTGAACAGCAAGTTGTCCGCACGCCCGATGCTATAGCGTTGCTGGCCGATGGCGTGAGTTTGAGTTACGCAACATTGAACGAGCGTGCTAATCGGCTTGCCCATGGTCTCACAACAGTTGGCTTGCAGAGCGGGGATGCTCTGGGTCTGTACATGTCCCGCTCTGTTGCCCGTTGTGTCGCAGTTATTGCGGCATTCAAGGCCGGACTCACCTTGGTGCCGCTGGATCGCAGCTGGCCACGGGAACGTTTGTTATTTATGGCAGAGCAGGCTGGCATTAAAGCATTGCTCGCCGAAGACCCACAGCATACCGCCGAGCTTACCAGTGAGTTGCCAGTATTTACAGAAGCGCAGTTCGGCCAAGTGCCGGTGCTTGGTAATCCAGGTATTTCGATCAATCCTGAAGCTGCTGCTTGGGTGTTGTTTACCTCCGGTTCCACAGGCCAGCCAAAGGGTGTGTTGTATTCCCATGCCGCTGCCGCTTATCGGGTGCGTTGGTTTTGGGGTGCTTATGGATTTAATGCCGACGAGCGCTTTGCTCATCGGAGCAGTTGTAATTTTATTGATGCCTATTGGGAGATATTTGGCCCGTTAGCCCATGGCGCTACAGTGATTGTGCCTCAGGTCGAGGCCGATGCACATCCGGCGATATTGCTGCGCGACCTGCAACGCCACGGCGTAACTCATCTGGTTGCTGTGCCATCGCTGTTGCACACTATGTTCGATATCGCAGCATCGGCAGGTACTACAGAACAATTGAAACTTCGCAGCGTGATTTGCAGTGGCGAAGTTCTACAGCCGGAGTTGTTAGCGCAGTTACGTCGCGCATTGCCGGCTATTCGTGTGTTCAATACCTATGGCACAACAGAAACCTGGGATGCAGCGGTGCGTATTTACGAACCGGGAGTTGGTGGCAAAAGTATCTCAATAGGCATACCTCTGCCCGGTGTCGCGGCCTGGGTATTAGATGAGCAGCTCAAGCCTTTGCCCGTGGGTGTTTGGGGGCAACTTTATGTCGGCGGAGTGGGTTTGTCGCTGGGCTATGTGGGCAGCGCTGCAAACGATGATTGGTTGCAGCAATCGACGCATAGTGTGCTTGCGGAGACCGACCTTTATGCAACCGGTGACCGCGTGCGTTGGACAGCTGAAGGTGAGCTTGAAATCGGCGGTCGCTGCGACCGGCAAATCAATCTGCGTGGTTTCCGCATTGAGCCGGCGGAGGTGGAACAGCATTTGTTGCACCACCCGGCGGTTGCTCAAGCCGCAGTGATGCATCGCATTGATCCTGGCGCGGAACGGCGTTATCTGGTGGCGTATCTTACCGCTGCGAATGCCGCCGATCAGCCTGAACCTTCGGTGCTAAAAGAGTTTTTGCGTGGCTGGTTGCCCGCCCTCGCGGTGCCGGTTATCTATGTGTGGATGCCCGCATTGCCAATGACCCCCAGCGGCAAAACCGATTATTTGAATTTACCCGAGGTGGATTCGCGCTTCGCGTATGCGGTCGCCACTGAATATTCGGCACCGGCCACTGCTACTGAAAAGGAGCTTGCTGATATCTGGCAAAGCGTTCTTGGTGTGGAACGTGTAGGGCGCGATGACGATTTCTTCGCGCTGCATGGTCACTCGTTAATGGCAGCAAAACTGATGTCGCGGGTGTGCGATGCATTTGCCACTGACCTACCATTGCAGTGTTTGTTTGAGCATCCTACGTTGCGTGGCTTTGCGGCGAGTGTGGACACCATTCGCTGGGTAATGAATAGCGATAACGTTATCGCTGAAAAAGCTGATACCACTAATCGCGAGGTACTTCGGTTTTGAGCGCGCTGGATCTCATTGCACGCCTGCGGGATTTGGGTGTCAGGCTCAGTGTCGATGGCAATGAACTGCTAGTCGATGCGCCTCAGGATGTGATTAATGGTGAGTTAGCCGAGCAGATTCGTGAACGAAAAGTGCAGATTGTGGCGTTGTTAAAGTGGTCTGCGCGTTCTGCGCGCTCTGCCGACTTGCTGCTGGTGCCGATAGACCGCAGTAGAGACTTACCACTTTCCTATGCGCAACAACGACTCTGGTTTCTTGATCAATTAGAGCGGGGAAGTGCCGCATATAATATTTCCTGGACAGTTCGCCTGAAAGGCGTCTTAAACGTGCCGGCAATGCAGCAGGCGGTGAACGCATTGGTGGAGCGCCATGAGGTTTTGCGCAGTAGTTTCCCCACCGCAGATGGTGCGGCGCGTGTGCAGATTAGCGAGCAGGTTTCTGTGCCCCTCGAGCAGAGTGAGTTGCACGGCGCTACCGATGAACGATTGCGCGCGCATTTATCCCGACTCGCCGCCAGTACATTTGATTTGGCTAGTGCGCCACTATGCCGTGTTTTTTTGGTGGAGCGATCGGCTACAGAACATGTATTGTTGGTGCTCATTCATCATATTATTTCTGACGGTGCATCAATGCGGATACTGTTCCGCGAACTTGCACTTTTATATGAAGCTGCCGCTGCCGGCGATATGAGTGCCGGTGTGTCACGGTTGCCTCCGCTCGACGTTCAGTACCCTGATTTTGCAGCATGGCAACGCGAATGGTTGTCGGGGGAGCAACTCGAACAGCAGCTCGATTACTGGACGAATAAGCTTAAAGGCGCACCGCCGGTACTGGCTTTACCGCTAGACCGCCCGCGTTCTGCGGCCCTGCGGTTTCGCGGCGCCTCGGTGCTTCGTGCTTTGCCGCAACGGCTGGCAGAAGACCTGCGTGGCTTAGGCCGGAATAACGGTGCTACGTTATTTATGGTGATGTTTGCTGTCTTTGACCTGCTGTTGAATCGCTACTCGGGACAAAATGATCTGGTCGTGGGTACGCCGATTAGTGGACGCTCGCGCACTGCGCTTGAAGGCTTGATTGGCTTCTTTGTTAACACGGCGGTTTTACGAACGCAGCTGACCAATGAGATGACCTTTCGTGATTTATTGCGTCAGGTGCGTGATACCGCTCTTGAGGCGCACACCCACCAGGAGTTGCCCTTTGAGAAGTTGGTTGAGGTGTTGCAGCCGGAGCGGGAACTGAGCCACACCCCCGTCTTTCAGGTAATGTTCGACCTTCAGGAAGAGCCGCGATGGCAATTGCCAGTGCAAAACCTAGAAGTGATTCCCGAAGTAATTTTCAGTAGCCGCACATCTACCTTTGACCTTACTTTGTCTGTTCGCGAGGCCGCAAGCGGACTTGATGCCATGTTCGAGTACGACACTGACCTGTTCGATGAAACCACAATCGAACGTTTCGCAAAGCACTACGAAAATTTATTGCATGCCGTATTAGCTAACCCTGACGTGCCATTGAATGAATTATCGATGCTTTCGGTGGATGAGCAGGCTGCGCTGTTGCCCGCACCGGTGGATATTCCTGCAGATGAAGTGCAAACCTTGCATGGTTTGTTTGAGCTATCTCTGGCAGCACATCCGGAAGCGATTGCGCTGCTCGACGCTGCGGGTGATGAGCTTAGTTACAAAGAGCTAAACCAAAAAGCCGAGCAGGTGGCTGTTGCATTACGCCTTGCCGGCATTGCCTCTGAGGCAAGGGTCGGTATTTATGCCGGGCGCTGCAGCGATACGGTGGCTGCCATACTCGGTGTGCTGAAGGCAGGTGCGTGCTGGCTGCCGTTAGACCCCGATTATCCTGTCGAACGTTTGGCCCAGATGCTTAAGGTTGCAGAGCCCTCTTTAGTGCTTGTGGATAGCGATAGTGCAGCGTTGCTGCCGGCTGGTTACAAGATATTGCTGCTTGATAAATTAACTGTCATGGCATCTGCAACGCCGGCACCAACGGCTGAACCGGTTGCATCATCTGCAGCCTGCGTGCTGTTTACCTCAGGCTCTAGTGGCACACCGAAAGCGGTGTTGTTGGAGCATGGTGGTTTGACTCATTACGTTCAGCAGCTTGCACGTGAGACTGATGTCACTGTAAACAGTAAGGTGCTGCAATTTGCCTCCCTGAACTTTGATATTTCGATTGAAGAGATGTTCGTCGCTTTCGCAGGTGGTGCAACTCTGGTATTGCGCGAGCTTGGGCCACCACCATCGATTGCTGAGTTTGTTGAATTCTGTAAGGCCCGGCGCATTAGCTGGGTGAGTTTACCCACCGCCTACTGGAATGAGTGGACTGCACAACTTGATTGTTGGGATGATTTGCACACCGTCATCATTGGCGGTGAAAAAGCACTGCTCGAAAACTGGCGGCGCTGGCAGCGAGTATTGGGTTCGCGGGTGCAGTTACTCAATACCTATGGTCCGACCGAAGCATCTATTGCTGCCACCTGGTTTGAGCTCACCCATCAAAAGCCGGATTCGCGGCACGACATACCCATTGGCCGGCCATTGCCGGGTGTTGTGGTCTATATTCTTGATGCGCAGCGACGCTCGCAGCCACATGGGGTGCCGGGTGATCTTTACATCGGTGGTTTTGGTGTTGCCCGCGGGTATCTCGGTCAAAAGTCGGAGGCCTTCAGTGCCAACCCGTTTGGTGCAGGTCGTCTATATAAAACCGGCGACCGTGGCCGTTATCTGGCCGATGGCAATATCGAATACTTAGGCCGTGCAGATGAGCAAATTAAATTACGCGGTCATCGTCTCGAACCTACTGAAACGGCAGCTGCCTTGCTTGAGCATCCTGCAGTTGATAACTGCGTGGTTTTAGCCCGTGCAATAGCAAGCAACACCGACAGTCCGCTCGCATTAATTGCATGGTGCGTCACAAGCGAAACAATTTCTTCAGCAGAACTCAAACAGTTTTTACAGAGCCGCCTGCCCGATTACATGGTTCCCGGATTTTACGTCATGTTGCCGGCATTACCACTCACGACGAATGGTAAAATCGACAGGCAGCAGCTGCCGGACCCCGACACCCAAAGTGCCACTGTGGGTTATCGGCCGGCAGAATCGGAGCATGAACATCAGATGGTAAACATCTGGGTCAATGTGCTTGGTGTGGCGCAAGTCGGACTCGATGATGACTTCTTTGCCTTAGGCGGACATTCATTGCTCGCAACCCGTGTGGTAGCCAGGATTCGTAATAAGTTTAATACGGATGTGCCGCTGCGCCTTTTATTTAACAACCCGAACCCGGCTGCGTTGTTGCAAGCGATGGCCAATCAGCAACAACGCCCTGCGTCGCAAACTATTCGCCGGCGCAACAGCACTGATCTGCCGCCATTGTCGTTTGCCCAGAAACGTCTGTGGTTTTTGGACCAACTCCGCCCGGGTAATAGCACGTTTAATTTGCCGTGGCTGGTGCGTTTACAGGGCGACTTAAATCTACCCGCATTGCAGGCGGCGCTGGATGCGTTGTTGAACCGCCACGAATCATTGCGCACACGATTTGCGGCAAGCGGCGGTGATCCATTGCAGTTGGTTATGCCAACTCAGTCACTGCCGGTAACATTGCACCATTGTTCTGGCGCAGACGATGCTCGCCTAGAGACCGAACTGCGCGAGTTAATTGCGCACCCGTTTGATTTGCAACAAGGCCCGTTGATTCGCGCCGACCTATTTCAGGTGGCTGTAGACGATCATGTGCTGTTGCTGCTAATGCACCACATTGTATCTGACGGCTGGTCGATGGGGGTTATCTACCGTGAGTTATCAGTGCTCTATGCGCACTACTGCGAGAAGACTTCCATGCTGCCGGTCTTGCCCGAACTTGCCGTGCAATATGCTGACTATGCAATCTGGCAACGTGAATGGTTAGCGGGCAGTGAGTTTCCGCAGCAGCTAAGTTATTGGCGCAAGCAACTTAGTGGTATGCCGCCGCTGCTGAGTCTCGCTGCTGATTATCCACGACCGGCCACGCAGAGTTACGCAGGAGCATGGTTGAATTTGGAGCTGCCGAAAATCCTGAGTGAAGAGTTATCTGTACTCGCCGCCAAACAGGGTTGCAGTACGTTCATGCTATTGCTGGCAGCATTCAAAGTGCTCTTGGCGCGTTACGCCGGCAGCGAAGATATTGTGGTGGGTACCCCGGTAGCAGGACGCCCACGCACCGAGTTGGAGGCGCAGGTAGGCTTTTTTCTGAATACGCTGGTGCTGCGTTCTGACCTTAGTGGTAATCCCTGTTTTAGTGACTTTCTGCAGTCTCTGCGTCAAACCGCATTGGAGGCTTTCGAGTTTCAGGAAGTGCCATTTGAGAAGCTGGTAGAAGAGTTGCAGCCGGAACGGAACTCTGCTTATCCGCCATTGGTTCAGGTGATGTTTAACCTGCACAACGAACCGCATAGTCGGGTGTCTTTGCCTGGCCTTAGTGCAAATGCGTTTTCTTTGGCCAGCGGCACCGCGAAGTTTGACTTGAATGTGTCCGTGCATGAGCGTGACAGCGGCATGCTCATCGGCATGGAGTACAGCACCGATCTGTTCACTGCTACAACGATTAACGGTTTGCTCGCAGCGTATGCCGAATTGCTTACAGCTGTTGTTGCCGATCCGCTTCAGCGTTTAACTCAGTTGCCATTGCCCGGCGGTGTGCAGGCGCTGGTTGAGCTGCCGGAGATTAGTGAAAGTGCCCCTGTTCTGGCGATGCATCTGGCTGCCATTGTGATGCAGCAGGGCGATGCTATTGCATGTGATGATGGCGAGCTTGCATTGAGCTATCGCCAGTTGGGTGGATGTGCGACTGAGCTCGCTGATGCGTTAGTCGACTATGCTGACCCCGTCGGCTTAGTGCTGAATCATGATGCGCTCACAGTGGCGGCAATTGCCGCGATGAGTCTATTGAATAAAACCTGGGTGCCTCTGGATCCGAAGCTTCCGCTTGGACGTCTTCAATATATTTGCAGCGATGCCGGAATAACTGCGTTGATTACAACAGGTGAGCATCAGCTTCTCATTGACCAGTTATCTGAGGCTTCAGCAGCGTTACAACAAATTACTTTTTCGGCTGCCAACTCTGCCGCATGGGCGACCTCTGAATGGCTGTCGCAGCCACAATGCGGCTCACCGGATCATCCCGCTTATATTTTGTACACCTCGGGGACTACAGGAAAACCCAAAGGTGTGCCGCAAACAGCCGCAAATCTGCAGGCGCATATCAGTTGTTATGCCGAGTCATTGTCGTTGAGCGCGAGTGATCGTTTATCGTTACTTGCAGCTTACGGTTTTGATGCGGCAATAATGGATATTTATGCAGGTTTAATTACTGGGGCTTGTGTGTGTCCGGTGGACTTACGCGCAGATATCGCGCCTTTAGCTGCGCTGCTCTCACTTGATGTATCTGTGCTGCATGCTACGCCGACAGTATTCCGGTTGTTGATGCAGGAGACAGCTATGCTGCCTGATATGCGTGCATTGGTTCTGGGCGGCGAAGAAGCCACTGCGGCCGACTTTGCGCTATTTCGTAGCCGCTTTGCTGAGAGTGCTTTGTTTATTAATGGACTTGGGCCATCCGAGTCGACCACCGCCTTGCAGTTTATTGCACAGCCCGGCAGCTCAATTCCGCAGGCTGGGGTTCCTATTGGTAAGCCGGTTAGTGGCACCCAGGTGGAGTTGCGGGGCAACAACAATCAGCCCAGCGCTTTCTGCGGTGAACTAATTGTGCGGAGCAGGCGGCTTGCACCCGGGTATTGGCATGATACAGATGCCACCGAAGTTGCATTTATTGATTCGTTCACTTATCGCAGCGGTGATATCGCTCGTTATCTGCCCGATGGGAATCTAGTATTTACCGGCAGGCGTGACGGACAGATTAAGTTGCGCGGTCAGCGTATTGAAACTGCAGAGATCGAAAAGCTGCTAAGCAGTATTGATGGTATTCGTCGCAGTGTTGTGCGTTTGGCAGACTCGACTTCCGGCCCCCAACTAGCCGCTTGGGTGCAGCTTGTGTCGAAGCAGAAAAACAATACTCAGGCTTGGCGTCGCGTATTGCGGGAGTCGTTGCCCGAGTCGATGGTGCCGACAGCCTTCGTAGTGGTTGATATATTTCCGCTCACCTTAAACGGTAAGTTGGATATCGCATTACTGCCATTGCCTGAATTCAGTGACCGCGAAACCTATCGTGCGCCGCTAACAGAAGTGGCGGTTGTTATCGCTGAAGTCTGGGCCGGTGTGCTGGAGACATCCGCTGTCGGGCTTGATGATGATTTCTTTGCGCTTGGGGGCCACTCGCTGATCGCCACACGCATGATGGCGCGCTTGCGTGATCGATTGCGTGTGCAGATACCCCTGGGTGAGTTGTTCTCGAATCCCGTGTTGGAACGCTTTGCCGAGGTTGTGGCTGGCTACAGTCAGGACAGCAGCCTACCGCTTACCGTCCGCAGTGCCGAGGAGCGTCTGTTAGCGCCGCTGTCATGGTCGCAACAGCGACTGTGGTTCCTCGATCAGTTAGAACCTGAGAGCACGGCTTATACCTTGCATCGTGCCACACGCTTAAAGGGTGCGTTGCAGGTTCAACAGTTACAGAGCGCCTTGAATCAACTGGTCGCCCGGCACGAATCTTTGCGCACGGTATTTGCCTCACGTCATGGTGATCCGGTGCAGATGGTGTTGCCCAACCTGTGCATTCCGATTACCAGCGAAGTCTTATCAGGCGCGAGCGATGCCATATTGCAGACGCGACTATTGGAGGAAGTCCGTCAGCCGTTTGATTTACAGCGCGGACCATTGTTGCGCGCGGTTCTCCTCGACGTTGGTAAGGATGATTCGGTGCTGCTTATCTCGATGCATCACATCATCTCCGATGGTTGGTCGATGGGTGTGTTATGCGATGAATTAACTCGTTTGTATCACGGCGCTGCAGAGCTGAGTCCGCTACCCGTGCAATATATTGATTATGCATTGTGGCAACTTGACTGGCTGGCCGGTGATGAGCTTGAGAAGCAGCTCGCCTACTGGCGCGAGCAGTTGCTCGATGTACCGCCGGTGCTGGGGCTGCCCTACGATAGGCCACGACCTATGGTGCCATCGTACCGCGGTGCTTGGGTGCAGCGACGTTTGAGTGAGGCACTCTCACAGGCAGTCAATCAACTCGCCAGAGATAATCAGTGCACCTTATACATGGTATTGCTGGCAACGTTTAGCGTTGTGCTTGCGCGATATAGCGGTCGCGAGGATATTGTGGTTGGCAGCCCGGTGGCGGGGCGTCAGCGCAGCGAACTTGAATCATTAATCGGTTTCTTTTTGAATACCCTGGTCATGCGCAGTGATCTAAGCGGCAATCCCGATGTGAGTACTTTACTCGCACGAGTTCGCGGGACGGCGCTGGGTGCTTACCAGCATCAGGACCTCCCTTTTGAAAAACTGCTGGAGGCGTTACAGCCGGCGCGCAGTTTATCGACGCCGCCGTTGGTGCAGGTGATGTTCAACCTGCATAACGAATTTGATCAGCCATTGCAGCTCAGCGATGACTCCTACACCTTTCATCTTGATCGCGGTGCTGCAAAGTTCGATTTAAATCTTGCCGTGGCCGAGGGTGATGCTGGCCTGCTGCTGGCGCTGGAGTACAGCAGCGACCTGTTTGATGCTGCGGCCATGGAACAAATGCTCGAAGGTTTTGAGTCGGTGTTGGGCGAGATGACGCAGAGTCAGTCGCGTCGACTGAGCGAGTTTTCATGGCGGGTCGATATCCAGCCGGTTTCTATTCCTGCACCACAGCCGCTGGCTGCAGCAACAACCGTCGTGGAACTATTCGACCGGCAGTTATCTGACTATGCCGCGCGGCCAGCGGTCCAGGTTGGTGATCGGGTCTGGACCTATGCTGAGCTTGCCGCGCGCGCAAATCGAGTTGCTGCTGATGTGCTAGCTGTGGCTGCTGGGCTGCCCGTTCAGCAGGTAGGTCTGTTGCTGGGTCACGACGCTGTAATGCTGGCAGGTTTACTGGGTACGCTTAAGGCCGGTAAGACCTACGTGCCACTAGACCCCGAATCACCGCCCGAGCGATTGCAAAGCATTATTGCAAGTGCCGGGGTAACGCTGATTGTGTCAGCCGAAGAACATATGGAATTGGCCGCAACACTGGCAGGTAATTTGCCAGTTCTTGCGGTTAGCGATGAGCTGGTAAGCGATCCTGGCAGTCCAGAGCTGCAACCAGGCGCCGATGAGTTGGCGTATATTTTATTCACTTCAGGCACCACAGGTGTGCCGAAGGGCGTGATGCAAACGCATGCCAATGTATTGCATCATGCAGCCACCTATCGTAATGCTTTGGGTATAGGCTCTATCGATCGCTTGTCATTGTTATCGCCTTTCGGTTTCGATGCGGCAGTGATGGATATTTATGCCAGCCTGATTAGCGGCGCATGTTTGTGTCCATTCGATTTAAAGCACGAGGCGTATCTGGGCGAGGTGATTGAAGCAATTGCTGCGAGTAATATCACTGTTTTACATGCTACTCCTACAGTGTATCGTTATTTAATGCGGCACAAAATTTGCCGTCATGATGTTACCGAGGTGCGCGCGGTGGTGCTCGGTGGCGAAGCGGTAAAGACCGCTGACTTTGAATTCTTTAAGAGTAATTTTAAGGTTCACACCTTATTCGTGAATGGTTTGGGGCCATCAGAATGTTCGTTAGCATTGCAATGGTTTGCAGGTCAGCAGACAGAGCTGCATGGAGGATTAGTGCCTGTCGGGAAACCAGTAGCCGGCGTGGAGGTGATCTTGCTCGACACGCAGCAGCAGGAGTCGGGCATTTGTGGTGAGCTGGCGATAGCCTGTACTCATGTAACTTCTGGCTATTGGCAGCAGCCTGAACTCACCAGCAAAGCCTTTGTTGAGATGAACGGCAAGCGTTGGTATCGCAGCGGCGACCGCGCCCGTTATTTGCCTGATGGTAACCTCGTATTCACCGGGCGTATCGATGAGCAAATTAAATTGCGCGGGCACCGGATTGAGCCTGGCGAGATAGAAGCGCAGCTTATCTCGCACGAGCGGGCAGACCGCGCGGTTGTTGCTTTACGCGATGACCTTCAGGGTAGCCCGCGCTTAGTGGCTTGGGTGGTTCCGAAGAAACGGCAAGCACTTGAAACATCTGAGTTGCGTGATTTCCTCAAAGCCCATTTGCCGCGCTACATGATACCTTCGGTGATTATGGTGCTTGATAATCTGCCACTCACCTCAAACGGTAAGATCGATCGGCGTGCATTACCCATCCCGAAGTGGGGGCGAAACGAAGAGCAAAGCTATGTGGCACCCCGTAACGAGCTGGAAAAAAAGCTGGCGACTATCTGGAGCGATGTGCTCGGCGTTGAAAAGATTGGTATCGACGATGATTTCTTTGAGTTGGGTGGGCACTCCCTGTTGGCAATGCAGTTGATGGCACGCACTACCGAATCCTTGCAAATTGGCTTACCGCTGCGCCGTCTATTTGATGGTCCGACCATCGCTCAGGTGGCAAAGTCGATTGACGATGTGCGCTGGGCTTTAGGTTCTGCCGATAGCTAGGCAGATCGCATCGGACCTTTTTAACAAACACTGATTTAAGTTTCATCGCACTGATACCATAAATCTTGCAATCGATGGTGTGTGACGGGATCGTAATAAAGCTTTGTGGTGATCTTATGAATGAAGATTTTTTAGGCGTCGACCAGAAGGTTTTTTAGGTAGATGCCGTAACCGCTTTTTTCAAGCGGGGCAGCTAATGCTTCAAGTTGTGCCGCGTCGATAAATTTCATTCGATACGCCACTTCTTCGGGAGCCGCGATCTTTAAGCCCTGACGTTCCTCGATGGTGTGCACAAACTCCGAGGCCTGAAGTAGTGACTTATGTGTACCGGTATCCAGCCATG
>JABIQA010000049.1 GCA_018699155.1 Chromatiales bacterium
CGTTACACCTCACAGCTTGATGGACCGGTTAATTTCGCAGTGGGTGGCTTGCTCTGGAAAGAGAAGGTTAAGCAGGAAGCCCGCAGTATAAGCATTGCTCCATTGATTACTCGATTTGGCGAAGCTGTGTTTGGCGGTTTTGGTCCGGATGGTCCCATCCTAGATCCCCCATTGCCGGGTCAAACGCCAATCGAGACAGACTTTCCTGCGGCCAACCAAGTTCTAGGCGGCGTATATATACCGACTAGTAATGTCACGCGCCGCAATACAACCAGCTACTCGTTGTACGGTCAATTTAATTGGGATCTCGACGATACGCTGAGTCTTACGCTCGAGGGGCGCTGGGTGTCTGAGTCGCTTGAGGTGTCAGGTAGCACTTGTGATTATGCAGCAACGTTAGCTTTGACTGGCATTGGCAATGGCGTTGATGATTGCGGAGCAGCCTATCGTGGTGCATCGGTGGCGAACCCCTCTAATGCAGCTGGCTCTTTGCCGATCGGCACATACAGCACAGCAGTGCTTGATACTACGTCAAAAAAGGTTAAAGACGATTTCTTTGCACCTAAGGCCACGTTGACGTTTACGCCCACTGATACGCAGATGTTCTATGGGTCTGTTGCACAGGGCATTAAGCCCGGTGGTATCAGCACCCTTACTTCAGGCGCATTCTTTTCTCCGGATGAGAATACCTACGAAAAAGAAAAGCTATTGGTGTATGAGCTTGGTTCCAAAAGTACGCTATTTGATGGCGGTGTGCTGTTTAATGCAACAGTATTTTTCCAGCAGTACTCCGATAAGCAGGTAGGGGTGACACGATACAACCCTATTACTATGGGCGATATTGGTAGTATCGAGAACGCCGGTGAAGCAGAGACTTATGGCCTGGAGTTAGAAACCCAATGGCAAATGACCGAATACTTATCTGTCGGCGCCGGTTATGCCTATCTGCAATCTGAATACACCGACTTTGTGCTGGAAACTCAGTCCGGAACCAATGTGGCGCGTAATCTTGCAGCGGGTGGTGGTGGTTGTTTGGTTGTTACTCCAGGGCCCGATAGTGGCGCCATAGGTACCTGTAGAGTTGACCTCTCGGGCAATGCTGTTGAAGATGTGCCCACGCATTCCTTCGTCGGTAATACCCGTTGGGAATCTCCGGTTGGATCGACAGGCATGAATTACTATGCGGATGCCAGTTTTATCTTTAAAGACAAGCGTTTTGTGGATGAGTTTAATGTTAGAGAGCTAGACTCCTACTGGTTGGTCGACGTCCGCACCGGGTTGATTGGCGATAAGTGGGAAGCTATTTTGTTTGTCGATAACCTGTTGGATGACGATACAGTTAAGTCTGGTCTTGATTATGGCTCTATTGTTGATTCGAACCGTCAGGGTTTCATTCCCCCGTCTCCACCGGATGGGTTTGTTGCGTTTATGCCTGATCCGCGTGTTGTGGGCGTCAGATTCAACTTCCTTTTTGGCTATTAATTAAGGGCCTTACCATCAAAGAGGGCCGCATCGATGATGCGGCCCTTTTTTTATGGTTATGTGTTTGTTGATAAATTAATGATCCTGTTGCATGGCAGTCAGACGAACCGATAACCCACTGTCACCCATGTATGGCATGATGCGTTGATGACTCCTTTTATTATTTCCCAGGTTCTTGCTTTTATTACCCTGATTATCGGGATGGTGGCATTTCAATGTAAAGATCGCCAAAACCTTCTTCGTGGCTGGTTTTTTGCTGCGATGTTTGCGGCCGCGCACTTCTATTATCTCGACAATATCGAAGCTGCAGTATTAGTAGCGATTATTGGAATTCGTTTTCTGGTGTCTTCGATTACATTTGATAAACGCCTGATGTACTTTTTTATGGCTATTTCCATAGCAGCGTATGCTTACACCTATGCACAACCCGTTAGTTTACTCGCGCTGACAGCTACAATGATCGGCACCTGGGGTGCATTTCAACGTTCCCAGACCACGGTTCGTCTAACCATGATGTCCACTGAACTGCTCTGGGTGCTGCATAATTTTATTATCTGGTCGCCGGTTGCTGTGGGCATGGAAGTGTTGTTCTTTGCCAGCAATATGATTGGCTTTATCCGACATCGTAAAGCTCAGGAGACAGCTCTGTAATGATTATACTGCATCAACCCAAGCGCGCCTTTGGCTTGCCATGCCCAAGCGCATTCTGCGTCAAACTCGAGGCGTATTTGCGCATGGCGGAAGTGCCCTATGAATTGCTTGAGGGCGAACCTACCGATGCGCCGAAGGGCAAGGTGCCCTGGATTACGCATAATGATAAAGCCATTGGCGATTCAAGCTTGGTTATTGAATATCTGAAGTGTGAGTTCGGCGACCCGCTTGACGGTAAGTTGTCGGTAAAAGAGTGGGCGCTGGGTCACGCAATACAGAAGATGCTTGAAGAGAGCCTCTATTTTGTGTCTTCGTATTCGAAGTGGGCAGACGATGAATCCTTCGCTATTTATGCAGCGGAACTGTTTCAGGGCATGCCTGAGGAGCAGCGGGCCTATGTGCCGGAAATGGTTCGCGGCAAGGTGCTCGAAAAGTTTAAGGCGCAGGGTATAGGCAGGCACAGTAGCGCTGAGGTTTACGCCATCGGTTGCAAAGATGTGGCGAGCTTTATTGCGCTGCTTGGAGATAAACCCTATTTGCTCGGTGCTGCGCCAACGTCTTTTGATGCCTGTGCGTTGGGGGTGATCGGTAACCTAAAAGATGGGCCGTTTAAAAGTCCTGTGCAGGATGAGATACGGGCAAGTGCATCATTGAGCGGTTATATAGATCGAATGCGTGCAAACTATTTCTCTGACCTTGCGTAACTTTGGTCTTAGCCGCAGTCCTGTGTAACGCTAATACGGAAAAGCTATCGCCTTAAAAAATGAACCGTGGAGTGATCGATGATCCAGCAGCAATTTGAAGTGCAGGCGGCCTACCAGGCGGCGATGAACCGTCAGTTCTATGCGGCTTGTGCAGATTTAAATGCGGAGCAGTTGGCGAAGGATAACGGCATTTTTTTTAAGTCGATCATCGGTACGCTGAATCATATGTTATTAACCGATCGTATTTGGTTGGCCACCTTTCAAAATGAGAAGTACGCGTACGAGAGCCTGGGTCAGATTCTTTATGCCGACCTTGCCGAGCTTCGCGAAGCGCGTGAAGCAACCGATGCAGATATTGCTGTTTGGTTAAGTGGTGTGACTGATGAGCAGTTGCAGGCTGGCTTTCACGACCGCCTGACATTTCCTCTATGGTTTGCGCTGACACACTTTTTTAATCATCAGACGCATCATCGCGGGCAGGTGTCTGCGTTGTTGAATCAGGCGGGCATTGATTACGGCACTACCGACTTGCCGTGGGTGCCGGAAGCAACCGCCGCGCTCTAGTCGCGGCTGCCGGGTTTCGGCATGAAGCGCAGAGGGGTTTCGCCGGACGTAGCGCCATTCTGGCTGCTCTTGTTCGGGTTGCTCTTGCAGCTATTGCAGCCACTGTTTTTGGGTTTGTTCAGACGCCGCCACACGGCTAGCCCAATGACCGCAGCCACCAGTACCAGTGCGATGACCTCCTGAACGGCGGCATCCATTAGCTGAAGCCCTGGTAAATAAGCAGTGCGGAAACATAACCGAGACCAGTCATGTAGGTCCAGGCAAACAACGGCCAGCCCCAGCCGCCGGTTTCTCGGCGCATGACGGCAACGGTGGCAGCGCACTGCAGGCAGAACGCATAGAAAACCATCAGTCCGATAGTCATCGGCAGGGTAAAGACTTTTTTGCCATCGGCATGCTTGGCTGATCGTAAGCGCCCGATCAGGCTTTCATCGGTTTCATTGACATCGGCACCTACCGCATAAATTGTGCCGAGTACCGCAACCACAACTTCACGTGCCGGAAAACTTGCGACGACACCTGCAGATACTTTCCAATCCCAACCCAGTGGACGAAACACAGGTTCAATAGTTTTACCAATACGGCCAAGCAAGCTCTGTTCAAGTAATTCAGCGGATTCGAAGTTGTCGATCTGGGAGAGACGGATATCCAGTTCTTCGCCGCTTAACTCAATTTCTGCTACCACCCGTTCTGCGTCGTAAGCTTCAAAGATTTCGGCGGGGCGGGGGAAATACACCAGCGCCCATACCACAATTGCCACTGTAAAAATGACAGTTCCAGCCCGGCGTAAAAAGATTTTGCCGCGATCGAGCAAACGAATGAGAACCGATTTTAAGTCAGGAAAACGGTAGGGGGGTAGCTCAATCATAAAGCCCGGGGTCGGGCCTTTGAGACCAGTGCGTTTGAGCAGCAGTGCGGTGAGTACACCACCGACAACTCCAAGCAAGTAAAGGCCGAGAAGAACTAATCCATGCAGATTGACGAGCCCCCACAAGAACTGCTGTTTTGGTAGAAACGCAGCGATCAATAATGCATACACAGGCAGACGGGCAGAGCAGGTCATGAATGGCGCAGCAATAATAGTGGCAATACGATCACGCTTATTTGGAATAACGCGGGTGGCCATGATGCCCGGAACCGCGCAGGCAAAGCTCGATAACATTGGAATAAATGATTGCCCCGACAAACCGACATAACGCATCAGGCGATCCATCATGAACGCCGCACGTGCCATGTAACCGCTGTCTTCAAGAAGAATAATGAAGGCAAACAAAATAATAATTTGCGGCAGAAAGATAATTACACTGCCGACACCGGCTACGACACCATCAACCAGCAGACTATTAAGTGCGCCGGGCGGTAACGCTTCGCCCACTGTTGCAGCCATCCAGCCGGCACCGGTATCAATTAGATCCATGAGCGGCCCCGCCCATGAGAACACAGCCTGAAACACAGTAGCCATAATGGTGATAAAGAGCACCATGCCCCACACGGGGTGATTGGTGATACGGTCAACTTTATCGGTTAATGAGAGCTGCTTGCCGGTGCGGGTTTCAACCTTGCCGACCATGGCATCGATAAGTTTGTATCGTCGGATCGCTTCTGTTTTAGCCAATGAACAGCCATCGCCTTGTTGCACCAGTTGCTGCCGGAGCGCGAAGAGCTTGTCGGCTGTGCCAGTCGGAGCATTGTTAATAAGCCGTATTTCGGCATAACCCCTGGCATCAATTAGCGCGCGTTCAACTTCGTAATCAGTAACTTGCATGCCTTCTGAGCGCAGTTCATCTGCAAATACATGAGCTGCCTCAACCACCTCGGGGTGCACCGTTGCTGAGGCGACAGCTTTAGCGTTAATAGCAACATCCATAGTTGCTTTGAGTGCTTGCGCCCGTGAGCGATCGGTTGCAACAAATGGAATAACGGTAGCGCCGAGTTCTTTAGACAACTTATCAGGATCAATGTGGATGCCGCGACGTTTGGCAATGTCAGACATGTTAAGCGCAACGACCACCGACTTGCCGAGCTCCATAACCTGATGTGCCAGAAATAAGTTGCGGCGTAGATTTGCGGAATCAACCACCACTAGCACGGCATCGGGTTGATGCAGATTATCGATGAGCCCGAGTAGTACATCGCAGGCCACCATTTCATCGGGTGACTCAGCAGCTAGGGAGTAGGATCCAGGAAGATCGACAAGGTTCACTTTGCCCGATGGCAACTCAATGAGGCCCGTGTGATGTTCAACCGTCACACCCGGGAAGTTCGCTGTTTTTTGACGCATGCCGGTGAGCGCATTAAACAATGTGCTCTTACCTGTGTTCGGATTCCCGACAACGGCAATAACGGGAATTTTGGTGGGCGCAGTTGTTGTGTTCATGATGGGCTGATTTCGATACTAACGCGGCGTGCTTCATCTTTGCGCAATGACAGCGCGTAGCCCATCACTTCAACTTCAACGGGATCACCGCCAAGCGCTTTTCGGGTCATGCTAACCTTAGTGCCATCGAGTAACCCCATTGCCATCAGGCGCTGGGCTACCGGGCCGTCTTCATCAATATCGGTGATGGTGGCTTTTTGGCCGGGCTTTAACTGATCGAGTCTCATGGCTATGTCGCACACTGATTGCCGTCCGCACAATGCGGCTGGTCTGGGCCTATCTTAAATGAGAAGCATTTGCATTAACAGCAAGAATATACACAGTTATTGATGATTCAGGGGAGGGTCCCCTTTAATGCGCAATAAAATTAGCGTGGATAGGGCTTTTTTAGGCGGAAAATGGCGCCTTAGCGGGCAGCAAAGTGTTTTTTTAATAGCCTGGGGTTGCTTGTTTACAGCTTCATCCGCCAAGGCTTTGCGACTGGTATGGCCTATTTCTGGCTATTGATGTTGCTGTTTGAGCCGTTGCGGCCAGAGCTTTTGGTGACATCTATAACGTCATCCAAGGTCGGTTCGCTCATGTTGGCTTCGGCAAGCATTGGTATTTCCTTCGACGTATCTTCTTTAACCAGCTGCGTGCGCACAATCGAGTCTTGCATCCCGTCATCTAGTTTAATCCGCTTATCAATAGTAATGCGGGCTAGAAACTCGTAATCAGCCATGCGGATCAGATCCCCATCTTTGAGCTTTTTTGAGCTACCTTTACCAATGGGAACCTCAGAGCCATTGAGGAAAACGCCATTGCGGCTGGTGTCAAACAGATAGAATGTACTCCCCTTGCAATCAATCATGGCGTGTCGTGAAGACAGGTAGCGCTGGGCATCAGGCAGTGCCCAATCGTTTTCGAGGCTGCGACCTATGGTGCCACCACAGCCGATAAATTCACGGGTGTGGTTTTCACCGACCGAGTCTTTATGTTGGCTGACGATTTTTAATCGCAGTGGCATATGGCGTCCTGACGGCTATTTGCGAGTCTTTAATTGTGAAGGATGGGGCAGGGGCTAAGCCTCTAGTGCTTCAATTTTGCGGCATCATCACCCAAGAAAAGGTGGTGTAAGTCACAGATTGCTGTTCAGGGCCAATCTGTCATAGGCATGCCGCAATACTATTTTAGCGGGTATAATTACGGTGCGGCGCGCCTGAGACCAATGGCAGAGCCACTTTGCCGCCTAATCATTAATATTTATTATAAGGTTTTCGGGGTTTTGCGTTGCAAAAAGCAAAACCCGTTAATGGAGCATTTTAAACATCATGTTGGAAGATCAGTTATATCGGATCATTTTTATGAATCAGGGCAAGGTGTATGAAATTTATGCGCGCAGCGTTGGTGAAGGCGCGTTGTACGGGTTTATTGATGTTGAAGAGTTGGTCTTCGGTGAGAGGACGTCGGTGGTTGTTGATCCGGCAGAAGAGAAGCTCAAAAACGAATTTGAATCAGTAAAACGCACCTATATCCCGATGCACTCAATTATTCGTATCGATGAAGTAGAGAAGCAGGGTGTTGCTAAAATCAGTTCGTTCGACGGCACCAACATTACCCCCTTCCCGATGCACCCATTCGGGTCAGAGAAGGGTGAGCCGGGCAAATGATCCTGTTTCCATTACACCGCCACATGAACCCAGCGAAGAACTAAATCATGCCCGTTTTGCAACTTCAGGGGCCTCCGGCTCTGTCGTCATTCCGCCAAGAAAAATTAATTGCCGAGCTGCGTGAGATCGCTCCAGAGATTAGCGGCGTTACCGCCCGCTTTACTCATTTTGCAGAGCTCGCTAAAGAATTCACATCAGCTGAGTTGGACGTATTATCTGCGCTGCTGAGCTACGGGCCACATATGCCTGATGCGGCTGAAGGTGGTTTTCGTATTACAGTGGTGCCGCGGGTAGGCACTATTTCGCCGTGGTCGAGTAAGGCCACTGATATCGCTCAGATCTGTGGTTTGAGTTCGTTGTTACGCGTTGAACGTGGCGTTGAGTATTGCATCAAAATGCCATCAGCTCTAAGTGATGGCAATGTTGCGGCTATTACAGCCCTATTGCATGACCGGATGACCGATGCTGTGTTTGTCGGTGATGTTGACGTAGAGGGCTTGTTTATTCATCACGAGCCGGCATTGCTTGCCCGTATTCCGCTGCAGGCTGAAGGACGCGAGGCATTAGTTGCAGCAAATATTAAGCTCGGTTTGGCATTGTCAGAAGATGAAATTGATTATCTGGTTGATCGCTATAACGAAACAGAGCGAGACCCGACTGACGCCGAATTAATGATGTTTGCCCAGGCAAATTCTGAACATTGCCGGCACAAAATATTCAATGCCGATTGGATAGTCGACGGTGAAGAACAGCGCAATACGTTGTTCGGCATGATTCGTTCTACTCATGCGGCGCATCCTGAAGGTGTGTTGTCGGCGTATTCCGATAATGCCGCCGTTATTGAAGGTGGCCGCGGTGGTCGTTTAGTTGCTGCCGGGCGTGATCGCCTTTACAGTTATTATCAGGAAGATATTCATCTGGTGATAAAAGTCGAGACCCATAATCACCCAACTGCAATATCGCCTTTTCCTGGTGCCGCAACCGGCTCGGGTGGTGAGATTCGTGATGAAGGTGCTACGGGTCGTGGTGCTACGCCGAAGGCAGGCCTTACTGGGTTCTCGGTATCGCATCTGAGGATTCCCGGTCATGAGCAACCTTGGGAGCTGAGTATTGGCCATCCCAGCCGTCTTGCTACTGCGCGTGAAATTATGTTGTCGGGCCCTATTGGTGGAGCGGCATTCAACAATGAATTTGGTCGCCCGAATATTCTGGGTTACTTCCGCACCTTTGAGCAGCCGGAGAGCGACACCCTCGCTGCCGGGTATCATAAGCCGATTATGATTGCCGGTGGTGTAGGCAATATCCGCACGCAGGATGTGCTCAAGCCAGAGGTGCCGGTGGGCGCAAAACTCTTAGTGCTTGGTGGTCCTGCAATGCTAATTGGTTTGGGCGGTAGTGCCGCCTCATCGATGGGCAGCGGCACATCAAGTGAAGACCTTGATTATGCCTCTGTGCAACGCGGTAACCCGGAAATGGAACGACGCGCACAGCAGGTTATCGATGCCTGTTGGGCACGGCAGTTGACCGGCGAAGAAAACCCTATCGTTATAGTTCACGATGTTGGTGCCGGCGGTTTGTCTAACGCAGTGCCTGAAGTGGTCGATCACAGCACCCGCGGTGCAGTAATTAATTTGCGTGATATTCAGACGGATGAAGCAGGCATGTCGCCGCTGGAGATCTGGTGTAACGAAGCACAGGAGCGTTATGTGTTGGCGGTGTTGCCGGAGCATATCGAATTTGTGAATGAGGTCTGCCGCCGTGAGCGTTGTCCGTATGCTGTTATTGGTGAAATTGATGGCGGATCACAGTTAAAAGTCTATGACGAGATCAACGACAACCATCCGGTGAATATGCCGATGGATACCTTGCTCGGAAAACCGCCGAAAACCACGATGACGGTGACTCGCAGCACCCGCGAGATTCCTGAGCTTGATTTACGCGGTATCGATTTGGCCGAAGCCTGCCGCCGTGTGCTGCGCTGTCCAACCGTCGCTGATAAATCGTTCCTTATACACATTGGTGATCGCACGGTTGGTGGTTTGGTGTCACGGGATCAGTTGGTCGGTCCATGGCAGATACCGGTAAGTGATGTGGCAGTAACGGCCCGCAGTTTTGATTCGGATGCCGGTGAGGCAATGTCGATGGGCGAACGTTCGCCGGTTGCGTTGCTGAGCCCTGCCGCATCCGGTCGCTTGGCAGTTGGCGAGGCTATTACCAATATTGCAGCGGCTCCAATTAGTAAAATCACCGATATTCGGTTGTCGGCAAACTGGATGGCGGCTTGCGGGATCGATGCTGAGAATCAGGCTTTGTTCGATACGGTTACTGCGGTGGCTGATGGCTTCTGTCAGAAGTTAGGTCTGGCTATCCCGGTGGGTAAAGACTCATTGTCGATGCGCACCAGTTGGGATGAACAGGGTGAAAATCATACGGTTTATTCGCCGTTGTCATTGATCATTACGGCCTTCGCGCCGGCCGAAGAAATTCGTCGCACACTTACCCCGCAACTACAGACTTCGCATAGTGATGATTCGATAAAACCCCGCAGTTCGGTGTATTTGATTGATCTCGGGGTGGGTAGAAACCGGCTAGGCGGCTCAGTGTTGTCGCAGGTTTTTAATGTTCCCGGCGGCGCGCCTGCCGATGTGGACGATCCGCAACTGCTGCGCCATTACTTTGATTGCATACAAACATTGAATCGAAAGGGCCTGTTGCAGGCATATCATGATCGCTCCGATGGTGGAATGTTTGCTGCTTTATGTGAGATGGCTTTTGCCGGGAGAGCGGGGCTTGATCTTGACTTCTCTGAGCAGGATATGCAGACAATCTTTGCATTGCTGTTTAATGAAGAGTTAGGCGGTTTAGTGCAGATTGCAGATTCTGAAGCTATGGACGCGCTGGCGGTTATCGAGCGCTTTGGTCTGGCCAAGTGTTTGCGCAGGGTGGCTTATGTGACCCACGATGATCAGATTCGTATCAGCGGCAATGACAACCTTATTTTTTCAGAGAGTCGCACCGATTTGCATCGTATCTGGTCGGAAACCAGCTATCTGATGCAGGCAGAGCGCGATAACCCGGAGACTGCCAAGCAAGCTTACGATAGCTTGCTGGACGTCAGTGATCCGGGCCTGAACCCTAAGGTCAGTTTTGATCCATCTGATGATGTTGCCGCACCATTTATTCTGGGCGCTGCTCGCCCACGAGTAGCAATTCTGCGAGAGCAAGGCGTAAACAGTTTTCAGGAGATGGCCGCGGCATTTGAGCGCGCAGGATTTCAGCCTGTGGATGTGCATATGTCCGAGATACTATCGGGCAGCCGTAACCTTGATGACGTTAAAGGTCTGGTTGCCTGCGGTGGTTTCTCTTATGGCGACGTGTTGGGTGCCGGTGGCGGTTGGGCAAAATCCATTTTGTTTAACCCTCATGCACGTGAACAATTTGAAAAGTTCTTTAATCGTGCCGACAGTTTTACGCTAGGTGTATGCAACGGTTGCCAGATGTTGGCAAACCTTGCAGAGATTATTCCTGGTACGGAATATTGGCCGCGATTTGTTACAAACCTTTCTGAGCAGTTTGAAGCTCGTTTGAGCATGGTTGAAGTTCAGGAAGGTCCGTCTATTTTTCTTAAAGGAATGGTGGGAAGTCAGTTGATGATTGCCACTTCGCATGGTGAAGGTCGTGCTGAATTTGCCGCCGAGGGTGATTTGACTGCGTTGCAGGGGAGTGGGGGCGTGGCTGTAAGTTATGTTGATAACAGGGGTGCGCAGGCTTCACTGTACCCAGCTAATCCAAACGGGTCCCCCGAAGGTATAGCGGGAATCTGTTCTGCAGACGGCCGTGTTACCGCCTTTATGCCTCACCCGGAAAGAGTGTTCCGAACCCTACAGCATTCTTGGCATCCTGAGCATTGGGGTGAAGATGGCCCTTGGTTGCGGATGTTCCGCAACGCTCGGGTATTTGTTGGTTGATGATCCGCAGCGAGTCGCAAGATAACAATTGATGCAAATAAAAAAGCCCGGCAATGCCGGGCTTTTTTATTTCGCTAAACGATTGTTCAGCCAACAGAGGGAGGCTTATTTTCGCCCTGTTTCAGGATACTGGTTGCCAATGAAATCATTGATGAGATATCACTCAGGTTGGCAGGGATAACCAGCGTATTTGCTTCTTTCGCCAGGTTGCCGAACTGCGCGACATAATCTTCAGCAATTCGTAATTGCATAGCGGCGTTGCCACCCGGTTCATTGACGGCTGCGGCAACCTGACGCAAGGCCAATGCGGTTGCTTCAGCAATGGCTTTAATCGCATTGGCCTCGCCTTCAGCTTCATTGATCTGTTGTCGCTGAACCGCTTCAGATGCCTTAATAACACGCTGCTTTTCACCTTCAGCCTGATTTATTTGTGCATCACGCTCGCCTTCGGAATTGAGCACTACGGCCCGTTTTTCACGCTCGGCACGCATTTGTTTTTCCATCGCACTGAGTACGTCAGTAGGAGGGTTGATATTCTTGATCTCATAGCGCAGAACCTTCACGCCCCAGGGGTCTGATGCTTTGTCGAGCTCCGATACTACGTTGCTGTTAATAGCACCGCGTTCTTCGAAGGTGCGGTCGAGGTCTATTTTACCGATCTCGCTACGCAGCGTGGTTTGTGCAAGTTGCGAAATAGCAAAGTAATAGTCGGTAATACCATAAGAGGCACGCTCCGGGTCGAGCACTTGCATGTACAGCACACCGTCAACGCCCACTTGCACATTGTCTTTAGTGATGCAGATTTGCTCATCGATATCGAAAGAGGTTTCTTTCAGGGTGTGCTTGTAGGCAGCACGCTCGATGAAAGGAATAAGAATGTGAAAGCCAGCTCGCAGAGTACGGGAGTACTTGCCAAGGTTTTCAATCACAAAGGCGGTTTGTTGCGGCACGATGATCGCAGTTTTGGAAAGTACAATAACCACCACAACCACAATGGCTAGTGCGACTAAGAAAGCGGTATTTTCTAACATTTTTTTATTCCTGTTTTGATTGTTGCGGTATATCTTGAATGATTAGATTTAAACCACTGACTTCAGTAATACGGACCTCAGTCCCTGCCGTAATGTCGGCAGTGCCGCGGTTAATTACCATCCATGTCGAGCCACGGAACTCCTGACGACACTGGGTGCCAGCCGCCAAGTCTGATTCAAGCCGGAGCATTTGACCCGCCGGTCCTTCAGCGTAATCGGCAGCATTGCCGCGGATTTTATCGTAGACACGACCGCGGAATGTAAACATTGTAATTAGTGATAAGGAGCCGAACACTAGCCATTGAAGCCACGGCTCCATGACAATACCAAACAGAACGGCCAGTCCAGTAATTGCGGCGGCTATACCCAGAAAGACCAGATAGAACGCAGCATCTATCACCATCAGCTCAGAGCCGAGCAGTACTGCTCCTAAAACCATCCATCCCCACCAAGGCATATTGTTTCCCGATTTTTGTTTGACTGATGCTTATTGAAGCACTAGCAGTGCTTGTTTGTATAGTTTGTAGCGCCAGCCGAGCAGGGTTGGCACTGCAGGGGTAGGCTTTAAACTGGTTTGTGCAGTGCACTAACTGATGCAAGCTCGCTTTTGCTCTCAGCAGGCTCGGCAAAGAACCGTCGCATGCCAATCGCACGCTGTAGGCGGGCTTCGCGCACATAGAGCTGATACAGCAGGTCTTTTATTGCTTCTAACAATACTGCGGCCTCTGTGCGACCAAATACAGGTTTGCTGACGAGGGAGTGTTTGTTATCAAACAGAGTGTCACTAATGGTATCGAAAGTACGCGGTTCAATATCGAAGATATTGCGCAACTCTTCCATATGATTAAACACCCGCATTTTTCCGCCGTCACCCAGATCTTTTATGATGGCCTGCATAGTTTGTTTGCACATTATTGAGAACGGTTGCAGCAGTTCATGCTGATAGCAGCCCAATGCATCGACGTAAGGCTTTTTAACCGCTGCGGGCAGATAGCTGAGGTTAATAGGGTCATCGCTGCGCAGTGCTGGCGGTGCGCTAATACCGAGTTGGATTTCTGTTTCACCAATCTCAATGACTGCATAGCGGACTAATACAGGGTTGTGACACTTAAGACAGAGAAAAGTGAGTCCGGTAACCGCAGGTTTGCAGGCTTTGATGGCGGCAAAATCAGGGCGCGATACAGGCGTCATTGGGGTTTGCATCTGGCAATGCGGGCAGTCGGGGTTTACTGCCCCAGCCTCGTGACTGATTCTATCGTCCGCAAATATTTTCATACGCTCACATTACCCGAATATACGGCACAAGCAATCGCAAATGTGCATTGCTGAGCTTTAGCTGGCAAGGCGCTTGTACTTGATGCGCTTCGGCGCATCGGCAGCGGTGCCAAGGCGTCGCTTGCGATCGGCCTCGTATTCCATGTAGTTGCCTGCAAAAAATTCAATATGGCTGTCGCCTTCGAAGGCAAGAATATGAGTGGCGATTCGATCGAGGAACCAGCGGTCATGCGAGATAACGATGGCACAGCCCGGGAAGTCAAGCAGTGCCTCTTCGAGTGCTCGCAGTGTTTCCACATCCAGATCATTAGTTGGTTCATCGAGCAGTAATACGTTGCTGCCTGCTTTCAGTACTTTGGCAAGATGCACGCGATTACGCTCACCGCCCGATAGCTCGCTAATGGATTGCTGCTGCTGATTGCCCCTGAAGTTAAAGCGACCGACATAGGCCCGTGATGAGGTTTCATAAGTGCCGACGGTAATAAGCTCCTGACCTTCAGAGACCTCTTCCCATACAGTCTTTTTGTCATCCAATGCATGGCGGGATTGATCGACATAGGCGAGTTTTACGGTTTCGCCCAGCTGGATGTCGCCGCTGTCGGGCTTTTCTGCACCGGTAATCATGCGGAATAATGTGGTTTTACCGGCGCCGTTGGGGCCAATGATACCAACAATGGCACCCGCTGGAATATTGACATTAAAGTTCTCAATGAGCAGGCGGTCACCGAAGCCTTTATTCAGGTCATTAATCTCAATAACCATATCGCCGAGCCGGGGGCCCGGTGGAATATAGATTTCATTGGTTTCCTGACGTTTTTGGAATTGCTGTGAGTTGAGTTCATCAAACTGAGCCATGCGTGCTTTACTCTTGGCATGTCGTGCTTTAGGCGAAGTGCGCACCCATTCAAGTTCCTTCTTGATGGATTTCTGGTGAGCGTCTTCCTGCTTTTTTTCCATCGCCAGACGCGCTTCTTTTTGTTCCAGCCAGCTGGAGTAGTTGCCTTCCCAGGGTATGCCTTCGCCGCGGTCAAGTTCTAGTATCCAGCCCGCAACATTGTCGAGGAAGTAGCGATCATGGGTTACCGCAACCACAGTGCCGGGGTACTGTTCTAAAAAGTGTTCCATCCATGCCACCGATTCGGCATCAAGGTGATTGGTGGGCTCATCAAGCAGAAGCATATCGGGTTCAGACAGCAGCAGACGGCACAAGGCCACTCGGCGTTTTTCACCGCCAGAGAGCATGCTGATGTCGGCATCCCAGTCGGGCAGGCGCAGCGCATCGGCCGCGACCTCCAGCTTATGCTCGATATCCCAGCCATTTACCGCATCAATTTTGTTTTGCAGTTCGCCCTGTTCCTCGATGAGAGCATTCATCTCATCCTCCTCCATGGGCTCGGCAAAGCGGTCGCTTATTTGATTGAAGCGATTGACCAGCTCCATAGCCTCGCCAAGACCTTCCGCGACATTGCCGCGGACATCTTTATCCGGATTCAGCTGCGGCTCCTGCGGTAAAAAGCCCACTTTGGTGCCCGGCTGGGGTCGGGCTTCGCCCTCAATTTCTGTATCAATGCCCGCCATTATGCGCAGCAGGCTGGATTTACCGGAGCCGTTCAGGCCCAGCACGCCAATCTTCGCGCCAGGGAAGAAGCTGAGTGAAATGTCTTTAAGAATAAAGCGCTTAGGTGGAACCAGCTTCGATACCTGGTTCATGACATAGACGTATTGAGCCACTGACTATTACTCCAATATCTCGGGAAACGGATCGGGCTAATCGGGCTGGGAGGCGCTGTTTAGCCGTTGTTATCGCGCTTGCTGACCAGCATGTCGCTGGATGACCTCAAGCCAGCCGATTATAACCGCAGAAAACTGCGCTCAGGGAGCGCGTTTTCTATTACAATTGCGTCCCCCTTTTTACACTTAAATATATACGGAGTACGGCATGTACAGCGGCGACTGGAACCTTGCAGATTTTGACCCGGAACTGGCTAAGGCAATGGAAGATGAAGCTCAGCGTCAGGAGGATCATGTTGAGCTGATTGCTTCAGAGAACTACACCAGCCCGCTAGTCATGGAGGCTCAGGGGTCCTTGTTGACCAATAAGTACGCTGAGGGTTATCCGGGGAAGCGTTACTACGGCGGTTGTGAGCACGTTGACGTTGCAGAACAGCTGGCTATTGATCGCGCCAAAGCCTTATTTGGCGCCGATTATGTCAACGTTCAACCGCACTCCGGTTCGCAGGCCAATGCCGCGGTTTACATGGCGTTGATGCAGCCGGGTGAGACCGTACTGGGTATGGGGCTCGATGCCGGCGGTCACCTGACTCACGGTGCGAAAGTCAACTTCTCCGGTCAGATCTACAACTCGGTGTTGTATGGACTGGACCTTGCGACGGGCGAGATTGATTACAACCAAGTTGCAGAACTGGCCAATGAACACCGCCCTAAGTTAATTATTGCGGGTTTCTCTGCTTATGCCCGTGAAATCGATTGGCAGCGTTTCCGTGATATAGCCGATAGTGTTGGCGCCTACCTGATGGCCGACATGGCGCACGTTGCCGGTTTGGTTGCCGCAGGCGAATACCCAAGCCCGGTGCCGATTGCTGACGTGACCACCACCACCACGCATAAAACTCTGCGTGGTCCACGTGGGGGCTTGATTCTGGCAAAGGCTAACCCGGAGATAGAGAAGAAACTGAATTCGAAGATCTTCCCCGGCAGTCAGGGTGGCCCGCTGATGCATGTGATTGCCGCTAAGGCCGTGTCATTCAAAGAAGCCATGGAGCCTGAATTTAAGGTTTATGCCAAACAGGTGAAAATTAACGCCCGTGTCATGGCAGAAACTTTAGCCAGCCGCGGGTTCAATATTGTTTCGGGCACCACCGATTGTCATATGTTTTTGATGGATCTCATTGCTAAAGACATCAGTGGTAAGGATGCTGATGCCGCATTAGGTCGCGCGCACATCACAGTGAACAAGAACTCTGTGCCCAATGATCCGCGCTCACCGTTTGTGACCAGTGGTTTGCGTATAGGCACACCGGCGATGACCACCCGTGGTTTTAAAGAAGAAGAGTTCCGTGATCTGTCGAACTGGATTGCCGATATACTCGACAATTTAGGTGATGCCGCGGTTGAAGATCGGGTGCGTGAGCAGGTGAAGGCCCTGTGCGCGCGTTTCCCCGTGTATCGTTAAGCGCTCGTTAAGTTAATTAGATCAGGCCTGAGAGATGTATTGCCCTTTTTGCGGACATGAAGAAACCAAGGTTATCAACTCGCGTTTAGCTGGCGAGGGTCGGCAGATTCGAAGAAGGCGTGAGTGTGTCGAATGTCATGAGCGGTTCAGTACGTATGAAACACCCGAGCTGGTGGTGCCACGAATAGTGAAGCGAGATGATTCACGCGAACCGTTCGATGAACAGAAGCTGCGGAGTGGCATTGTTAGGGCAGTCGAAAAACGACCGGTCAGCGCCGAAGCGGTTGAGGCGATGGTAGCCCGAATCATACATAAGTTACAGACAGTGGGTGAGCGTGAAATTCCCGCGCGTGAATTGGGCGATTTGGTCATGGAAGAGCTGCGCTCGGTAGATGAAGTGGCTTATGTGCGCTTTGCCTCGGTGTATCGAAGCTTCCAGGATGTTACCCAGTTTGAAGATGAGATCCGGAAGTTGCAACAAATGCCAAGTCCGGAATTACGACGAGATCAGCTGTCCTTATTGCCGCGTGACCGCGGCGATGGCAAAGGCAAGAAAAATTAATGTCAGCAGCGCCACATACCATTAGCGATCGTGAGCACATGGCGAGGGCTTTGCAGTTGGCAGAGCGAGGCTTGTACACTGCTGATCCGAACCCTTGTGTGGGCTGCATCATTGTTAAGGATGGCAAAGTTGTAGGTGAGGGTTGGCATCAGTTTGCAGGCGAAGCTCATGCCGAGGTGAACGCGCTCGCTGTTGCCGGTAAAGGAGCTCAAGGTGCTACCGCGTATGTAACCTTGGAACCTTGTTGTCATGCGGGCAGAACCGGTGCTTGCACCGAGGCATTGTACGCCGCAGGTATTTCGCGGGTGGTGTTTGCTGTTGATGACCCTAATCCTCAGGTTGCTGGTAAAGGTGCCGAGTGGCTGCGCCAGCACGGAATTGAAGTGAGCAGCGATTTGCTGGCTGAGCCGGCAACTGATTTAAATGCCGGCTTCTGGTCGCGTATGCAACGCAAGCGCCCACGTGTTGTCAGCAAGTTGGCGGTAAGTCTGGATGGTCGTACGGCTTTGGCTAATGGCGATAGCCAATGGATTACCGGCGCGGCAGCAAGGCTTGATGTGCAAAGGCTGCGTGCACGGAGTTCAGCGGTACTTACCGGTGTTGCCACGGTATTGGCCGATAACCCGTCGTTGAACGTGCGTGCTGCAGAGTATGAGCATTGTATACAGCCCTTGCGGGTTATTCTGGATTCGAAGTTGCGTACGTCGCCGCATGCAAAGACTTTGTCTTTGCCAGGCAAGGTGCTGATATTGACCGTTAGTGATGCCCCGGACAAAGCTGCAGTGTTAACTGCTGCGGGGGCTGAAGTAGTGGTGCTTGCGGCTGAGCAAGGTCGGGTTAGCCTTACGGCAGTTTTAGCATTACTTGCGGAGCGTGAGCTTAACAATGTATTGGTGGAAGCTGGTTCGGTATTGAACGGCAGCTTTTTGCAGCAGGGTCTGCTTGATGAAGTTGTGGTGTATCAGGCTGCGCATGTGTTGGGTGGTGATGCGTTCGGGATGTTTGCGCTAAATGAGCTCGAGGATATGTCGCAGCGACCGTTGTTAGAACTGAATGGAGTTCGTCGCGTTGGCGCAGATTTGCGCCTGAGTTACCGAGTTTTGCCAGCGTAATGATTTTTTTCGGAGCATGCTGTGGAATTTCTGCAACGGCTCGTTAATAACGTTCCAGAACATAATTTTGGAATGGCAATTTAAAACAGTTGGGCAGGGTAGTTTGTGTTTACAGGAATAGTGAAGGCAGTGGGTCAGATTGCTGCGAAAGATGTTTCGCAGGGCGAAGGCCGGCTGCAAATTGATACTGCAGACTTGGATATCAGCAATGTTAAGCTGGGCGATAGCATTGCGGTATGCGGCTGTTGCCTCACAGTCGTCGAGCTTACGGCCACTGGTTTTGCCGCAGATGTGTCGCGCGAAACGCTGGAGCTTACGATCTTAGGTGGCCTCGAGGCTGGGTCTGCGGTGAATCTTGAGCCAGCGCTCACATTGCAGGAGCCGCTGGGCGGGCATCTGGTTACCGGTCATATTGATGGTATTGGCGAAGTGGTGTCGGTCGCTGAGAATGCACAGTCAATTGCGCTGCAAGTTCGGGTGCCGGAACCACTGGCCCGTTACGTCGCCAAGAAAGGTTCTATATGTATTGATGGCATTAGTCTTACGGTTAACGACGTAGACGGTGCAGTTGCCCATTTAACGATTGTTCCGCACACGCGCGAGCAAACTATTATCGCGAAATATGTGTCGGGAACCCGCGTGAATATCGAAGTCGATATTATCGCGCGTTACCTCGAGCGCTTTTCGCAGTACACTTAAACGCATGTTTACCAGAGGTTTCTCCTATGTCGGCTGTTGACTCGAGCCCTAATGATGCTGATCTGAACCCTGCGTTTAGCAGCATCGAAGAAATTGTTGCCGATATTAGTCAAGGCAAGATGGTTATCATCGTTGATGATGAAGACCGTGAAAACGAAGGTGATTTATTGATGGCGGCCGATTGTGTTGAGCCACATCATGTTAATCATATAGCGACACATGGTCGTGGTTTGATCTGCCTTACCTTAACCCGTGAGCGATGCAAGCAGTTGCGTTTGCCGCTGATGGTGGATGAGACCAACGAGCAGCATGCCACCAACTTCACACTGTCTATTGAAGCTGTAGACGGTGTAACGACAGGCATTTCGGCGCATGATCGTGCACGCACTATTCGTGCTGCCGTAGCCACCGATGCCAAGCCGGAAGATCTTATTCAGCCGGGTCATGTGTTTCCGATTATGGCTCAGCCTGGTGGTGTTCTTACCCGGGCCGGTCATACCGAAGCCGGCTGTGATCTAGCCCGCATGGCAGGGCATGAGCCCGCTGCGGTGATTGTTGAGATTTTGAACGACGACGGCACTATGGCGCGTCGGCCTCAGCTCGAATTATTTGCAGTTAAGCATGGCTTAAAAATCGGCAGTATTGCTGACTTGATTCGTTATCGTCTTGAGAAGGAACAGTCGGTCGAGCGTATTTCATCGCAGGCTATTGAAACCGAGTTCGGTGAATTCGAGATGGTTTGTTTCGAAGACCATATCAGCCACAACGTTCATCTCGCATTGGTGAAAGGTGATCTGCAGAAAGCCGATGCACCGCTAGTGCGCGTGCATTTGCAGGATACACTGGCGGATGTTGTTGGCGTAAAGCATTCGCGACTGGGTTGGCCGCTGAGAAGTGCCATGCGCAGCATTGCAGAGGCGGAAGCGGGAGTGGTCATTATTCTGCGCTATGAACAATCGGCGCGCCAGCTAGTGCATGACATTGCCGCTTTGGGTAAGAGCGATTCAGTTCATGCAGTTGAGCTCTCAAAAGATGAGGTTGCTGTGTTACGCACCCATGGTACCGGCGCACAAATACTGCGTGATCTCGGCATCACCCGAATGCGGGTATTGAGTGCGCCGAAGCATATGCTGGCTTTGTCCGGCTTTGGCCTTGAAGTGGTCGAGTATGTCGACCATTAATTTTTTACGTAATATTCTTTAATTAGAGACATTTAACCTTGAGCGAGACACCAAAAAAACAGAGTTATGCGGCACAAGATTTTGATGTGTATGGCGCACGCTTTTGTATTCTGGCAGCCCGCTTTAACGAGGGTATCTGCGATAATCTTATTGCTGGCGCTCGAGCTATGTTGCTTGAGCATGGCATCCGCGAAAACGATATCGATGTGGTGCGCGCCCCCGGGGCATTTGAGTTGCCTCTGGCTGCCCAACGTATTGCCCTGAGCGGCGACTATGATGCGATTATTGCGGTTGCGACTATCATTCGCGGCGGCACACCGCATTTTGAATTTGTCTCAGGGGCCTGCACCGATGGCCTATTGCGGGTAACTCTCGATCACAAGCTGCCGCTGGGGTTTTGTGTGTTAACTACTGATGATGTGCAGCAGGCTGTAGACCGCTCTGGCGATAATGACGATAACAAGGGCCGCGAAACGGCTTTGGCAACTTTAGAAATGGTTAGTTTGTTTCGCGGAACACTGGCTTAGACATGGCGATGACAGGACGTAGCGCTAGTCGTCGCTTGCTTATTCAGGCGCTCTATCAGCATCAGATTTCAGGGCACAATCGCAGTGTATTGCATGAGCAATACATCAATGGCCGGGAAGCAGTCCGTGCCGATAAACCTTATTTTGAGCAGTTGTTAAAAGAAGTCATGGCATCGCTGGAGGAGCTCGACGAGCGCATCGCCGTATATGCCGATCGGCCGATTGAGCAAATCGACCCTATTGAGCGTGCCGTCCTCTGGCTGGGGGTGACCGAGCTTGATTTACATCCTGATTTGCCACCGAAGGTCGTGATGAATGAGGCCATTGAGCTGTGCAAATTGTTTGGTTCTCAGGATGGCTACCGCTATGTCAATGCGGTGCTAGATAAAGCCGTTAAAGATATCCGCCCTTAACCTGCCGTCTGACAGGAGCCTGCGTATGTTGGCTGAGTTTGATCTGATCGCACGCTATTTTGACCGCAGCGCTGGTCGTGCTTTAGGCGTCGATGTGGGTATCGGCGATGATGGTGCGGTGTTGAATCTTGCTACCGGTAATAGCCTAGTGGTTGTCACTGACGCCATTGTCGAGGGCGTCCATTTTCCTGTTTATACACCGGCTCATGCTGTTGGCTACCGAGCGCTTGCGGTAAACCTGAGCGATATTGCCGCGATGGGCGCGAATCCCCGTTGGGCGAGTCTGGCATTAGCGTTACCTGATGCTGATGCCGAGTGGGTAGCGGGTTTCGCCGCCGGGTTTTTTTTGCTGGCCGATGCATATGACGTTGAATTGATTGGCGGTGATACTGTCAGCGGTCCATTGGTTGCCACTGTCACTGTTCATGGTGAAGTCGCAGCAGATATGGCCGTGTTACGCAGCAACGCATCGGAAGGTGATGCAATTTATGTTACTGGGAACCCCGGTGATGCGGTTGCCGGGCGCTTGTGCGAAGGCGATACCGATGCCGAACATTATCTTGCCGAGCGTTTTCTCTATCCGACTCCGCGCGTTCATGAGGGCTTATCTCTGAATGGCATTGCCTCTGCCATGATTGATATATCAGATGGTCTGCATGCTGATCTGGGCCATCTGTTGCTAGCCAGTGGCCTTGGCGCTGAATTGCGCCTCGACGCTTTGCCTTTATCGGCGGAACTCCTGGAGACCGTTGGCCGTGATCAGGCTATCGAAATGGCTTTGTTGGGCGGTGATGACTACGAACTCTGTTTCACGGTGCCCGCCGATCAGGATGCGGTTTTTCAGGCGTTGGTCAGCAGCTGGGATTGCTCTGTAACGCACATTGGCATCACGGTAGCCGCTGAAGGGCAGCGCTGGCAGGATGATGCTCAACAACTTTATGCGGTGCCGGATTCCGGCTTCGACCATTTTGTGGTTGCTGCACATGAACTGCCCGAAGATGCGGAGTAGTACGATGACTCATAGTGAATTAGTGCAAAAAGTATTTCGTGATCCGGTTCACTGGCCTGCCTTTGGTTTCGGGTTGGGTTTGGCACCTAAGGCGCCGGGTACTTTTGGTTCGCTGCTGGGTCTACCGATTTGGTGGTTTGGCTGGCCCTATGGCATTTCTGCATACCTGTTGCTCGCATTGTTGTTGTTTGTTTTGGGTGTTTGGATCTGTGGCGAAAGTGCAAAACGCCTCGGCGTCCATGATCATGGCGGTATTGTATGGGATGAAGTAGTTGGCATGATGCTAACCATGACCTTTGTTGAACCATCAATCATCTCCGCTGTATTGGGTTTCGGGTTGTTTCGCTTGATGGACATTGTTAAGCCCTGGCCGATTCTGGATATAGATCACAGATTGCGTGGGGGTTTCGGAATTATGCTCGATGATGTGCTAGCCGCCGTGTATGCGGGGTTGGCACTTGCAGGCATTCAATATCTGTTACTGAACCTGTAAATGGCACCATAACAAAGGCGGTATTTTATGCCACAGGCGACAACCAGCAACTCATCCGGAGTACCGGAGCGCATTGGTAAATATGACATTATCAATGAGATTGGCAAAGGTACTACCGGAAATGTGTATCTCTCTCATGACCCTTATTACGGGCGCGATGTGGCGATTAAGGTTTATCACATCGATGCCGCTGAGGATGGTCGTGCTGCGGAAATTGCCCGCAAGATGTTTTTCAACGAGGCGCATATCGTTGGGATGTTGCAGCACCCGAATATTCTGCCTATCTATGATGCCGGTGAGGAAGAGGGCAAATACTACGTCGTGATGGAGCATGTGCAGGGAGCCCGAACCTTGGGGGCGTACTGTCGCCCTGACAATCTACTGCCCATTGAAGACGTGGTTAAACTTATTTTTAAGTGCGCCAAAGCGCTGCATTATGCGCACAGTCGTGGCTTGATTCACCGCGACATTAAACCCAACAACGTTATGCTCACGCCGGACAACGACGTTCGCATTATCGATTTTGGTATCGCCATAAAGAAAGATTCTGATCTGCCGCAGATAATGGGTATTGCAGGCTCACCGAGTTACATGTCACCTGAGCAGGTGCAGTCGGCTGAATTATCTCCGGCATCTGACATCTATTCGCTAGGCGCAGTGCTTTATGAGTTGCTCACTGGCTACCGACCGTTTCGCGGCTCCGACCTTAGCCAGCTGTTAAACCAGATTGTGTATGCGACTCCCCCCCCTATACACACTCTGCGGACAAGTATTCCCGAAGGGCTAGAAGAGTTGGTGGCAGTTGCAATGCAGAAGGAGCCCAATAACCGTTATCAGAACGGTGCGACGATGGCTGCTGCAATGACGCGGGTGCACCGAAAACTGCAACAGGGCTCCGAGCTGCTCGATGCGCAGGAGCATTTCGATATCTTGCGCCGTCTTAAATTCTTCCACGATTTCTCACAAGGGGAGATTCTTGAGTTGATGCGCGCAAGTGAATGGCGAGAGCATTTGCCTGACGATGAGATTATTCGCGAGGGTGACCTTGATGATCGCTTTTACGTGGTTGTTTCGGGTAATTGCATTGTTGAGGTTGAAGGCCGACCGATTGCGCGCTTGCAGGCAGGCAATTGTTTTGGTGAAAGTGGCTATGTGCAGAATGCCCGGCGCAGCGCCACGATTCGTTCCGCAGACAATGCCACCTTGTTAACCGTGAGCGCCACATTGTTGGAGCAGGTATCCACCGAGTGCCAATTAAGGTTTACGAAGGTGTTTTTGCGGGAATTGATTGAGCGTTTGCACGGGTAGGCAACCGCGCTGCTAACTGAGCCAAGCGGGAGTTAGTCAGGTGTTTCACCGGCTGGTTCAAAGTCTTTGAGCTCTCCATCCGTCAGGATTTTGACCTTTTGCTCAGCATCTTTGAGTGCTGTCTGGCATTCGCGGCTAAGTTTTACCCCTTTTTCAAAATACTTCAGCGATTGCTCAAGCGAGAGGTCGCCGTCTTCCAGCGTTTCGACAATGCTTTCAAGTTCTTGCAGCGATTTCTCAAGATCAATCTTTTTAACCACGATAGGGTATCCGTTTGTTGCGATTACATAGCCTTGCACAGCCGCAAGCTGTCGTCAATGTGCCCCGGTTAGGCTGCGTATGTGCTCAACAGCCAATATATTGAATCGGACTTATTCTTCACAGGCTTTTAACGGAGCGTCGGTTTATATAGACTGCAATAATCGACGGCGCTTAGGGTTAGGCGCCGATTTGTGCGTTAACTTTATGTTCCCCACAATGCCTGTGTTCCGCAGGTGTTCTAACAGGAACTGCTTGTGCTCAAAAGAGCGTAGGGCGTGAAGCTTTGTGAGTAAGAACTACAGTGCCTCAGACATTGAGGTTTTGAGCGGGCTGGATCCGGTAAAGCGGCGTCCGGGCATGTATACCGACACCCAGCGTCCCAATCATCTGGCCCATGAGGTCGTCGATAATAGCGTTGACGAAGCGCTTGCCGGTCATTGTAAAAAGATTGCGGTCACGCTATTCGCAGACGGTTCGCTGGAAGTCGCGGATGACGGTCGTGGGATGCCGGTCGATATCCACCCGAAAGAAAAGATCCCTGGGGTTGAGTTGATCCTTACGCGATTGCATGCCGGTGGTAAGTTTTCCAATGAGAATTATCAATTTTCTGGTGGTTTGCATGGTGTGGGTGTCTCGGTGGTTAACGCGCTATCCAAGCATTTGGAAGTGTGGATTCGCCGCGATGGTCAAGAGCACAACATCAGTTTTCAGGGCGGTGTTAAGAAAGGCAAGCTTGAAGTTGTGGGCAAGGTGGGTAAAGCCAATACGGGTACCACCATTCGCTTTTGGCCGGACTCGGGTTATTTTGATTCCGCCAAGTTTTCGGTATCACGGCTTAAGCATGTCTTAAAAGCAAAGGCGGTACTGTGTCCGGGTTTGTTTGTTAGTTTCTATGATGAGAAAACCAAAGAGAAGGTCGACTGGCAGTATGACGGTGGGCTTGAACAGTATTTGTGTGAGTCGCTGCAGGGTCTGACTTGTTTGCCTGAAGAACCTTTTGGCGGCAGCTTTGCCACTGAGACTGAAGAAGTTGATTGGGCCTGCGTCTGGCTCACTGATGGCGGCACACCACTGTCCGAGTCATACGTGAACCTAATTCCGACCGCGCAGGGCGGTACTCACGTCAATGGTTTTCGTGCGGGTCTCACCGAAGCGGTGCGTGAATATTGTGACGCCCGCAGCCTGTTGCCCCGCGGTATTAAGTTGGCTCCCGAAGATGTTTGGGATGGTGTCGCTTTTGTTCTTTCCGGAAAAATGGAAGACCCGCAGTTTTCGGGTCAGACCAAAGAACGCTTATCTTCAAGGCAATGCACAGCATTTATTGCCGGCGTTGTAAAAGATGCGCTGGGGCTATGGCTGAATCAGCACCCTGAAACCGCCGACCTTATTGGCGGTAAAGTCATTGCTGCTGCTCAAAAACGTCTTAAAGCCAGCAAGCAGGTTACCCGTAAGAAGATTGTGTCAGGGCCAGCACTGCCGGGTAAATTGGCTGACTGTACCGCCAGTGATCCCGAGCGCTGCGAAATTTTTCTGGTGGAAGGCGACTCCGCGGGAGGCTCTGCTAAGCAGGCACGTAACCGTGAGTTTCAGGCAGTAATGCCATTGCGTGGAAAGATTCTAAACACGTGGGAAGTTGATCGTGGCGAACTATTAGCTTCGCAGGAAGTGCACAACATTAGTCTTGCCATCGGCATGGATCCGGGGGAAGAAGATACCTCCAAGCTCCGTTATCACAAGGTTTGTATTCTTGCTGATGCTGACTCCGATGGCCTGCATATTGCGACGCTGATCTGTGCGTTATTTGCCCGGCATTTTCCGCAATTGGTGCGTAAAGGTCATGTGTATGTCGCCATGCCGCCGCTGTACCGTATAGATGTGGGCAAGCAGGTGTTCTATGCGCTCGATGAAGATGAGCGTCGTGGCGTGATGGACAGGGTCGAGGCCGATAAACTGCGCGGCAATGTGAATGTTACGCGTTTTAAAGGGCTGGGCGAGATGAGTCCGGGGCAGTTGCGTGTAACCACTATGGCGCCTGAAACTCGTCGCCTGGTGCAACTCACAGCCAGTGCAGAAGACAATACCGAGCAGGCGCTGGATATGTTGCTGGCCAAGAAACGAGCTAAAGATCGGCGCGATTGGCTCGAGCGAAAAGGCAATCTTGCTGACGTTTAATACTTAATATTTCTGTGGATCGACTGGTCCGTAGGCTGTAACTATGACATCTCAAAATCAACTCGACTTCGAAGGTATCGAACAGGAATCACTAGCCAGTTATACCGAACGGGCTTACCTGAATTATTCGATGTACGTGATTCTTGATCGCGCGCTACCTAATATTGCTGACGGCCTCAAACCGGTGCAACGTCGTATTGCCTATGCGATGAGTGAGCTAAGTCTTAAATCTACGTCGAAGCCGAAGAAATCGGCTCGTACTATTGGTGATGTGCTGGGTAAGTTTCATCCGCATGGCGATTCGGCCTGTTATGAAGCTATGGTCCATATGGCGCAGCCATTTTCTTATCGTTACCCGATTGTCGATGGTCACGGTAACTGGGGTTCTACCGATGATCCGAAGTCATTCGCGGCGATGCGTTACACCGAAGCCCGTTTAACCCCTTATGCAAATATTCTGCTAAGTGAGTTGGGGCAGGGCACCACCGACTGGGTACCTAATTTTGACGGTACTATGACCGAGCCCTCTTTATTACCAGCACGTCTTCCAAATCTTTTGCTCAATGGTACTACTGGCATTGCTGTGGGTATGTCCACTGATGTGCCACCGCATAATCTCCGAGAAGTCGTGGGCGGATTACTGCACTTGTTGGAAGAGCCAAATGCAACACTTGCCGCTTTGATGAAGCATGTTAAGGCTCCTGATTACCCCACGGGCGGCGAAATTATTACGCCAAAGAACGAGCTTGCCGAGATTTATAGGACCGGCAACGGTACTTTACGTGTGCGTGCGACCTGGGAAAAAGACGGTATCGGTATTGTCATTACTGAGCTGCCGTTTCAGGTCTCCGGCAGTAAGTTATTGGAACAGATTGCCGCGCAGATGCGTGCCAAAAAGCTACCGATGGTAGAAGATCTGCGTGACGAGTCCGATCATGAAAACCCGATTCGTTTGGTTATTGTGCCGCGCTCGAATCGCGTTGATATGGATGCCTTGATGAGCCATCTGTTTGCAACCACTGATCTTGAAAAGACCATGCGCGTGAATATGAATGTCATTGGTCTTGATGGGCGCCCTACCGTGCGCGGGTTGCGCGAGATTATGGTCGAATGGCTGGAGTATCGTACAGCTACGGTCACCCGGAGGTTGGAATATCGTCTGGCAAAGGTCGAGGAGCGGCTGCATATCCTTGATGGCTTGTTGGTAGCCTTTTTGAATATCGACAAAGTCATTAAAATTATTCGCCAGCAAGATGAGCCCAAGCCTGCCTTAATTAAGGCCTTTAAGATTACGGAAACGCAGGCCGAATCGATCCTTAATCTACGTTTGCGCAACCTGGCAAAGCTTGAGGAAATGAAAATTC
>JABIQA010000073.1 GCA_018699155.1 Chromatiales bacterium
GATAAATCATTGCCTGTTGCACTTTCTGGCGCAGTTCCTGGCGTGCCTCGGTGTAGTCGGCGAGTCGTTCCAGCACGGTGTCCAGATGTCCCGACTGCTCACCCGCAGCTATTGTGGCTATATAAAGCTCTGGGAAGGCCTTGGGAAAATCTTTCAGTCCATCGGCAAAGGTATGGCCTTCCATTACCCGTGAGCGCACGCTTAATACGATACTCTGGATCTTTGGATTCTCGGTTTGTTCGGCGACAGCTTTTAGTGCTGTTTCGAGGGGCAGGGCGGCATTGACTAAAGTGGCCAGCTGACGGGTAAACATCGCCAGGTCCGCTGAGGAAATGCCACCTCCAAACGATATGGTGAAATTGCCTCCATCGGCTTTCTCTTTAACCTCAGCAACGTCCAGCGGAAATAGGCTTTTCTCCCGGAGCAGTTGCCGCACCTGGCGGGCCGTTTCACCTTCGAGTACGCCTTTGCTTTCTTTGCCCGCAGCGTCTACTGCGGTGTATTCAAATGCACCCATAGCTAATTAACAGTCCCATTACGAGGCACGTGTAACACGCAAAACTTCTTCAAGGGTGGTGGTCCCCTCGTAAACTTTGCGCAGTCCATCTTCGCGAATGCCCTTGCTCATGCTGCGAGCATATTTCTCAAGTTCGTGTTCGCCGGCACCGTCATGAATCATGGTGCGCATGGCATTATCCACAGCAATAACTTCATATATACCGCTGCGGCCATGAAAGCCGGCGCCGTTGCGCAGGGATTCTTCGCTGGCTCGGTACAGTGTCGGTGGGTTAGCCCGGTCGGCCTCGAGGCCGGTGCACTCAAACTCGCTGGCGGTATAGGCCACACGGGTGTCAGGATCAAGTACACGAACAAGTCGTTGCGCCACCACGCCGATTAAACTCGATGACAATAGGAAGGGTTCAACCCCCATGTCACGCAGGCGGGTTACCGCACCCACAGCCGTATTGGTATGGAGGGTAGAGAGCACCAGATGCCCCGTTAGACTGGCCTGAATTGCTATCTCGGCCGTTTCAAGGTCACGAATTTCGCCCACCATGACGATGTCGGGATCCTGACGGAGGATAGCGCGAAGCCCTTTGGCAAATGTCATGTTTACTTTGGTATTTACCTGAGTCTGGCCGATACCGTCGAGGTAGTACTCGATGGGGTCTTCAACGGTCAGGATATTGCGACTGTTGCTGTTAATTTGTTCCAGGGCGGCGTACAGCGACGTGGTCTTGCCCGAGCCCGTAGGGCCAGTAACAAGAATAATTCCGTGGGGTCGATGAATAAGGTCGGTCATCAGTTTTTGTGACTCAGGCTCCATGCCCAATGAGTCAAGATTCAATCGACCGGCTTGTTTGTCCAGCAAGCGCAGCACCACACGTTCGCCATGTCCGGAAGGGATCGTCGACACACGAACATCGACCGCACGACCCGCAATACGCAGTGAGATACGACCATCCTGAGGCAATCGTTTTTCGGCAATATCAAGTGCCGACATAACCTTAATTCGTGATACAACCAGTGGCGCTACAGCACGACGGGACTGCAGAACTTCTTTTAATACACCGTCCACACGGAAGCGGATGACGAGTCGGTTTTCAAACGGCTCGATATGAATATCCGATGCATTTTCTTTAATGGCGGCGGTAAGCACCGCATTGATCAGGCGAATAATTGGTGCATCGTCATCAGCTTCGAGTAGGTCGGAAGGTTCGGGCAGTTCCTGAGCCACGCGAAGCAGATCCGACTCATCATCGAAGCCTTCAACCATTTGCATGGTTGAGCCGGAGTTGTCTTCGTAGGCTTGTTGTAAGGTTTGTTCAAATTCTTCAATGCTAATGATGCTGGTATTTAGAGCGTCGCCGATGACACGACGTGCTTCGGTGAGGCTCACCGGGTCAGCGTTAGCGCGTACCAGAGTATTGACGCTGCCATCAGCGAGCCGTCGGGCTAGTACGCCATGGCGTTTGGCAAAAGCGAAGGGCAACAACGGGCCGGGTTTATCGACCTTGATTTCGGGAGCGACAGGCCCTGCTTCGGTGCCGCTTTTTTTGCCTAATGGCGTAGGCTCGTCGTCTTCGATGAATTCGATATTCGCAGCTGCGAGATCTTCGGTAATACGCTGTGAGTCTGTATCAGGGTCCATGATGCGCTCAGGGTTCCTTTGCACTTGTTGCCGAAGCGTTGGAGTTACGCAGGTCGATGGTACTAATGATCCGCGTTGACTCCATTTCCGGCAGTGCAGGGCGCTGGCCAAGGTCAAAGGATTCTTCTCCCTGGGCTTGAATTTGCAGATCACGAATCAGCGTGTATTTTTCGTTGGTGGCTAACGCGGCCTGACTGCTATCGCGGAGGATAGTGGGTTTGATAAAAACCATCAGATTGGTCTTTACAAGCGTTGCTTCCTTGCCGCGGAACAGTGCGCCGAGCAATGGAATGCTGCCCAGAAATGGCACACGTTGTTCCTTTTCACGCATCTCATCACGAATCAAACCACCAAGCACCAGAGTCGCCCCATCATCAACGATAACCGAGGTGGTGATGGAGCGGTTATTGGTAATCAGGTCAACGGCCTGAGTACTATCACTTACGCTGGAAACCGTCTGATCTATGGTCAGTAAAATGGCATCACCTTCGTTGATCTGTGGGGTGATTTTTAAGGTGAGGCCTA
>JABIQA010000042.1 GCA_018699155.1 Chromatiales bacterium
CACTACGACAGCCGCCACCACCGAACCGACCAATGGTCCGCGCCCTGCTTCATCCACACCCGCTATTAACGTCAATACACTCCCCTTAAACTTTTTCCGGAGCTCTTCCTGCCCGCTCTTCCCAGCCTGCTCAGCCGGATTTGTACATTCCGGATGCCGTCCGCGGGTCATTGCCGACGGCTCAGCGTCTGTTGTTCGGCTCTTTGAGCCTGTTTGTTTTTAGACTGAATTTACCCACCAAATTTCAGCCTTAATTAATCCCTCAGGTTATACGAAGCTCAGGCCTTGCGGGCAAGTCCTTCGGCGACCATCCGAATTGCGGCCTCCGCCGATTTCCGACTGGCATTTTGCCGCAAGACGCCCTGCAAACCCGCAAAGCGTTCCAGCAACGCTCTATTGCCATCCGCAGACTGATAATAGGCTAACACCGCGGGCCCCAAGTTCTCGACCACAGCATCGTGTTGAATCATTTCAGGAACGATACCCTCACCCGCCAGCAGATTAGGCATCGAGAAATGCTTCAGCTTAACCAGATTCAACAGACGCACCAGCCAATAACTGATGGGCGATACCTTATAAGCGACCACCATGGGTCTGCCCACCAACATCGCCTCCAACGTGGCGGTACCCGAGGCCAGCAACACCACATCGGCAGCCGCCATGGCCTCACGCGTTTGCCCATCGACACAATCCAACGGTGCATTGACCCCGGCGGATTGCCACAAAGCCTGGAATGCCTCACGGGTTTTATGATTGGCGAACGGTGCTACAAAACGAATACCGGGAATGCGCTCGGCAAGCCACGCCGCAGTTTCGGCAAATACAGGGCCAAGACGCTGCACTTCGCTCATGCGACTGCCCGGCAATATGGCGACACGACGTTGTGCATCAAGCCCCAAAATGGACCTGCCGGTAGCCAATGACAGTGGCTCAGCAATATCATCGGCCAGCGGGTGACCGACAAATTCACCTGATACCTGATGACGCTGCAAAAATTCAGGTTCAAACGGCAGCAAGCACAGCACATGATCAGCAGCGGCACTGATGTGCTTCACCCGGCCTTCACGCCATGCCCAGATCGATGGGCACACATAATGCATTACCGGAATACCTGCGGCTTTTACCGTTTTCTCCACGCGTAAATTAAAATCAGGGGCATCAATACCAATGACGAGGTCAGGCGGGTTGTTCAGAATACGTTGCTTAACATCCTTGCCGGCATTGAGCAGATCCGGCAGGTGCTTGAGCACCTCAAACAAACCGAAAACAGCCAGCCGCTCATAAGAAAACCACGATCTAAAACCTGCGGCCTCCATTTTGGGACCGCCAACACCTTCAAATACAATATCGGGATCAATGGCTTTCGCAGCAGCGATAAGCCCAGCGCCTAGTTGGTCGCCTGAAGCCTCGCCGGCAATAATAACTATGCGCGGCACGCCGAGTATTTACCGCACGATGCCGCGGGTGGATTGGGCCAAGAATGTATCCATGCATTCGAGCTCAGGATTCGTGGCGGCCAGCGCCTTAATCTGCTCCTGCGCCTCTTCCAAACGCAGGTCTGAACGGTACAGCATACGGAAAGCCTGTTTAACAGAACGAATCTGCTCTGTGGTAAAGCCACGACGCTTCAAACCCTCGGAATTAATTCCTTTGGGCACCGCAGGCTGACCGAAGACCAGGAAGTACGGAGGAACATCGCGGGTGACTCCAGCATTGTTGCCGATAAAACTATATGCGCCAATACGTGTGAACTGATGCGCACCCGACATACCTCCAAAAATAACGTAATCTTCGACGGTAACATGGCCAGCTAAACTCGCACAGTTAGCAAAAACAGTTTCATTACCCACTTTGCAATCATGCGCAATATGCACATAAGCCATTAACCAGTTGTTGTCGCCTAAACGGGTAATACCATCGTCCTGAGCTGTGCCGCGGCTCATGGTGACATATTCACGAATAGTATTGCCGTTACCGATTTCCAAACGAGTGGACTCACCGGCGTATTTTTTATCCTGCGGCTCATCGCCCAGCGACGCAAACTGAAAAATACGGTTGTTCTCACCGATGGTGGTGGGGCCGTTAATGACCACGTGCGACGCGATGGTGGTATTACTGCCAATCTGCACATCGTCACCGATAATGCTGTAAGGGCCAATCTCCACATCTGCAGCGATATTAGCCTTGGGAGACACTATGGCGGTTGAATGAATCATCAGGATCCCTAAATAATATTGAACGCAGTTTCCGCAGCCTGCAAGCCACAAAATACTGAAAAATGATTTTTAACCGAAGCTTTCAGCTTCTGCATTTTATGAATCGGAACTACCGAATACTTTTTTCTCGAGCTTCTTAAGCGTTCGTGCCATTTTATCAAGTTGACGGAAGCGCACAGCATTTTTATTGTGCAGAACCGATGTCTCCAATGGCAAAATACCGCTGGAGTAAATACCCGGCTTAGTGATGTTATTGGTCACGGTTGCACGGCCCATTAGCCCCACGTCATCACAAATGTCCAGATGCCCTGAGATAGCGACCTGCCCACCGAACTGACAGCGCGCACCAACTTTAGTGCTGCCCGAAAACCCGACCTGACCGGCAATCGCTGTGTGCTGACCGATTTCAACGTTGTGCGCCACATGCACCTGATTATCAAGCCGAGCACCATTAGCAATAACGGTGTCACCGATTGCGCCGCGGTCGATAGTGCAGCCTGAGCCCAACTCGACATCATCGC
>JABIQA010000130.1 GCA_018699155.1 Chromatiales bacterium
CCAGTTCTGCCCCATCCCGCAAGCGGTACAAGTCCATGTGATATACAGGTCGCGGCACTAACTCGTAAGGCTCGATAAGCGTATAGGTCGGACTGGGCACGCGCCCATCATGACCCAAGGCATGGAGCAAGCCCCGACTGAAGGTGGTTTTGCCGGCGCCAAGATCGCCATGAAGAAAAACCTGAAATCTGACATCCGGCAGGCCAGCAAGCGCTGCCGCCAAACGGGCACCAGCCGCCGCAGTTGCATCGGCATCAGCCAAGCTCAGATATTGTTCAGACAATACGTTACTCATGGATTCAACACAGATCGCAAATACGGCAACAAATCGCTGGCCAACATGCCGCGCTCACCCTCAGTTGCAGCTTTATCGCCGGCAAGCGCGTGCGCGTATGCAGCCGCCGCGGCAGGCACCTGCAAACCACCGGTCTGACCTAAAATTGCTGCAACAACACCGGTGAGCACATCACCCATACCCGCCGTTGCCATACCCGGATTACCACCGTTTACTACAAACGGAACGGACTGCTCGCCGGCGATCAACGTTCCATGCCCCTTCAAGACTACCGCCCCACCGTAGCGTGACTGCAACGCCTTCACCGTACTCAAACGGTCTGCCTGAACTTCTGCAACACTGACGCCCAACAAGCGTGCGGCCTCACCCGGGTGCGGTGTCAGCACCCAATCATTTCGATGCTGCGGATGTTCTGCAAGAATATTCAACGCATCGGCATCGAGCACCTTGGGCTTATCCACCCTCACCAGGCGACTAAAGCACTGCTGCGCCCATTCATCACGACCCAAACCCGGACCCAGGGCAATAACACTGCAGCGCGCGATTAGATCGTTAAGGTCGGCAGCATCCTCTAGCGCACGCACCATTAGCTCGGGCCTACCACTCAAAATTGCGGCGACATTCGCCTCGCGGGTAGCAACCGAGACAAGCCCCGAACCAGCACGCAATGCCGCCTCGCCACACATCCGAGCAGCACCAGCCATGCCATAATTTCCACCCACAACCAAAACGTGACCGAACATACCTTTGTGAGAACCCGACTCCCGCACAGGCAACAGAGCGGCAAGATTCTGAGCGCCAAACAGCAGTAACCCCGGCAACATATCTGCCGACACAGACTGCGGAATGCCTAGGTCATCGAACAGGAGTTCGCCCCCATGACTAAGACCGTCAGCCAGAAACAGGCCGAGCTTTAAACCAACAAAACTGACCGTCACATCAGCTCTAACAGCAGCACCCATAATTTCGCCGGTAAGACCATTAATGCCGGTGGGCATATCAACCGCAAGTATCGGCTTGCCCGATAAGTTAACGCCATTAACGGCAGCAAAATAAGCGCCTTCAAGGTCACGATCGATACCGGTGCCGAGCATTGCATCAATCACCAGATCTCCTGCCGGACAACTCACCGGGTCGTAAGCCTGAGTTTCACCTCCAGCGGCACGAAAATCCTCAAACGCTTTGCACGCATCGCCCTTCAAGCGCAAGGGATCAGTTACTGCTACCACGGTCACTTCAACACCGGCCGCCCGCGCTAAACGCGCAATCACGTAACCATCACCTGCGTTATTACCCGAGCCGCATAGCACCAGCCAATGACGGGCCTGGGTAAATCGGGCAAGACTCATATCAAAGGCATATTGCCCAGCACGACACATGAGCTCATAACCGGATATATCGAGATGCGCAATTGCACGTTGATCAAGCTCGCGCACCTGGGAAGGGGAATAGACAGAATATGACCATGGACTCATAAGGCTGATTATACTGTGCCAACGTCCCCGACGAGCAAGCAACGAATGCCACATAACACGCCCGACCACTTAAACCCCTCTCCGGATATGAGCGAACTTGCTGAGCGAATCGGCAAATGGGCTCTGAAACTCGGTTTTCAGCAAATCGGATTCAGCCGGCCTGAGCTGCCTGAGGCAGAAGTCCGGCTGCAAAACTGGACTGCTGCCGGACGCCACGGTGACATGGGCTACATGACCAAGCATGGCACCAAGCGGTCGCGTCCCGATGAGCTCGTTCCGGGAACACTGACGGTTATTTCCGTGCGCATGGATTACCTACCCGAAGAACCCGGCAATCCGAAACAACTGCTGGAGCAACCCGACAAGGCCTATATTTCGCGATATGCCCTAGGCCGTGACTATCACAAGCTGGTGCGTCGCCGCCTGCAGCAACTGGCAGATAAGATCACTAAAGAGTGCGGCAGCTTTGGTTATCGTGCATTCGTCGATAGCGCACCAGTGCTGGAAAAGGCACTGGCACAAAATGCCGGTCTCGGATGGATCGGCAAACACACCAACCTGATCGAGAAAAACACCGGCTCCTGGTTCTTTCTTGGTGAACTCTTTACCGACCTGCCATTGCCGGTTAACGAAACACCACAAAGCAACCATTGCGGCAGCTGCACAACGTGCATTGATGTTTGCCCAACTGCTGCAATCATCGGCCCTTACCAACTTGATGCGCGCCGATGCATCTCGTACCTAACCATTGAAATGCGCGACAGTATTCCGGAAGAGTTCCGTAAAGCCATCGGCAACCGCATTTACGGTTGTGATGATTGCCAGCTGTTCTGCCCATGGAATAAATTTGCCCAGCCCACCAAAGAGCCTGACTTTGCTCCCCGCCATGGACTCAACGATATCGACCTATGCGATCTATTTGGCTGGGATGAAGCGCTGTGGCTGGAAAGAATGGCTGGTAGCGCCATTCGCCGGGTTGGCTACGAAGCCTGGCTGCGTAATATTGCCGTTGCGCTAGGCAACGCCACGAACAGCGAAGCCGCCATTACAGCACTTCAAAAAAGGGCAGATGACCCATCAGAAATAGTCAAAGAACATGTGCTATGGGCGCTGGACCAACACGCTAAATAGCCAGGTTTTGGGCGGCTAGGTTTCGAACTGCAGGTTATCAATAAGACGGGCTTTACCGAGCTCTGCAGCAACTAAAATAATCAGCTTACCCGCTACCTTTTTAGGCACGGACAAATCTGAAGATCGCCGCACAGAGAAATAGTCCGCACTAAAGCCCGTATTCGTCAGCGTTTTTATGGCTGCAGATTCAACTTTGGCAATGCTTTCACCATCCAGAAGTTTGTCACGCGCATCCCGCAATGTCGCATACAACAATGGCGCCGATAGAGTTTCTGCAGCTGTTAAGTACTGATTCCGAGAACTTATAGCCAGACCCGCATCATCGCGCAATGTCGGAGCGGAAAGTATTCGGGTATGCAGATGAAGCTCTTCTGCCATTCGTTGCAGGATAACAAATTGCTGAAAATCCTTTTCCCCAAAAACCGCAACATTCGGCGACACAATATTCAGCAGTCTCATGACAACCGATGTAACACCCTCAAAATGTTTTGTCCGATGCTCTCCGCATAAAGCATCTGACAAGACGGGCACGAATACACGGGTGGAGTTTTCAACACCTAGTGGGTAAATATCTTCAGCCTTGGGCGCATACAAAATATCGATGCCAGCCCGACTTAGCTGTCGCGCATCTTTTTCAGGGGTTCGCGGATAAGCACCGAAATCTTCCCCCTCACCGAACTGAGTCGGATTCACAAAAACAGAAACCACAACACGATCTGCATTGGCAGAAGCCAACTGACAAAGACTCATATGGCCTTTATGCAGATTGCCCATAGTGGGAACCAGGGCAACGGTTTCACCAACCTGATGCCATTCAATCAACTGCTCGCGCAAAGCATTGTTGTCAGTAATAGTTAGCATTAAAAAGTTATCGCAAGTTTGGCGAAGCCGCACTAAAGCCCGTATTAAAAAATATAGTATGAAACGGAGCGTGCTCGTTATTTCAGGAGAAACAATGTTCCGGAGCCGGATAGCTGCGGTTTTTAACCGCCTGAACGTAGCGTACACATCCCTCAGCTAAAGAACCGGAGCCACTCTCCATAAAATTCTGCACGAATTTTGGCAAGCGCCCTTGAGTAATACCCAACGCATCGTAGAGCACTAGGATTTGGCCATCAACATCAGGCCCTGCACCAATACCTATAACCGGCACTTCCACTTTACGGGCAACTGCCTTACCCACTTCATTTGGCACGCATTCCAGCAACACTATATCAGCGCCGGCATCTTGCAGCCCAATGGCATCATCGATCATTTGCAAAGCTTGGCTTGAATCTCGACCCTGAACCTTAAAGCCGCCAATCTTGTGCACCGACTGAGGTTTCAAACCAATATGCGCACAAACAGGAATATCATGACGAGTGAGATGCCGGACGATTTCTATCTGACTCGAGCCACCCTCGAGTTTAATCATCATTGCACCACCCTCCTGCATCAGGCGAACAGCATTTTCCAAAGCCTGCTCAGGTGTCGTATAACTCATGAATGGCATATCCGCCACGAGAAAAGCTCGACGCAACCCACGACGCACCATCTTGGTATGATAAATAATGTCATCAACGGTGACGGGCACAGTGGTGTCATGCCCCTGCAAGACCATACCAAGCGAATCGCCAACAAGTACGAGATCGGTATCGGCCTTATCGACCAACACTGCAAAACTGGCATCGTAGGCCGTAAGACAGGCAATGGGGGTCTTCTCCGCTTTCATTTTTCGTAGCGTAGAAATATTAACCGGCGGCGTATCTATGCCGCGTTGCTCTAACTGGGTATACATTATTATAGGTTACCTGATTCAACCGTCGTTGGCAGTCTCTGCGTTGCGCCAGCCGGACGACTAGCCAAGAGCGCCCGCCAATGGGTTAAAAAACTGTCTGCCACTCCGGGCAGAATCAATCTCACTTACAAGCATTTGAAAATGCTCATCATTACTTACAGGGTCAATTTCCGCGGCATTCACAATCAGCAATGGCGATGCATCATAAGCATGAAAAAACCGTGCATATGCATCGGTTAACTGCTCAAGGTAGCGTCGCCGGATCTGCTGCTCATAGTTAATTCCGCGCAGTCCAATGCGGAAGATAAGCGTATCGACCGGCGCCTGCAGATAAACCACAAGATCTGGTGCGGGAGGCTCAAACTCCAACGCATCACGAACCTGATCATACAGTTTCAATTCGTTCTGATCGAGTGTGATTTCTGCGAACAAGCGGTCTTTGTCCATTAGAAAATCGGCAACCCGGGTTTCGCCAAACAGGTCGGCCTGACGCAAGCGTTCCAATTGATTAACCCGCTGAAACAGGAAAAATAACTGGGTCTGCAATGCGGCTTTCCGAGCATCCCGATAAAAACCAGAGAGAAATGGGTTGGCGTCAGCATCTTCCAGCAGCAACTCACTGTCGTAGCGCTCGGCAAGACGTCTTGCCAGACTGGTTTTTCCGACCCCAATAGGACCCTCTATTGCGATATAGCGCGGCTCAGCCATAACACCCTGTTCTTATAATTATTGAGTTAATAAATTCTTAAGACTTAGCGTCAGCCATGAGCTTATAAAGCCCGTTCTAAACAAACCTAAAACCTTACCCCAAAACACTGCCAACGGCTGACTTTTGCTACTGTAAAGCACCATAACAAATGAATGTCCCGCTTGGAATGATTTTATAAGCCGCGATTGCAGGCCCTTACTCGATTCGGCACAGCTCATCGGGGCTCACCCGTGCTAATAACTCGGCCAGCGCTCCAACGCCGGGAATATCCAGTTGCGGCGCGATATCAAATAACGGCAACAACACAAAGCTGCGGTGAGCAATACCGGGATGCGGCACCTTAAGGTTGGCCTCACTAACAATCCGGTCGGAATAAACCAACAGATCTAGATCGAGAACCCGCGGCCCCCAATGAATGGCTTTAGTGCGATCCCTGCCCGCCCGCAACTCCACCTCCAACAACTGCACCAGCAATGCCTGCGGCGATAGTGCTGTATCCAACTCCGCCACAGCATTCACATAATTCGGCTGATCCTTCGGCCCCATGGGTGGATTACTGTAAAGGGCGGATTGCGCCAGCAACTTCGTATCGGGAATATTGGACAGCGCTAGAAAGGCCTGACGAACCTGAGCCACCGGATCGTTCAGATTACTGCCGATACCAATATAAGAGCGCGGCATAAGCGTCTAGGTTTTACGCCGACGTCGTCGTGGCCGGCGGCGCGCCGCGTTCTCTGCATCTTCTTTTGCCGCTTTAGCCGCACCGAAAGCGCGTGCTTGCTCAGCCTCAGGTTTGGTCTGAATTTCAGTCCACCAATCGGCGGTTTTTGCATCAACCTCACCGAGAATCTGGCGCAACAACATTAAATCGTAGGCGGCGCGGAAGCGCGGATGCCCAAGCATGCTCATAGCCCGTTTACCCTTGGTACGATTAAACTTGGGCTGTAACTGCAGCATCTCGCGCATCGGGTAAGAAAACCGTTTGGGCATAAACACTATATCGTTGGTTCGCTGAACCAGGCTATCGGAAGCAATATTTCCTGCCTGCAGTTCAGTGTAACCCTCTGCTTCCTGCAAGCGACGGACATCGTGAGTCATCGGCCCCCAAAGGAATACACCAACAAGGAACATCGGAGTAACAGGACGACCTTCGGCAACACGCTCATCGGTATTTCTTAATGCCTGCTCAATAAACTCCAATCGTTCCGGATGATTGCTTTCAACGCCTTCATCCAGCCATTGAGCGGTTTCCGGATATAGGTGCCGGAACAGATGGAACTGGCGCAGATGGCGGAAACCTTCCAACGCATGACCGGATTGGAAGATTTTGCAAAACTCATCGAACAATCGCGCCGGAGGCACATCACGCAACAGCTCGGCTAATCGCGGCAACGGCTCAGCGGTATCGGGATGAATGGTAAATTCAAGCTTCGCGGCAAAACGGGCGGCCCTCAACATCCTTACCGGATCTTCCCGATAACGGGTCTCCGGATCACCCAGCATGCGCAAGGTGCGTTGTTTAATATCAGCCACACCGTCTACGCAATCACGTATCGAAAAATCAGCGATATTGTAATAAAGCGCATTCGCAGTGAAGTCTCTGCGCCAGACATCATCTTCTAGCGTGCCATAAACATTGTCGCGCAGCACCCGACCAGTACCTTCAGAAACCTCATGGTCGTGATCATCATTATCAGGATCGGCACTGCTGCGAAAGGTTGCTACCTCGATAATTTCGCGACCAAAGCGAACATGCACCAACCGGAAACGGCGACCAATAATTCGGCTGTTGCGGAACAACTTATGCACTTCATCAGGAGTAGCATCGGTGGCCACGTCAAAATCTTTTGGACTTTTCTTTAATAAAAGATCCCGCACACTGCCGCCCACCAAATACCCTTCGTAACCGCCCTTTTTCAGGCGATAAAGCACCTTCAGCGCTGCATCGGAGATGTTATCGCGGGAAACTGTGTGTGCTGGACGGGAGATAATCTCCGCAGCATGGGGTTTATTAGGCTTGTCTGACGACATTCAGGAAACTTTAATTTAGTAGTGCTTGTGCAAATTTGGAGGAAACCTATAATACCAGCCATCGCCAGCCAGAGTTAAGGTAATTACAATGGCCGCGAGCGCAGTGCGTCTAAGAGCGGCGAGTGGCCGCCACGTCGCATCACAGCTGACAACGGCAACGTGCACAGCATGAAGCTTAATAAATGCTCCCTTCGTCTAGCGGTTAGGACACGGCCCTCTCAAGGCTGAAACACGAGTTCGATTCTCGTAGGGAGCACCACTTCAGACGCGCATAGCTTTTATGCGCGTAGATCGGCCTTAATCCAATCGTTTAAACACCAGCGAGGTATTGATCCCGCCAAATGCGAAGTTATTCGACATGACGTATTCACAAGAAATATTGCGGCCTTCATTAACGATGTAATCGAGCTCCCCACACTCGGGATCAACATTCTCAAGATTAATTGTCGGAGCAAACCAGCCTTCATGCATCATCTCAATTGCCAACCAGGCTTCGAGTGCACCGCATGCGCCTAGGGTATGACCCATGTAGCTTTTCATTGAACTCACCGGCGTGTTACTGCCTACAATCTCGTGAGTTGCAAGGCTTTCTGCAATATCGCCATGATCTGTCGCGGTACCGTGTGTGCTGATATAACCTATCTGGCGCGCATCAATACCCGCATCATCCAAACCGCCAGCAATACAACGCGCCATAGTTTCCCGATTCGGGCGTGTCACATGACTGCCATCAGAGTTGCTCGCGAAGCCAACTAACTCACAAATAATATTCGCGCCTCTGGCCTTCGCGTGCTCGTATTCTTCAAGCACGAAGGTACACGCGCCCTCACCCAATACAAGACCATCACGATCACGATCATAGGGACGTGGTGTCTTTTTCGGTTGGTCGTTCATCGTGCTAGTCGCATACAGCGTGTCGAACACAGCCGCCTGAGTTGGGCAAAGTTCTTCGCCCCCGCCCGCCAGCATAATATCCTGCTGCCCATAACGGATGGTTTCAAATGCATAGCCAATACCCTGACTGCCCGCCACACATGCTGTGCTCGTAGGAATAACCCGCCCCGTCAAACCGAAAAACACACCGATGTTTACTACAGCGGTATGGCTCATCATGCGAACGTAACTCGTAGCATTCAGCCCATCGAGGCTTTTATGCAATAACATCTGGCCAAACTCTGCAACAGCATCGGTGCTGCCTGCCGAAGAACCGTAAGATGCGCCACATCTGCCCGACTTAATGATGGGATCATCCAGCAGTCCAGCTGACTGAAGCGCACGCTCACTTGCTGTAACCGCCATTTTCGAAACCCGACCCATGCTGCGAAGCTGACGACGCGTGTAGTGCTCAGGCACTTTAAAGTCGGTAACCGGCGAACCCAATGCGGTATTTAAACCATCGTATTCACACCAATGATCAAGAAACTGAACAGCATTGCGATACTCGCCCAACTGCTTACGGATTGTTGACCAATCCGAACCCAGTGGCGATATTCCTGAAATACCTGTTACTACTACCCTGCGAATCATTTAGCCGCTCAAGCCTCCGTCTACTGTCAAAACCTGACGGGTAATATACGCCGCATTTTCGGAACACAGAAACGCTACCGCCTTAGCGACCTCTGCCGGCCGCCCTAGACGCCGTGCAGGAATCATTTTTTTGTATTCATCGACAGCTAACTCGGTGGTCATATCAGTTTCTATCAACCCCGGTGCAACACAGTTGACTGTGATCTTACGTTTAGCCAACTCTAAGGCCAGCGATTTTGCAGCACCAATCAAGCCGGCCTTGGATGCACTGTAGTTAACCTGACCACGATTACCGGTAATGCCAGCAACGGACGTCAGTACAACAATCCGCCCGGGCTTCCGCCTGCGCACCATAGGCATCACCAGCGGCCGAACCACATTAAAGAAACCGTCCAAATTCGTATGTATAACGGCATCCCATTCAGCACCTGTCATTTGTGGAAACGAAGCATCTTTTGCGATACCCGCATTGCAAACCACGCCGTAATAAGCTTCATGCGACTCAATGTCAGCATTCAGCGAATTTGCGACAGCGTCTCTTTCTGCAATATCAAACTGCAACAAACGTCCCTCACCGGAACACTGCCGCAGCGTTTCTGCAGCACCTTCAGCATCACGCACATAGTGCACAACAATCTGGTAACCCTGCTGTGAAAGCTCAACAGCAATCGCCCGACCAATTCCACGGCTTGCACCCGTAACCAATACTGTTTCCAACACCGAACTCCTAACTTAAACACCGGAACAATTCATTACCGTAAGACTAAGCTGACAGACTCTCAAGAGACAATTCGCCTCCAGGCTTAACATAAACCGACAAACGGGCAGATATTTCAACACCCGCACCAAATACCCTGCCTTCAAACGCGCCTAAACCATAGGTTGCAGCAACGTTTTCAACCACCTCCACTGTCAGTTCAACACCCGATGGAAGGTACCCACAACTGGAATGGAATTTCTGGCTCCCGATAAGCAACCCAAGCGGCACGGGTTCGCCACGGCCCAAAGCATTGAGGCCACCCAAAGCCGCAATGGCCTGCGCCATATATTCAATTGCTATCCATGCAGGCACGCCATGCGGTGCCAGAAAGAAACTGCTGTCAGCCGATACATGCACTGCTGCAGAAAGCCGCTCGGGGTGATGAGAGATCAGCGAATCCAATAGTAACATCGAGCCACGATGCAACAGAACATCTTCCAAACAGACCCCCTCAACCGATACCGAATTTTCAGACATACTCAATGCCGAGACGTTCGAACAGAACCCGTGGGGACCCCATACACATTTCTTCTGTTTCTTTATTAACTGCAACCTGAACGGTCATACCCTTGGTCACCAAGGCGCCTGCAGAATTATGAACCTGATACGACAATTTCAGGCGGTATTCATACTCTTCTAAACGCGCAGTTACCTGAATTTTCTCATCGAAACCAACCGCCTTTAAATAACGAACATTGGCATCAATCACAGGCCACACATGCCCTGCCTTTTCCATCTCTGTATAGCCATAATTGATCTTATCTAATAACACACATCGGGCTTCATCAAAATAGCGCAGATAGTTGCCATGCCAAACTACGCCTGCGGGGTCGCAATCGTGATATGCAACTAACACTTCAACGGTTGCTTCAAGTTCAATCATGCAAACAACTTCCATAGCTTTCGATACAACAAAACAGGAGAAAACAGCAACATAGCTATAATCAGCTTGGTATGCATTAAGGTGATCTGAGCATTATCCGTAAACATACGAAAATGTGACAAGCCCTGCTCCGGATACGCCACTTTGGTCTCCATAAACTGCACCTCACCCCCCGCCCAAACCCAACGCACCAGTGCTTCCAGATCAAACTGCATGCGTGCCGGCAATGGCACGTAACGCACTACTCGCAACATCTGCTCGATCGGATACACGCGAAACCCGCACATCGCATCCTTAATATCGGTGGAAAGCGTCTCAATGCGAAGCAGAGCCAGAGATAACTTTCGCCCCTGCAAGCGGGCCGCAGGAATATCGTCACCAAAAATAGGAAGACCTGATACCAATGCGCCCGGGGACTTTCGCGACATGGCTATCATAGGTTCTATATCGCTAGCCCGATGCTGACCATCAGCATCAATCTGCACTACATGGGTATAGCCGCGCTGTTCAGCTTCGGCGATACCCAACATTACGACAGAACCTTTGCCGCGGTTCCTACCAACCTGAATCAGTTCAAAACCCTGATAGCCTGCAACAATTCGACTGACTTCAACAATGCTCAGTGGGTCACTGCCATCATCAACAATCAATCCGGGCAAGCCAACTTCAGCTATAAGAGGCATAAATCGCCGCAACTGCTCATGGTGGTTATAGTGCGGAATTAGCAGGCAATAATTTTCCTGTATACCCGACATGCTTAGGAAAAACTGCCTTCAGAATGGAGACCTAAGGCTGAACTCAAACGATACGAAAACCGCCCATCACTCTTTTTGAATATCTCGTACTGCATATCTAATGGCGGCTGCGCGATCATCTTAAACTTCACTCTGGGTGAACTGCGAAAGGCCTCCGCAGAAAAGCCAAGCTTGGCAGCCAGCAGCATAGCCCAATGCAGCTGAACCACACCGGCAAGCACTGGAAGGCCAGGAAAATGCCCTTCTAAAGACGGGTTATCAGCATCCAGTCGGAAGACACAGCGCATGTAGTCTGCATCGAGTTCCTGCTCAGTCATTATTGGCAACACGCCTATTTGATTTGCCACAACGATGGCCTTTACGAAATCCCGTGGCGGCGCCGATAACGCTGCCTGTAAAAATATTCACTGACCAGCAACAGACCAATAAGCAGATAAGAAATACATCCGTTATATAGAGCCCAATAACTGGTCACCCCCAACCAAGCAAGAATAGCTGATATCAGGGCATTGATGGCAAAAAAGGCACACCAGATAAGCGTTAATACCCGCATATAGGGTATGGCCTGAGGCGGAATATCCATGTTAGCTGCGCGGGAAATACGCTCGATCATCGATGGTGGCCGGGCAACTGTCAGCGCAAACGCACACATCAAAGCAATGCTAATCATGGTTGGATACAGCATCAACAATCGCACGCTTTGCGAGGTATAGAGCACCGCAAAAAACATCACCAAAACAACAAAACTTAGCGCAAGCAACAAAGGCTGCTTGCGCATTAACGGCACAATACGAATCAACAACAAAACAGCGAGTAATGCTGCTAGAACAGATAAACCATAGCTATCCAGCAAGTAATAGACCACAACCGGGTACGCCACCAGAACAATGGCAAATAGAAAACCAAACAAACGGGGAATAAAGCGCTGGCTCACTTTGAGAGGCTCAGCTGCGAATCTCAAAGAGCATCCAGCACTTTGACAACATCATCGATAGTGCGAACAGCCTTGAAGTCATCAGGCGGAACCCTCTTGCCGGTTTCTTCCTTCAAACGAACAATGAGGTCAACCGCATCTATGCTGTCGAGATCTAATGATTCATAAAGCTTCGCATCGGATGTCACCGCATCTGCAGCAACATCAAAGTCTGCCACCAATATACGTCGCAATAGTTCTAAATTATTACTGTCCATGACACCTTCTAAGCAAGAGCTCTCGCAACCTCTGCCTGTCGCTATTCAAATAAAGCAATGCATTCGCTGCTATTCATGGCGAACCCGTGTGGTGAGTATATCAGTGAGTAAACTCAGAATGCATAGCCAGAAGTTATTTTCGCTACCATAGGGCATTAAGCCCTGTACTCTGCCATCAGCGCGTCACCAAACCACGTTTCCAAATGCTTATTAAAACTGCGGGACGCCATGCGCGGCCCGAGATCCCTAAGCAATTCAGCATCCACCCGCAGCATAGGCTTGACAGACAACCGCATCATCACCTGCCGCGAGGGCACAGAGTACCAAGGGTCAGACTTGGTCAGGGTTGTCGGTGATACATTAATGAGTACAGGCAAAATATCGCAATCCGCCCGAACAGCAATAGTTGCTGCGCCGGCTTTAAAGTCCAGCGGGCCGCCGGGACCAGTGCGGGTTCCTTCAGGAAACAGGATCAATGTATTACCCCGCTGTAACGATTCAACACACCTGGCCAAAAGGAGCTCCGGATCTGCATTCGAGATATAGTCGGCACTGCGCATCATAAGGTGAGTAAAGGGGTTAACCCAGAGCGCACGCTTTACGACACACTGAGACTCGGGGTACATGGCCAGCAAAAAAATAACGTCAATTAATGAAGGGTGATTCGCCAAAATCAATAGCGGACCCTTAACATCACGCTGCTCATAGCCGCTAATTTGGTAATCAAGGACGCCCAGGGTGCGCATTAACCAGGCAAAAAGTTGGCACAAGTGGCCAACCTGTCGGCGCAGTGCACGCTGCACTTTGGCACTCTTGCCCCATTGGGTAAATGAAGCGACGACAGCAATAGGCAAGATCAGCGCACCCATCAGCAGCGCGCCAAGACCGAAAGCAGCGAAACTAATAGCCGTAGCCAGCCATCGCCAACAATGATTTAAGAACTGCAGCAAAAAAAACACCCCATTCAACGCTGGGCACGGCGCCCATATATTGCGCCTATCGTTCACCCGGGTCTTGAAACAGGGCTGCGACGGTGAAATAGTACCACCCACATACAGTTGATTCGTTAACTATCTTTTTCCAAACCAGCCGGCAGCGCGCATTGTCTTCCAATTGTTTCATATCATCCTACACACTCACATGCAGTGCAGGCATCGGGCTGGCAGCGATTAGGGACTCTGTTCGTAATAACCTGAGTGGACTTAGCGATAAAGGCTGGCCGGACAGTAATGTAGAGACCTGGCTCGGGATGGTGGATCAAGACTCACTTAACCGCATTGAACTTACGCAAAAATGGCTAAGTCGCAACAATCAACTTGCACTGCTGGCAATGACTCAGGATAACTTCCTGACAGCTGCTCGGGATCAGGTTAGCCGGTTCGGGCCACAGCGCGTTGGCGTAATACTCGGCACCAGCACTTCAAGCATTGGCCGTACCGAAGAGGCTTATTGCCACTTAAGCGACACGGATGAATTCACCGCAGAGTATATTCAGCCGGAGATTAATACACCGCATTCCACCGGTGCCTTCATCGCTAACCATCTAGGCATTACGGGCCCTGCAATCACCATTAGTACCGCCTGCTCATCAAGTGCGAAAGCATTCGCAAGCGGCGCGCGCTGGCTCGAAGCCGGCCTAGTTGATTCTGTAATCATTGGTGGCGTCGACACGCTGTGCCTGAGTGTCATTTATGGATTTAACTCTCTGCAACTCGTCTCAAGCGAAGCCTGCAAACCCTTCGACCAGCACCGCACAGGGATAAGTCTGGGCGAAGCTGGTGGCTTCGCCATTCTGAATAAGGACTCAAAAAATGCACAAGCGATATTATTGGGCTATGGCGAAAGTACGGATGCATGGCACATGTCGACGCCCCACCCTGAAGGACTCGGCGCTAAACTTTCAATGCAGCAGGCACTAGATCGTGCCGCATGCGAGACCTATGATATTGACTACATCAATCTACATGGCACCGGCACCCGTGCAAATGACGACATCGAAGGTCTTGCCTGCAAGATGTTA
>JABIQA010000050.1 GCA_018699155.1 Chromatiales bacterium
GCGCCCGGCAGGACTCGAACCTGCAACCCCCGGCTTAGAAGGCCGGTGCTCTATCCGGTTGAGCTACGGGCGCTTGCTAAATACACATGTGTGCGGTATTTCTTGTTTGAACAAGCCTAAGCACCCATAGTAAAAACCAGAGAGCCTCAGTGTTCAAGGAAAAATTGGTCGGGGCAGAGAGATTCGAACTCCCGACCCTCTGCTCCCAAAGCAGATGCGCTACCAGGCTGCGCTATGCCCCGTCCAAGGCCCTAATCAGGCAAGCTCAATGGCTCACCGCATCTGGGACGCAGGATAATACGGTCGGAACCCGTGTCAGTCAATTGAAACAAGCCGCTATATTCTGCCCTCAAAGTTATTTTTAGGGTTTTGCATTGCGATAGCCTCTGTTATCTTGCCACCATACTCAGAAGACGCCAGCAAGGTTCATTGCGACATGACAGCACAACTTATTGATGGCAAGGCCATTGCAACCCAGATTCGCGCAGAAATACGCGAGCAAATCAGCGCACTAACATCAAGCGGCAAGCCCTCACCCGGCCTCGCCGTGGTTCAGGTTGGCGCCGATCCCGCCTCCTCGATTTATGTGCGCAACAAGCGTCGGGCCTGTCATGAGGTAGGTATTGAATCTTTCGATTATGACCTGCCGAGTAATACGCCACAACTTGAGTTACTCACGCTCATCGACAAGCTGAACAACGCGCCCGACGTCACCGGTATTCTGGTGCAGCTGCCGTTGCCTGAGCACATTGATGACCATGCCATTATCGAACGTATTTCACCCGCTAAAGATGTCGATGGCTTTCACCCGTTTACCATTGGTCGCTTGTCGCAACGAATTCCGTCACTGCGTCCCTGTACACCATTTGGCATCATGACATTGCTGAAACGAATTGGTGTGAACCCACGGGGCCTCAATGCTGTGGTTGTCGGCGCATCAAATCACGTAGGACGCCCCCTCGCACTAGAGCTGCTGATCGCAGGCGCCACCACAACGGTATGCCATCGGTTTACAACCAATCTGCAGCAGCATGTTTCGCAAGCCGACATACTTGCTGTGGCGGTTGGCAAGCCAGAACTTGTTCCGGGCGAATGGGTAAAACCAGGTGCCGTGGTATTCGATGTAGGTATTAACCGCATGAGTGACGGCAAACTAAAAGGCGATGTTGGCTTTGAAGCTGCTCGCGAGCGTGCGTCATGGATCACTCCTGTACCCGGTGGTGTCGGCCCAATGACGGTCACTATGCTTATGCACAACACACTTCTGGCAGCACAAATGGGCGAGCAGTTACTCGAAAACCGCACAGAGGTTGCACCCGACTAGCGCCACACCCAAATAAAGTACGCCACCTAACGAATGCAATTCCAAGGACCGCAACTATGAAAACAATACTTAACCTCAGCCTTAGTGCTCTGCTTCTGTTCGCGACTATCGGCAACTCGGCACCCGCCGTGAAGTTTGAAACTACCGCCGGCAATTTTGTTATCGAACTCAATGCTGATAAAGCGCCGGTTACAGTTGAGAATTTTCTGAACTATGTGAACAGCGGCTTCTATGAAGGCATAATCTTCCATCGTGTGATTGCTGACTTCATGATTCAGGTGGGTGGATATAATGAAGACTTTGGTCAAAAAGAACCGGACCAACCTATCGTTAATGAAGGTGGCAATGGTTTACTGAACAACCTAGGCACTGTCGCTATGGCGCGCACATCAATGCCCGACAGCGCCACATCTCAATTTTTTATTAATGTCAAAGACAACAGCTTTCTGAACTATCAGGATGAAAACAACCCTGGCTATGCGGTGTTTGGAAAAGTAAGTCAGGGCATGGACATGCTGTTGGAATTATCACAACGCCCAACTGGCCCCGGCGGCATATTCCCCAGCGATGTTCCAGTAACCCCTGTTGTTATCCTTAAAACCAGCGTTATCGAAAACAAGTAAATCGCGGCCGCAATCCGAATGACTCAACTGTTCATCTCTGACCTGCATCTGGACGCTAGCCGCCCGGAAGCTATCGAAGCCTTTGAGGCACTGCTGGCAAATGAAGCCTGTAAAGCTGAACGGCTTTACATTCTGGGCGATCTGTTTGAAAGCTGGATTGGTGATGACCAGCCTGGTGATGTGGGCCTTCGCGTCATTAAAGGCTTACAAAAACTCCATCAGAGCAATACCTCCTGCTACTTCATTAGCGGCAATCGCGACTTTTTAATTCGCAACGATTTCGCCACCGCAGCCGGTATCCATCTGCTGCCCGATTGCGCGCTGACAGAAATTAACGGTGAGCGCACTCTCATGCTCCATGGCGACCTGCTGTGCACCGATGACTCACGCTATTTAAGATTTAGGAAGATAGTGCGTAGCTCTCTATTTCAAGCGCTATTTCTAGCCTTACCTGCACGTATACGCGAGAAAATTGCCAGCAATGCACGCGACAAAAGCCAACTTGAGAATGCCGGAAAACAACCTGAGATTATGGATGTGTCACAACCTGCGGTCGAGCAGATAATGGAACTGTATGACATCAGAACGATGGTTCACGGCCACACACACCGACCTGCCATCCACCAATTTAAGCTGGGCAATGCGAATTCAACGCGGATTGTGCTTGGTGACTGGTATGAACAGGGCAGCATGCTGCGCTGGAATGCAGACGGCTACCAACTCGAACAATTGACGTTCTGACACTGCAGCACTATCAACAGCCACTTGAATGCGACCTCATTGCCGCTGCCCGGCATCTGCTGCAATACTTTCAACATCGAGCACGCATCATCGAGCAGGAATATCGATACGAACTTACAGTTCATCGGAAAACTAATAGAAAAAACGACCAGTACAAACTGTCAGGAGAATAAACTGCTTAGCTGTAGCTGCCTTCCACAGCCAGACGCTGCTGTTCCCGCCGATGCTTCGCTGCATCAGAACGCTCGCTTTCCATACGGGCGAGATACTCAGGGCTGACGTCATCGGTAACGTAAGTGCCTGAGAAACAAGAAGTATCAAATTCTGTGATATCGCCATTGTCGTATTTAACGGCATCGATCAGATCACTAAGCTCCTGATACACGAGCCAGTCTGCTCCAATGGTCTCGGCCACTTCAGCGTCATTCCGGCCGCTGGCGACCAACTCACTCGATACCGGCATATCGATACCATAAACATTTGGGTAGCGCACGGCAGGCGCTGCAGAAGCAAAATAGACTTTTCTCGCACCGGCCTCACGAGCCATTTCGATAATCTGTTTCGAGGTAGTACCGCGGACAATACTGTCATCAACCAACAACACAGCCTTATCACGGAACTCAAGATCGATAGCGTTAAGTTTCTGCCGCACAGACTTTTCGCGAACGGCCTGACCCGGCATAATAAACGTGCGGCCAATATAGCGATTCTTGATAAAACCTTCGCGATACTTAACACCCAGCTTCTGTGCCACCTGCTGCGCACTAGTGCGACTGGAATCAGGAATCGGAATAACCACATCAATATCGTGGTCAGGCATTAGCTCGAGGATTTTCTCGGCAAGACGGTCACCCATTCGCATTCGCGATTTATAAACCGAAATACCATCGATGATGCTGTCAGGACGAGCAAAGTAAACGAATTCAAAAATACACGGCGTATAACTGCGACGTTCACAACACTGCTTACGATGCAGCGTGCCATTAGCTTCAATAAAGATTGCTTCACCCGGAAGAATATCGCGCTCAAATTCAAAACCAAGGGCGTCAAGAGCAACGCTCTCGGAAGCCACCATGTAATCGGTGCCATCTTTGGTTTCTTTTTTACCGAGCACAATCGGTCGAATGCCATGCGGATCGCGGAATGCCACAACGCCGTGGCCAATCAGCATCGAAATTACACCGTAACCACCGTGACAACGCTCATGCACTGCGCCCACCGCTGTAAAAATAGCCTCCGGTGTGAGTTCGCCCGACTGTGATTGCAACTCATGCGCAAACACATTCAATAATGCTTCAGTATCGGAGCCGGTATTTAAATGGCGCTTATCCTGCTTGACCAGCATATCCTGCAACTGACTGGTGTTGGTCAGGTTGCCGTTATGAGCAAGACAAATACCGTACGGTGAGTTCACATAGAAGGGCTGTGCTTCTGCCAGACTCGACCAGCCCGCAGTCGGATAACGCACATGACCAATGCCCATGTTTCCGCGTAAAAAGTTCATGTGGCGCTGATGAAACACATCCTGCACCAGGCCTTTGCTTTTACGCGTATACAATGTGCCGTTTGCATCTGTCATGATGCCAGCGGCATCCTGACCACGGTGCTGCAACACAATTAGCGCGTCATAAATTGACTGAGCGACGGGTTGCTGACTAACAATTCCAACTATTCCACACACAAGCGAGCCCTAAGGTGACAATTAACGTTATGGAGCGAGCATATCGCCGGCTTTCTGCGAAGCCGAGTCGATAATTCCTTCCTGATCGACATCAAGGTATTCAATGCCGTCTTCTGTAAGGTCTGAAACCACCACAGCTACAGGGGAGACATAAGGTATCAGCTTGGACTCCGTCCACCAAGAACTCTCGGAGAATTCTGCGAAGTCGAGCAGCAATACAAACACTGCCGCCAGAACAATGCCGCGAGCCAATCCAAATACCATGCCGACTGCGCGATCTGTGCCACTAAGGCCGGTGCTATGGAGCAGTTTTGAAACTATCCAACTGACCAGACCTCCGGCAAACAACACAGCAACCAGCAGCGCTGCCCTACCGAGCCAGGCACGCAGGGTTAGCGAATCTATTCCACCACCAATCATTTCGCCAAACTCTGGACCGAACCGGGTAGCCGCCCAAATCGCTAACAGCCAACTAACCAGTGACAAAGCCTCTTTCACAAACCCGCGAAAAAGACTTATGACAGCAGAAACTGCCACGATGGCCAGCAATACATAATCGATTACAGTCACTAGTATTCTCTCAGTCTGTCACGCACTACGATTTAACCGGCATCACAACACCCTTATAGCCTGCTTTTTTCAAAGCAGTGACCAGCTTTTCTGCTCCGACCCGATCATCTCTCGGCCCTACCTGCACACGGTACATCGTCTTACCACCGGAACGGAACGAACGCACCAACGCAGGAAAACCGGCAGACTTTAGCTTTGCAGCGTAGGTTTCGGCATTCGTCTTACCGGAAAAACTCCCCAACTGCACCACCCATTGGCCCGCGGTTGGTTGAGTTGCAGAGGGCTTTGCAACAGCCGGAGCAGACTTAGGCGATTGCACGACGGCGGGTACCGGCTTTTTTTTCTTAACCTGAGCCTTCGTTGGCGGAGCATCGGGGGGCGCACTGTTCAACCGTATTGTGGCAATACGAACCGGGGCCTGCTGTTCAGCTGTGCCAAGAATATCGATGTCAGAACTATCGGACGACCTGCCTTTAGACTGAGGGCCATCCAGTAAAGCTGGCGCCAGCATCACCAGCAGAATCAGCAGCACTGTGGCTCCGATCATGCGTTCCAGCAAACTTCGATCCATCTAAAAGATGCTCCGATAAAAAATATGCGCCTAAATGGCCTGTGTCACGTCAGTAGTCTCTACCGTACAAAACCGACCCGAAATAGTGACAGTGAGACAACAGACCAATACTTTACAACATCCCGAGCCATAGCATGGCTGGACCAACAACAAAAAATGAACCAAAAACCAAAATACGCCCCCCTTCGGGTGTCGTCTCAACAGCCTGAGCAAATGCGGCGGCATGGATCGGTTCAATATGAGCCTCCACTCCCAAAGCACTAAGCTTTTCCGATAGTACTCTGGCCGATTGCCCACGGGCACTGCTGATATCAGTAACAATCCATCGCTCTACGCGCCCCGCAAAGGCTTCAACGATTGCCCCAACGTCTTTATCTGCCAGTATCCCCAGAACAGCCGTAATGCGACGAGGTGGCAAGGCATCGAGGTTTTCTGCCAGCACATGCAACGCCTGTGGGTTATGGCCTACATCAAGCACCCACTCCAATGCCTTGGTTATGCCTCCGGCATTTTTTGTGGCAAGCGTTTGAAAACGCCCCGCGGGAA
>JABIQA010000055.1 GCA_018699155.1 Chromatiales bacterium
CGGTATCATTGCTGCCACAGCAGCCGGTGGCATTGCATTTGATCAGATTGGTAGAACAGCGCCCTTTACGATGATGGCGATTTTGAATGCCCTGCTGATGCTTGTGGCTCTGGTGGTAAGAGCTCGTGCAAGAAGCTGACTAGCCGCAGGCGGACTGATATAAAACTGGCTTCGAGCTGACTTCTGTGAGCGAAAATACTTTACCTGTAACTTTTAGAAACACCAAAAAAGTGAAATTAGACGAGGCGATGTAAAGGTCGTCCACGGAGAAACATGATGACCAATCAATTGCGACATAGCCTATCGGTTCTCGGTCTATGCACAGCCTTTGTTTTTTTCGGGTCCGCTTTTGCCGAGCCTAATGACGGAATCGAGGGTCTCAATGAAGAGCAGCAGGCATTCGCCGAGCGTTTTCTTCAGTTTCAGGATGAAATGGACCAGAAGTTTTTTTACCGGGCTGGGGAGATCAACGGCGGCAATTCCTCGGACGTCACAGAAACCATAGAAGAAAAATACGCGGACTTTTACGTGCGCGTGGCGCGGGGCGATGCAGTGGAAAAGATCGGCCGGATGATCGGCAGAGCCTACGAACCGGTAGCCGACTTTCAGCGCCCCACGACGTTTAGTCGCTACTACGGTCTTGACGTGCACGCAAAATCGCCGCTCATGGGCCACATTCATACGGCCATCGCGATGCAATACTACCCTAACGGCACTGGCATTATGGGCGGCACATTGAACCTACTTCAGGGGGCCGCACAAGAAGAAGATATTGAATACGTTAAAAATGCGATCGACGTCGTATTCGAAAAATACGGCCGCGATCCAGCTCCCTACCGCGATCGCATCTGCAATCTGGCTAAAGAAGCCTTACAGCCAAAATTTCACCGCAAGATCGCCTGCGTCGGTGCAAGCTTCTTCGGCTTTCCATTAGTAGAAGTGAATGAAGAAAACTATCTCTTCATGACTGAAATCTACGCAGCGTTTATTTCCTCTTATATGGATACGCTGGAAGGCCGAAAAGACGCGCCCTACACAGACGAAGATGTCACCGCGCAAGAAGCCATGCGACTCAATTGGACGGAAGACCAATTTCTCGGAGATCCCTATTCGTCAGGAGGCGCTGTCCCCTATGACGTTTGGGGCTCCGCATTCCTGCCTCCTGTCGTAAAGTTTTAATGCATTGATGATTGCAGAAAGACACGCCTGACAGTCAATAAATTTGCTCAGGTCGGTGACCATCGCTAGTTATCATTGCGGCAATTACTTAACTCAGGGTGTCTTAATAGTTCCAGACTGCCATTCAAAATCTGCAGCCAGAAAATCACGCAGCACAGTTACTACACGATAATAAAAAGAATCGCTATTTTGTTCTTCGACTGCATGCAGCACGATAGGCACCCAATTAATTAGGTGGCGCTGAAGAAAATCAAACTGTCCGAACTGAAAAGAAGCGACGTCGGTTTCTGGTGTTTCGCCATTCGCCAATTGATCCAACCCCTCGGCTTCACTAATAGCAAGAAACTGCATGAACTCAAGCTCCAACGATAAATGATCCGGCGCCCAGGCAAATTTCTCGCTCAGCGTGTAACCGAAGAAATCATAAAACCGCACCAACTCTTCACGCACGCCGGCCTTTTGGCCCAATTGCAAATCTTCACGAATTGGCACCGGAGGACCATCACTGCCCACCTCAAACATCGAACTGTACGCCCGCTTCAATTCAAGCAAGGGCAACGCACGATAATCGGCGATCAACTCCTGCAACCCATTAACCGCATAGGGTAGATCCGATAAATCAATAGTATCGCTGTTGTTATAGACCACCGATTCCACATCGTGGGGCGAGGCCAACAGATCGGACATGACTGCATAAGCCATACAACGGGAAACCGCGGCGCTCAGCTCTCGGCCACTAACGACTCTGTCACCAGAATCAATACTCACGGGATGCGTCTGCTTGCTCATATTGCTTTTCTCATGCTGATGGTTTCTACAGCTTTCTCAAAATTACAGGTGAAATCTTTACACGTGGGGTTTGGCGCCAGCTTGAATGCGTAATAAGCCAGATGAACCCATTCGCCGGATACAGAGATCACCTTAATCAAACCGGCAGCGAGCCTCTGCATAAAACGTCGTCGAATGGCGGTTAGACTCATAGCATCAACAGATTAGGCATAAAGGTCAATATGAAGGGTAACAATAATCAATCACGGCGGGCGCTGTGGCAAAGCCAAGCAGCAATAAGAAAGCTGATTTAAACTGAACATTGGGGCCGTGAACGAAATGGGCCAGTTTTATGACTTCAGATCACCAAAACACTGTGGGCAGAACAAAACACCATGATTAACTACCAAGAAGCACTCGGCATTATTGCGGCCAACACACAGGCTATGGAAACCGAAAGCATTATGCCCGCTTGCGGCAGAGTCTGCGCGATTCCTATCACCAGCCCGGTCGATCTGCCCGGCTTTGCCAACTCCGCAATGGATGGCTTTGCCGTTATCGCTGCCAACGGCGGCTCCGGAACAACCCGACTTAATGTCCTCGGCACAATTACCGCAGGTATGGCCGCACCCACGGGCCCGGCACAACCGGGTACCGCATGGGAAATTATGACGGGAGCCCCTGTTCCTGATGGTTATGACGCTGTCATTCCGGTGGAGAAAACCACCAGGCGCGATGATACTGTTGAACTTAACGCATCACCGATAGCCGGCGCCAACGTTCGTAACCCCGGGGAAGACTTCAGCACGGGGATGCAGGCTCTAAGCACCGGCACAGCGGTTACCCCGGAGATCATCATGGGGTTGGCGGCACTTGGACTTGACCAAATCTCCGCCTATAAGCAGCCGAAAGTTTCAATAATTACTACTGGGAACGAGATTTCGTCGAAAAATGCGGATAATTCAGAGGGCATCATCCTCGACAGCAATCGCCCCTATCTCGAAGCCGCTGTAAAGCAATCTGGCGCCATGCTGCTCAACAGCCGTTCGGTATCAGATGAAGCCGACGCGCTCGCCACAGCGATTGCGGAAGCTGCCGCAGATGCCGATATTATCCTTACTACTGGCGGCGTTTCTGCGGGCCGCATGGACTTTGTACCCGAAGTTCTGCGCGGGCTCGGTGCCGAAATCCTGTTTCATAAGGTTGCCATACGCCCGGGTAAACCCCTGCTATTCGCACGTATGCCCAGCGGCACATTAATATTTGGCCTGCCCGGCAACCCTGTGGCTGTCGCCGTAGGCTGGCGATTCTTTGTTGTTGAAGCCATCCGCTTGATGCTGGGGCAGCAGCCCGGAACATGCAGCGCTGCCAGACTGGTCAATGGCGCGGGTTCGCGCGCTGGATTGCGATTTTTCGCTAAAGCGAGATCGGCCGTAAATGCGTCAGGCGAACTGGAAGTGGAAGTGCTTGGCGGGCAGGAATCTTTTAAGATCAGCCCTTTAATGCAGGCAAATTGCTGGGCAATCTTCACTGAAAGTGATGAGCAGTGCATGGCCGGCGATCAGATACTAATAACGCCACTCAGTTAATAAACCCACCTAAGTCGTCAACTGCAAATGATGCGAAATAAATCCGGCAATGGCTGAAACGTCGTCTCGTGGCAACACCGGCACATCGGCACCCAACACCGGACCATCAGAGACGATAGCCACAATGCCCTTGTCATGGCCTGCTAGCTCTGGTGCTTCGTTCCCGCTGCGCCGCAATTCAAGTCGCGGGTGCTCGCCACGCTTCCAACCTTCCACCAACACCAGGTCAACATCGCCAAGGCGTGCCACACACTCATCCAGGGTTGGCTCTGGCCCATCCTGCAGTTCGGTGATATGCGCCCAGCGCTTAGTTGAAACCACCATAACCTCGGCGGCACCTGCTTCTCTGTGCTGAAAACTGTCCTTGCCCGGATGATCAATGTCGAATTCATGATGCGCGTGCTTGAGCGTAGCTACCCGCAACCCCTGCGCAGTAAAGTGCTGCAATAACGCCACGATCAGCGTGGTTTTTCCTGCATTTTTATACCCGGCGATACCAAATACTTTTGCCATAGCAACTTACATCCCTGCATCCATTAAAAACCAAGAAACTCTGCACCCGCTGGTGGACATGGGCTAAAATAAGCACTTGCTCAAGCCTAATTGTACAACTACTCCAAGGAAACGCTGTGGACAACACCAGCCTCTTCATCCTGCTGAAAAATATTCACATGATTACGGTAGCGACCACACTGGTCGGCTTTTTAGTTCGGGCATGGTGGATGTTAACCGATTCAAAATTGCTGTTCGCAAAACCGGTCAAGATCTTTCCGCACGTTAACGACACGCTACTGATTGGCTCAGCACTGGGCGCAGGCTATGTCAGCGGGCAACTGCCCTTCGTCGATTCGTGGCTCACCGCGAAACTAATTGGACTCGTTGCGTATATTGTTCTCAGTTCATTTGCATTTCGTTACGGCAAAACCAAATCTCAACGCATTGTTTACCTGGTGCTGGCATTCGTCGCCATCGGCTACGTTCTTGCCGTTGCCGTCTGCCGGAACCCGTTGGCCTGTATGGGCTAGAGCGAACAATACAGGCACAAAAAAGCCGGTGCATGCTCCGGCTTTTTTGTGCCTCAGTATTAACGGGCTATTAAGTCGGCTTTGCGACCCAAACAGTGCACCAACCGGCAGCAGCAACATCCTTGCCCGGGAAGATACCGCAGGGGCGGAACGCCGCACCATCAGCGCCCTGAATTTGCATACAGTTTGCACAATCACTGCCCGCTTTAAACATCGGGTATTTTGAGACATCAACTGAAGCGGCATCTTCAACATAGCCCAAAGCCATAGCTGTCGGATCATCGATTGCCAACTTAGGCAGATCCTGAGCACTGGCGACGCTGCTCATTAAAAACGCGCCTGCCGGCAATGTCACAGTCGCTGTCCGCAAAAATGCACGGCGGCTATACTTTCCTTCGCTCATATCAATCATCCTTAAATAAAGTTGCTTAAAGTGGTCGCACGAATAGCGCTGACTAAAAACGTCCGGAAAGCCGCAATTCAGCTAAGAACACTACAGTAATTGCCTTCTATCGTGCCGTCATCTCAATCTACGAATTTACCCAATTAACGGTCATTGCTTTTTTAACCGCACAACAAGACCAAATCGCCGTCGCGCTAGCACCCCATATAGTGCATCGCAACAACGGCTGAGATTAATGTGCGAACGGCCAACTTTTAAATGGCGCATGTATCAATCCGATGTGTTACAAAATGTTACAAGGTGTTACCCCGCCGAACAGCAACATCAAGAGCCCCATTTTATAGTCCAAACTAATATATTTCCGGCTTAGGCAACAAAACAATACAAAAACCGTTAATAACATTGGCATCTCGTTTCATTAGGGCGATAGCAAACTCAATACGATAATAACCCACATTCCGAACCAGTCTGACCTGTGTCAGCCCAACCGCCTGAATGACACACTAAATTGAGACAACGACTATGGATGTAAAAACACTCTGTCTTGGCATGCTTAGCAACAAAGAAGCGTGCGGCTACGAGCTAAAGAAAACGTTTGAGTCTTTGTTTAAACATTTCTTTTCTGCCGGCTATGGCTCAATTTATCCCGCACTCGCCGATCTCGCAACCAGCGGACTTGTGGAATGTCGGGAAATCCCGCAAACCGGCAAACCCGACCGAAAAGTCTACAACATAACTGACAAGGGTCGTGTCGCGTTCGAAAAAGCGTTGCAAACCAATGAGCCGCGACATAAATTGCGCTCTGACTTTCTTGCCGTCATGTATTTTTCAGAACTGCTCGATGAAGGACGCGTCAACCGCTTATTAAACGATCGTATCGAGGCTTTCGAAGAAGCTGTCGAGCATATCACCAACATTGAAAGCGAGATGGGTCTCAATGCTCCGGCAGGAGCCCGTTTCGTGGCTGGCTTTGGCTCAGTAATTGCAAAGGCAGGCGCCGACTATATTGAATCCAACCGGCATCTGCTTACAGAGACTGACTCCGGCCGAATAGATGAACCGGCACATAGTGTTCAAGGAACAACCTCATGAAAAGTAAAATTAAATCAATTATTGCTAAGCAACCATGGTTGCTGGCAGCCTTAACTTTACTGATTGTCGGTATCTGGATGGGTTCAGGCTTCCTTGATCGCGAAGCGGATCAGTCTACCGAATCAGGCGAGACACTTGGGGTTTCTGAGGGTGATGTGCGAGTTCAGGTAGATGCGCGTGAGGCGCAAAACATTCAGAGGTATATTACGGTCTATGGCAACTCAAACCCGGCCAGAACCGTCGAAATGAGTACTGAAGCAGAGGGCAGAATAGAAACAATTTTTGCTCGCCGCGGCGACCGCCTTAATGCTGGTGACCCAATACTAAAACTCGATATGCGTGATCGGCAAGCGCGGGTCGACCAGGCAAAAGCCAGCGTGTATGAACATCAAACACGCTACGATGCCCAGCAAAGCTTAAAAAAAGACGGCTACGCTTCCGACTCCCAAATGGCCGAAACACTAGCGAAACTAGAAGCTGCACGGGCGGAATATACCCGCGCAAAACTTGATTTGGCGAACATGACCATCCGCGCTCCATTCAGCGGCACCTTGCAGGATAGAACCGTTGAAATTGGCGACTTCGTGCGCGCTGGAGACACGGTGGGTACCTTTGTTGATAACACCAATATAATCATCACTGGCAGCGTTGCCGAGCGCGATGCCGGCAATGTAAAAGTTGGCGACATGGCCAATGCTATGCTGGTAACCGGACGGAACGTCAGCGGTAATATCCGTTACGTATCACAGGTAGCGGAACGCGAAACACGGACGTTCGTGGTTGAATTGGAAATACCGAATCCCGATGGTTCACTCCCGGCTGGGGTAACGGCCGAAATGCGTATTTCAACAGGCGAAGTCTTGGCTCATCAAATGTCGCCTGCCCTACTCTCGCTTAGCAGTGACGGTTCATTAGGCGTTAACACCGTGGATGAATTTGGCCGTGTGCAGTTTTATCCTATAGAGATCGTTCAATCCGGTAATGACGGCACCTGGGTATCCGGCCTACCGAAAACAGTACAGTTGATTGTTGTTGGTCAGGGCTATGTGTCTCAAGGGCAACAAGTTGATGCAGTTCCGATGCCCCTGGATACCGCAATGGCTTTAGGGATTCGCAGTGAGCTGGAGCCGCTCAAATGAATGCCATCATTGATGCTGTGATAGGTCGCAGCCGTACAATGATGATTGCGTTCATAGCAATAATCATTGCTGGCATTAGCTCCTATTACGCCATCCCCAAAGAAGCTGAACCGGATGTATCCTTCCCTTATATCTACGTACAGATATTTCTCGAAGGTGTTTCCCCGGAGGATGCCGAACGATTGCTCGCACGACCAATGGAGCAGGAACTGCGCGACGTCGACGGCATGAAAGAAATGATTTCATCTGCAGGCGAAAACAGCGCCAGTGTGACACTAGAATTTGAACCCACCGTTGATGTTGCAAAGGCGCTAATTGACGTTCGAGAACGTGTTGATCTTGCTAAATCAAAACTGCCTGCCGATGCAGATGAGCCTCGTGTTTTCGAAGTTAAGTTTTCGAAATTTGATCCGATGATGGTGCTATTGCTCAATGGTGATGCACCAGAACGCACCCTGCAAACAGTTGCCGGAAAGCTAAAGGAGCAAATCGAAGGCCTTACCGGTGTTATGGAAGTCAATATTGTGGGCTCCCGTGAAGAGCTGCTCGAAATCACGATTGACCCATTAACCATGGAGAGCTATGACCTCTCTCCTGCCGACATATTGAATTTCGTTGAGAGCAACAATCGATTGATCGCAGCAGGTGCACTACAAAGCGATCAGGGCCGCTTTGCAGTGAAGGTTCCGGGCATTATTGAGAGCCCAGAAGATGTACTTAATCTGCCCATTAAAGTGGACCGCGGTAACGTCGTACATTTTCGTGATATTGCGGTCGTCAAACGCACATTCAAAGATCGCGAAAGTCAGGCCCGCCTGAACGGACAAACTGCGGTAGCACTTGAGATTGTTGCTCGCAACGGCAACAACATGCTAAACACTGCCAGTGTTGTGAGGGATATTGTTACTGCGTCATCGCCCTCCTGGCCACCCGGTGTTGAAGCAACCTTTACGCGCGATAAGTCGTACTATATCGAGCGCAATATCTCGACGCTAATGAATAACGTAGCGACTGCCGTGGTGCTGGTATTCATTGTACTTATCGGTATTCTCGGACTGCAAAATGCTCTGCTGGTGGGCTTATCGATTCCCGGTTCATTTTGTGCAGCGTTTATTCTGCTGAATGCCACAGGCCAAACCATCAATATGGTGGTGTTGTTCGCAATGATCATCGCTGTGGGCATGCTGGTTGACGGTGCCATTGTAGTTACTGAGCTTGCCGACCGAAAAATGGCCGAAGGCGTCCATCGAAACCGTGCATATGCAGAGGCCGCAAAGCGCATGGCGTGGCCGATTATTGCCTCTACAGCTACAACCCTGGCAGCGTTCATTCCCTTGGTATTTTGGCCAGGACTTACCGGCAGCTTCCTCAAGTTCATGCCAATTACGCTTATTTTTGTGCTCACCTCATCCCTCGCGATGGCGCTATTATTTGTGCCAACTCTGGGGACTATCTTCGGTAGGCCCGGTCTCTTTAATGACAAAATTCGTGGAGATCTGATTGCCGCGGAATCGGGTGACCTGAATCAGATTTCAGGATACACAGGCAAGTACCTCAAGCTACTAAAATCGAGCCTTAATCACCCTACCAAGACGCTTGGGATCATCACACTGCTGTTAATCACAATCTATTGGGCATACGGTTCATTCGGTAACGGCATTAACATGTTCCCTTACATTGATCCTACTAATGGCAGTATCGACATTCGTGCTCGCGGTGATCTTTCACCAAAAGAAAAGGACGACCTAGTCCGTCTGGTCGAAGAACGCGTGCTCGACGTCGATGGCATAGAGCATCTCTATGTAAAAAGCGGAAAGATGGCTCGCGGGTCTTCGCCTGACATGATTGGCGCAATCCGGCTTAACTTTGCCAACTGGCGCACCCGCCGTCCGGCTAAAGAAATTGCGGAAGAGATCCAGAATCGAACCAAGGACTTGGCCGGCATAGTGGTGGAAGTCCGACTGCAAGGCCCCACACCCAATACGGGCAAGCCCATCGATATAGAAGTTGCTGCCGAAGACATGGGCATACTGCGTGACACCGCCGCCCGACTCCGTAAGGAGCTTGAAACGATTCCTGGGGTCATTAATGCCGAAGATACCCGCCCGTTACCCGGCATCGAATGGCAGCTCAAAGTAAATCGTGCGGAAGCGGCAAAGTTTAACGCCGATGTCACTCTGGTCGGTAGCATCATCCAGTTGGTTACCAACGGCATTAAAGTAGCTGAGTATCGCCCTGATGATGCTGATGAAGAGATGGATATCAGGGTTCGCTTCCCGGCAAATGAGCGCAGCCTCCAACGCCTCGGCGAACTCCGCATCCCAACCGGCAACGGAAACGTACCTATCAGCACCTTTGTCACCTATGAACCTCAGGATGCGACCCGCACCATCATGCGTACCGATCGGAATCGAACACTGCTGGTGCAATCTGACCTGGATGATGGCGTCTTACTGGCGCCCGTACTGGATGAGTTAAAGCAACGTATTGAGAAACTCGATCTGAACCCGGACCAAGTTCAATTACGCTTCAAAGGTGGCGCTCGCGACGAAGCGGAAACCATCGCATTCCTAAGCAAGGCCTTCATCATGGCATTAACCTTGATGGCCATTATTCTGGTGACGCAATTCAACAATATCTTTCAATCACTGC
>JABIQA010000026.1 GCA_018699155.1 Chromatiales bacterium
GAGCATCCGCAGTTTTCGTTGCAGGAACAACTGGGTGAAAACGACACATTGTTCGATTCGCACATTATGATTACCGACTGGTCTGGCGCAGGCATGGACTACGCATTGGGGCTGGAGAAGCCTGTGTTGTATATCGATGTGCCCGTAAAAGCGCGCAATGACATCTGGCCTGAACTGGAACTTGAGCCATTTGAGTCATATATCCGCGACAAGATAGGCGCAATTTTGCCGACTGTGGAATTGGATCGTATTGATACTGTGATTCGTGACCTGGTGGCACAGCCGGCCACATTTCGCGATAACATCCGGCAGATCCGTCAAGATTGGGTGTTTAATGTGGGGCACAGTTCCGAGGCTGCTGCCATCGCAATACAACAAATGCTGGTTCATGCGGCAGAAAAGCGCGCATTAGCGAATAAGCCGGTTTAATTTAAACGCCTTCCATTACTCTGGGTGGCTCGAAACAATGGTAGACCAACTATGACAGACCAGCCTGCGCCATTGCCTGAGAACGTCCCGCGTCGTACTTTATTGCGTTGGGTGGGGTGGTTCGGTGTTGTCAACGGTGCCATTCTGACCCTGGTTGGTTTGCGTTACCTGATGGCTGCTGTATTGCCCGACAACGGTTTAGCTTGGGTCTATATGGGTCTGGCATTTGTCAGTCAGTTTGCGCTGTTAAGTACCTTGCCGATTTTTTTGGTGACACTGCCGCTGGTGTTGCTGCTGCCACGGCGCCGTTGGGTTTCTGCGCTGGGCATTCTTATCGCAGCCACCTTACTCACCCTACTGATTCTCGATACTAATATTTTTGAGCAGTATCGCTACCATATGAGTGCGCTGACAGTCGTTATTTTTGAAACCAGCACCTGGGTTTTTGCAGGAATAGTGTTGGTGTCTATGTTGGCATTTCAGACTATGTTGGCCGGTATTATCTGGCGCGCTTGCCTCAAGCAGCATTCAGGAAAGCCCGGCGTATGGCTTGGGTTGCTGCTGGTGCTTGTTGCGATTACCGGGCAGGGTATTCATGTGTGGGCAGATGCAACCTCATTCGGGCCGGTCACCCAGTTCACCCGTGTATTGCCACTGTACTACCCGCTGAAAGCAAAGCGTTCGCTGGCTAATTTTGGTCTTATGGACGAGGCTGAAATGGAGCGTCTGCGAGTCGTCAATCAGGCGCGTATGCCTGATTCTGGGCAAATCAATTATCCATTGGCGCCAATGCAATGCTTGCCCCAACAGGGTTCGCTACCGAATATTTTGTACATCGTTGTTGATGCAATGCGCCGCGATCAGCTTGATCCGGAGCTAACCCCGGCGCTTGCAGGCTTCGCTACAGAAAGTCTAGACTTTCAGAATCATTACAGTGGTGGAAACTCGTCGCGTATGGGGTTCTTCTCCATGTTTTATGGGTTGCCCAGTACTTACTGGCAGACTTTTTATAATGCCCAACTGCCGCCGGTATTGATGGGGCAACTGCAGGAGCAGGGCTACTCAATGGGGCTGTTCAGCGCGGTTGGTTTTGGCAGCCCTGCACAGATTGATCGCACCGTATTTGCCGCAACTCAGGAACAGCTGAAAGGCGTTCAGGGCGCAGATGATGCAGCACTCAGTGGTGCCGTTACGGCGGGCTTTAATGGTTGGTTGGCTAGCTATGCAAGCGAATCGCCGTTCTTTGGGTTTCTTTATTATGATCCGGGTTCCGATTGGCCTGCATCGTTGGGTTTGGATGAATCTGATCTGACCCCGGGGGCCGCAAAAAGGGCGGGCTACCGCCGCGGCTTACAGCATGTTGACGGCGAAATTAAACAGGTGCTAAGCGCGCTGGAAGCATCGGGAAAGGCCGACAACACTTTGGTGATTATTGCCAGTGACCATGGCTACGAATTTGATGAGCTGGGTCTTGGTTATATTGGTCATGCGAGTAATTTTGGGCGGTGGCAATTGGTTTCTACCCTAATGATGCGCTGGCCGGGTAAGCCTGCTACGGTGTTCTCGCATCGCAGCGCGCATCAGGATTTGCCGGTCACATTGCTGCAGGAGGTGTTTGCGTGCAGCAACCCTCCCGGCGATTACGCCAGTGGCAAAAGCCTGTTCGATACCACTGATTGGGAGTGGCTGATTGCCGGCAGTTATAATTCCCATGCGATTGTGCAGCCGGACAAGGTGGTTGTGACCTATCCCGGCGGTTTTATCGAGGTGTTGGGCGAGGATTATCTGCCTTCGACTGGCCTTAGTATTGATGGCGATATCACTCAGGATGTGATGTTGGAGATGAGACGTTTCTACCAGTGAGAATTGTCGGGTGAGACTTTGGAGGTCTGCAGTAGCAGGGCTTTTCTTGCTGTGTCTGAGTACGGCTCATGCTGCTGTGCATGAGCTGCAGGTGGGTTCGCAGCAGGTTACCTTTTCGACCCAGGGTGGTGCCCCTGTTAAATGGGTGAGTTGTTACCCCGATTGCGAATCTGAATCTGCGGTAAAGGCCGAATGGTTTAACGAACTGGATGGTTTTATGGCTTGGACTGTACCTGCCGAACCGCAGCAGTCCGCCCGTATTATTGCCAGTGAATTTGATATCACCGTCGTGGAAACCGACACCATCGTGGAGGTCATCTTAAGCTCGCAGCAGCTCTTTAATAATCGGCCGTTGGTGTTTGTTTATAAGCTACCCAAACAGGGCTATCGCGGTGAGATATCGGCCAGCGGTATGGGCGGCCTCGCGTTGACCGTCGCTTCCGGCGAGTCATTTGTGCCGGAGCAGCTTCCCGGCTTTGGCAGTATTTACAGCAAAGTCCGCCCCTTCCTGCTCGACCAGAATGGTCAGGTTTACCTGGAGCCAACGGAGGCGGGGTATTCGTCAATAGATATTAACGTTGCATCTTCAATAGGTATTCGGAACCGTTATTGGCTATGGGTTGGCGCACCGATAGCTCAATCGCTTGCCGAATACTCGCTGGCTGGAAAGAACCGGCCGATTATTGTGGTTCGCGCGGCCAGCGGAGCCAGCGAGATGTCGTTGGTGACCTATTCAGGGCCGACCGAGCTGAACTCTCTGGTTGAGGCTAGCCCCGTGTTACGTGGCGTATTATTTTCCGCTATCTGGGATTGGCTGCGTGAATTGAGCTTCGGTTTGCTGTACTTGCTCGAGTGGTTGCATGGTTTGGTGGGCAATTACGGTCTGGCAATTATTCTACTGTCACTGGTAGTGAAGATTCTAATGTTCCCGCTCACCTATGTTGCCGATAGATGGCAGGCACAGGTGAATGCAACCAGCAGTATGCTGAAGCCCAAGCTCGATGAAATAAAACAGAATTTCAAAGGTGAAGAGGCACATCATAAAGTCCTTGCCGTTTACAAAGAACATGATGTGTCGCAGTTTTACACCTTGCCGAGTTTGTTCGGGTTTTTGATCCAGATTCCAATATTTATTGCCGCATTTGATATGTTGGCAGAGAGTTTTGTACTTGGGCAGGCTGGCTTTTTATGGATTGTAGACCTCGCCAAACCCGATAGCCTTTTTGCCTTGCCGGTGGTACTGCCATTTTTTGGAGGCCAGTTTAATCTACTGCCATTTGCCATGACTCTGCTGACTATTGTTTCCGCGATCGTCCAGGAAGATGCTGACCTAACCCCCGATTTACAGCGCCTGCAGCGGATTAAATTGTTTTTGATGGCGACGGCATTCTTTCTGTTGTTTTACACCTTTCCGGCCGGGATGGTGTTGTACTGGACAGCCAACAATCTGTTCCATTTGCTGAAAATTTTGCCTGCCCGGTTGCGCCAGTCGGTCAGCTAGTGAATGACAGTGGGTTTCTGGCTGAAACAACAGGCATTTAGCTTGTAATACTGCCAGAGCTTGTCAAAATGAATTCTCATTGGTTTGTGTATTGATTACGGGTGTCTGGCCCGTCACGGAGCAGATTTTTTGGTTGATGGGCCCTCAACGCTCACCGGATTGGATCGCGCACTGAACGCTGCGCGTGCCGGTGGCGGTCTGGATGTCGTTTACACCAAAATTGCTGTCGACTTTCAGAACCTTCGTTTTGATAAAACTGAAGAAACCATAGCTCAAGGTATTCAGGGGCTGCTCGAGGGGACCGATGCTGGTGCTGTAGTGCTCACCTTGTTAGGGTCCGATAGCGATGTTTTCGAAAGGGCCCATGTCGCCCGTGCTGAATTCAGCAAAGCCAACCCATCTCAGTTTGAAGGCGAGAACTTAGCTCAGTGGCCCTGGATCAAAGCCAACCTTAAGCACCTATCGCTACTAAAAATCTGCGATACCGGGAATCCATCGCCAGGTGCTGAGGTGGATTGTCGCCGTCTGGCCGAACTCAAGATCGGGTCGATGCTAATGATCGGCTTTCATGTGCGTGGCAGGCCAGCCGGGTTTCTTGCGCTGTGTTTTGGTCAGACCGTTGACAGCATGGATGTTGACCATCAGTTGTTGTTAAAACTCATCGGCTCCAGTTTTTCATCCGGCCTTGAGCGCATTTGGAACAGTAGAGAAATCGAAGACGCTGCCGAACGCCGTGAACTGGTGATGCTAACAGCCCATGACGGATTATGGGATTATGATGCCCGCGCCGATAGCGTTGAGTTCTCGGCGCATTGGAAGCAAACCATGGGTTATACCGATGAGGCGCTTGCCGAAACGCCACCGGACTGGCGTCTTTTAATCCATGAAGATGACCTTGCTCGCGTAGAGGCGGTTTTGCATTCGCATTTGGCAGGCGAGTCGCCATTGTTTGAAAGCACTCATCGTATGCGGCGCTATGACGGCGATTGGCGCTGGATGAAATGTCGTGCCAAAGCCTTGCTCGATGAGCATGGACAACTCCGGCGAATAGTTGGAGTTGAAACCGACATTACCGAACAGAAAGTCTATGAAGAAGCACTGTTCCGCGAGAAAGAAAGCGCACAGATTACACTCCAGTCTATCGGCGATGGTGTGATCACCACCGATGAAAAGGGCCGGGTGGAATACCTAAATCCTGTGGCCCAAGAGCTCACTGGTTGGGGGGTTGATGATGCCATTGGTCGTTCGCTGGATGATATTTTTCGTGGTTTCCATGAGGAAACCTGTGAGCCGCTTGAAAATCCATTGGCACAGGCGATGTATCTTAATCGTTCGATTAAGTCTGTTCGGCCGAGCTTGCTTATCCGGCGCGATGGTAATGAAATTTACATCGAGAATACTGCATCGCCAATCCGTGATGACCGTTCCAATGTAACCGGTGGCGTGCTGGTATTCCACGATGTGAGTGAGGCGCGTGAACTGAATCGTCGCCTTAGCTATCATGCAAGCCATGATCTGCTTACCGGCCTCATAAATCGGCGTGAATTTGAATTGCGTATGGAGAGGGCGCTAAAGAGTGCGGGGGCCGGCGAAACCTCTTACGCGCTGTGTTATATCGATCTGGATCGTTTCAAAATCGTTAATGACACTTGCGGTCACGGTGCCGGAGATTCGCTGTTGGGCCAGATTGGCGCACTACTCAAGTCGAAGATCCGCTGGCGCGATAGTCTTGCTCGTTTGGGTGGCGACGAGTTCGGTGTTCTGCTGGAGAGCTGCACTATAGATGAGGCTGTGCAAGCCGCTGAAGATTTAGTGCAGGCTATTCAGGAGTTTAAGTTCACCTGGGAAGACCGTAACTTCAATTTAACGGCCAGTGTAGGCGTGGTTCCAATTAATGGTGAAAATGAGGATGCCACTGCGTTGCTCACGATTGCGGATAGTGCGTGTGCTGCAGCTAAGGAGGCAGGTCGTAACCGCATCTACACGTATCAGGAAAACGACATCGATATGATGCGCCGTCGCCGGGAAATCCAGTGGGCCGCACGCATTAATAATGCTCTGGAAGAGGGCCGTTTTGAACTGTTTCGCCAAACCATCCTGCCATTGAGTGGCAATGATGAACATGAGCATGGCGAACATTACGAGTTGTTATTGCGTATGCGTGATGAGCAGGGCTTATTGGTATCGCCCGAGTTGTTTATCACCGCGGCAGAGCGTTATGGCATTATGCCCAGCATCGATCGTTGGGTTTTTGAAAACGCACTTGCCTGGTTGGTTTCTGAAGCCGATGAGCGTGAGCGTTTGGCGATGTGTTCAATCAACCTATCCGGGCAAAGTTTTACCGATGATAAGTTTCTGCCATTTGTGATCGATCAATTGCGACATAGTGGTATTGATGCATCAAAAATTTGTTTTGAAATTACTGAGACAGCAGCGATTGCCAGCTACGCACAGGCCAGCCGCTTTATTAATGCTCTGAAAGAACTAGGCTGTATGTTTGCTCTCGATGATTTTGGTACGGGCTTGTCCTCATTTGGTTACCTCAAACACTTTCCGGTGGATTTCCTGAAAATAGATGGCAGCTTCGTAAAGGAAATGCTGCATGATCCGATCGATCGTGAAATGGTGCGTTCGATTAATGAAATAGGCCATCTCACTGGTAAGCAGACCATCGCTGAATTCGCGGAAAATAAAGACATAATTACCATGCTGAAGGGCATGGGGGTTGATTATGCTCAGGGCTATGGCGTTTCAGAGCCGAAACGCATTCTTCGTGCCCAGAGCGTTGAGTACGCTGATTAGGGTTGGTATCTGCGGCGGGTAAGCCCGATCTGGGCTAAATACCTTATTATTCTTCGAGCAGTTTAAAGCGCATCGAGAGGTCGACTGCACTGATGTCTTTGGTGAGTTTCCCCACCGAGATAAAGTCCACTAGGCACTCGGCAATCTCTTTTGCAGTTGTCAGATCGACTCCACCGGATGCTTCCAGTGAAATCATAGGTGCAATCTCATTGCGCATTTTTACGGCTTCTTTCAGTTGCTCATGAGTGAAGTTATCCAGCAGCAGTCTGTCGGCCTCAGCCCGCATACCCGCTTCAGCCTCGGCAAGGTTTTCAACTTCTACTTCGCATATTACACCTTGGTTTTGCGCACGCGCAGCGGCAACGGCTTTAGCAATAGTCCCAGCAGCAACGATGTGATTTTCTTTAATCAGAATAGCATCGTACAAACCGACCCGATGGTTTGACGCGCCACCGACAGTGACAGCGTATTTTTGAGCGAGTCGAAGCCCGGGGATTGTTTTTCGCGTATCCAAAATTTTAGCATTAGTGTGCGCTATCGCTTCTGAGTATTCCGCCGCGCAGCTAGCAACGGCAGAAAGGAATTGCAGAAAGTTGAGCGCGCTGCGTTCCCCGCTGAGTATCGGGCGGGCGGGTCCGGTAATAACGCATAGCTTAGTATCGGCTGAAACTCGTTCGCCCTCGGCGGCAAACCATTCCACCTTGACGGATGAGTCAAGCTGGCGAAATACCTCATCAAACCAGGCGCGTCCGCAGAGGACAGTACCTTCACGTGTGATCACCATCGCTTTAGCTTGCTGGCTCTCAGCGACTAAAGCAGCCGTCAGATCACCTGATCCGATGTCTTCTGTAAGAGCTGAGCGCACGTCGGCTTCAACGGTTGGTGTGTAGCCTAAGCTATCGTGGAATTGATGGTTTGCAGTATTCATAGCTTCTTATTATATATGCCTATGAAAAATACGCAGCAATAAAAAACCCGGCCAATGGCCGGGTTTTTTATACCGCATTAGCTTAGGCTAAAAAATGAAGCTGTGGTTGCCTGAACCGACCATGCTCATCAACATAGGTATCGAAAGCAGAGTGTTTGTGCGTGACGCTAGGAATGCTGTGCGTTTGCCTTTGGCAATGGCTTCAGGTGTTGCTTCAACCATGCCGAGTACTTTTTTCTGGTTTGGCCAGATTAAAATCCATACGTTGAATAACATGATTGTTCCGCACCATGCACCGATACCAATCATCATCCCGTATGTGCCGCTTAGGGTAAATGCATTGATCAACTCGCCATTTACCATTAGAAATGTGGCCCCAGTGAGCCATGTTGCCAATGCGGCCCAACGAAACCAAAGTAGGGCATTTGGCGCAATGTACTTGGATATGCCTGCGCCACCCGGGCCACCTTCGTCAGCGGCTGCTGCAGCTAGGCCTGGGACCTGAATAAAGTTGAAATAATACAGCAAGCCAACCCAGGTAACACCGGCCGCAACATGCGCCCAGATAACGATCGCATTGAAATTAAAGCCGTCGCCTAAATCTGTTAAACCAGCAATAGCAAGCGCCATTACC
>JABIQA010000067.1 GCA_018699155.1 Chromatiales bacterium
AACGATGTCAGAATCGACAATCCGGCACTCAGTGGTCATCATTCACTGATCATTAATATCCTTAACGACTCATTCCTTGAGGATTTAGACAGCACCAATGGCACTTACGTCAATGGCAAGCTGGTCAAGAAACACGCACTGCAAAATGATGACGTTATTACCATGGGTCATCATCAACTGAAGTTTATCGCCTCTTCTGCAGAAGAGGACTACGATGAATTTGCCCGCACCATTGTTATCGAAAATCCACCGGAAGTCTTGCCAGAGGCGCCAGCCAAAACTAGCCAGCCAAACCGTGCAGCGCATCAGGCAAACGATGCCCGTCGCCCGACTGCAGCAAGCGGCACAGTATTTACCAACGCAAAAATCCAGGTATTAAGCGGCTCAATGGCAGGTCGTGATCTTGCTATCAATAAAACTCTGACCACCCTCGGCCGTCCCGGCGAGCAGGTTATTGCCATTACCAAACGTGGCGGAGCCCATTATATTGTTCAGGTCGACTGTAAACCTGGCGGTCCATCAGCCAAAATTAACGGTGAGCAACTCACCGGTCCCGCACGACAACTTACTGACAATGATATTATTGAATTGATGGATGTGAAGATCGGCTTCTTTTCCAGCTAAACCCCTGCTTAAAAAAAATAAAAAGGCTTATTGTCAGAACAACTCACGTAATGGCCGCCGACTCAACTGAGTGAGCAGTTCGTAAGCGATAGTATCTGCAGCGATAGCAATTTCATGGACAGGTAAATTCTCACCCCATAATTCGACCACATCACCGGTTCTGGCATCGGGAACATCACTTAAATCAATAGCTACCATATCCATTGACACTGCCCCCACCAGGGGTGCGCGCTGACCATGCACAAATACCGGAGTAGACGCTGCAACACCACGTGGGTAACCATCACCGTAACCGACTGCAGCAATGCCAATTACCGAATCCTTATCGGCGAACCAACCGGCACCATAGCCCACACTCTCACCAGCCTTTAAGGTCTTTACTGCAATCAAGCGGGTACGAAATGTCATAGCCGGAATTAAACCAAACTCAGCAGGCGACATGCCTTCCACAGGCGATACGCCGTACAACGAGATCCCCGGGCGAACCCAGTTGCTGCCGGTGTATTTCACATTTTCTGATGACTGCAAGGTTTGTGGCCACTGCAGAATACCTGCCGAGTTAGCAACACTAACGCCGCCCTTATAATTCGCTGGCCCTGCCGAGGTAGCTGCTACCAACGCTTTATTGAAGCAATCGAGCTGGCGCAGAGTCATCTCATTGGTCACTTGATCAGCACAAGCAAGGTGGGTCATTACGCATTCTATAGCGGCTACCACAGGCGACTTATCAAGCGCACTTAGCACACCGGGTAAAGCAGATGGTGAAAACCCAAGACGGCCCATACCGCTGTCAACTTTCACCCAGACAGATACCTTACGCCCGCCATCGTACTCTGCCAGCAACACCAACTGGCTCTCATGATGAATAACCAAATCCAGCTTATGTTCCAATGCCTGGACGAGCTCTACCTGATCGATGCAACCACCCAGCACCACCACCCGCTGACTAATACCCGCAGAACGAAGTTTAACGCCCTCGCCCACGCGGGCCACAGCAAAGGCATCCGCCTCGGGAAGTAACTGGGCGACCTGCACCATGCCATGACCATAGGCATTAGCCTTGAGTACCGGCATAACCCGGCAACCCTTCGCACGTTGTTTTAGAAGCTGAAAGTTATGCCGAATGGCAGATGAATTGATTAAGGCAACAGCCGTTTGGCTCATACCCTGAATCCACCAACGTCCTGCTCGGGAATGTAATTCTCAAAACGAGAGAACTGTCCGAGGAAAGTGAGAGTGAATTTGCCGAGCTCACCATTACGATGCTTGGCTATAATGATATCCGCTTCATTCTTACGCTCAGTCTCGCTGTTGTAGACCTCGTCACGATAGATAAACAGAATAAGATCGGCATCCTGCTCGATAGCGCCCGACTCACGAAGGTCGGACATCATAGGCACTTTGTCGGGTCGCTGTTCAACGCTGCGATTCAACTGCGAGAGTGCTATCACAGGCACATTCAATTCACGAGCCAGGGATTTAAGTGAACGGGAGATATTAGAAATCTCAGTGGTACGGTTCTCGTTAGACCCTGGCACCTGCATCAACTGCAGGTAATCGACGACAATTAAACCTAAATCAGGGTACTGCCGCTTTAAGCGACGGGCACGCGCACGAACTTCACTGGGGCTAAGCGCGGGCGTATCATCGATATGAATTGGCGCACTGCTCATCTGCCGAATCGCAGTGCCGATGCGTGACCAATCCTGTTCGCCGAACTTGCCGTTACGCAAGCTGCCCTGGGGCACACGGCCCAAAGACGAAATAAAGCGCAATGCCAGCTGATCAGTGGACATTTCCATACTGAAAATCGCCACTGGCACCGGCTTCTCGGGCTTAAGCGCCGCATATTCAGCAATGTTCAGTGCCAGTGTAGTTTTACCCATAGAAGGACGGGCGGCCAATATAAGCAGATCGCCGGGCTGAAGACCCTGGGTTATCGCATCGAATCGATCGTAGCCAGAAGACAGGCCAGTAACCTCATCGCCTTTGCGATGACGCTCATCAAGCATGTCGGTAAGATCGGAGCAACGATCGGCCAATGACACAAAACCCGCTTTACCTCGGCTGCCACTCTCCGCAATCTCGAATACTTTACGCTCTGCAAAATCGACAAGATCTTTAGGGCTTTGTCCGTCGGGGTTATACGCCGACTGCGCAATCTCATTACCCACATGAATAAGCTGCCGCAGCAAGCCACGATCACGAATGATGTCGGCATAAGCCAACACATTGGCTGCGCTTGCGGTTTCGGCGACGAGCCGGCTTAAGTAGGCAAATCCACCAACGTCTTCCAGCTGATTGCGGTTTTTCAAATGTTCAGAAAGAGTGAGCGGATCAACAGGCTGACTAAGGTCAGCCTGTGCCTTGATCGCTTTGAAAATAATCTGATGGTCAGTGCGGAAAAAATCATCCGGACCTACGCGTCCATCAATACTTTCCCACATCAGATTATCGAGCATGATGCCGCCGAGTAGCCACTGCTCTGCTTCAATGGAACTCGGTGGCCGGTTAAGCTCATCGGTCATTGGACCCGGACCTTCAGAATACATCTGACCACCTCAACCATTAAACTATGGCTCCACCAGCTATTTAGTCGTTGCCACCCTCGTCAACGACACTGAGTTTCAGTACAACATTTACATCGGTATGCAGATGCAGGTCGACGTCATGCTCGCCAGCAATGCGCAGAGGCCCTTCGGGCAGCCGAACTTCGCTACGCTCCAGTTCGCCACCAGCAGCGACAACAGCATCGGCAATATCTATATTGCCCAATGAACCGAAGAGCTTGCCTTCTTCGCCAACCTTAGTCTGGATGGTAATAATACCCAGAGCAGAGATTTTTTCAGCGCGGGCCTGCGCAACTTTCAACTCGCCTGCTTCAGCAGCTTCGAGTTCGGCGCGGCGGCCTTCCAATAATTTCATGTTTTCTGGAGTTGCTGGCTGAGCCTTACCTTTAGGTACGAGGTAGTTACGCCCGAAACCGGACTTAACCTCAACCACATCACCAATCTTTCCGAGGTTCTCAACCTTTTCTAGCAGTATGAGTTCCATCTTTCTTATCTCCTGCAGCCCATCCGGCTGTTATTTCTTATTTAACCATACCCGACGAAGGCTGTTTATGCTGTCTTCGGACGAAGTGTGTACCAATTATCTATAAATCCAGTTGCCGCTAAACCAAAGCCCATAAATAATGAGGGCACCGGCATTACCGGCATAAATACCAGCGGCAGAACTACTGCGGCCCACCAAGCACCAGGCCATTGCTTATGTTCAGCCCAACAATACAGCACCGCTATACCCTGAAGCATAAAACCGATGCTAACTATCAGCAGCAAGCCACTGGCGAGAGCAAAGCCAAACAATGACAAAATACCCATAACTGCGGCAAAACCGCCAATCACGTAACCCAGCTTCAAACCGCGAAATCGCTGGCCAAAACTTTCGTTGCGTGCTGCCGACGCCCAAGAGCAACCCAGCAGCACTGCCATTAAACTACTGACCAGAAGGCCTACCGCAAATGCTGGCGTAAGTATCTGTGATACCAAAGCCACCATCTGCTCTGTCGTAATGCCCTGAGCAGTGAACTCAGCAGTGAGCTCAGTCACTAGGTCGGGCGGCAGTTCGGCCAGCGTGCTGGTCAACAACTGCTGCCAGAATGCCGCGACGTCACCGACAACCGCGACAAACAACAACATAGCTGCAACCACTAGCACTAAGGCCAACTGAACCACCAGTGTCAGTGACCGATAGCGATAGCTGACAGCACCCATCAACAGTGCAATCGACCAACTCAGGGAGACACTCACCAAAAATGGAACGGGTGAGGCATCGCCTGCGGGCAGCAACATGACAACAGCCAACACCACAAAGGCCAAAACCATATCTTTAGCGGCTTCCGCAGGCCCTTTCAGATCTGCGGTCAGCACGATAATCGCCGCGCTGATGACACTTGTAATTGGCAGCAGGAACAACCCTGCTACGAATGCCACCCGGCGCAGCCTATAGCGTACGAGCCATGCAACAAATCCTGCCAAAACAAATCTACTCTATTAATGCCTGTCGGTGTACGGCAGCAGCGCCAGAAAACGAGCACGCTTAACTGCTGTAGACAACTGACGCTGATAGTTCGCTTTAGTACCGGTAATCCGACTAGGGACAATCTTGCCGGTTTCGGTCACGTAGTTACGCAGAGTCTCAAGATCTTTGTAATCGATCTCTTTAACATCTTCTGCGGTAAAACGGCAATACTTACGACGACGGAAATATCTGCTCATGATTTTATCCTTCTACCTTTTCTTCAGCGGTATCTTCATCTGCTGAGTCGTCTGATTTTTCAGCTGTTTCGGCTGTTCCAGCTGTTTCGGCTGTTTCGGCTGTTTCGGCCGTATCTGAATCGTCTGATTTATCTGACGGCTTGGTATCAGCCGCATCATCAGATGAAGGCTTCGAATATTTTTCTTCTGATTCAGTTGCGCTCTTCGCCAGGGGTGAAGGCTCAGTAACAGCCTCATCACGTTGCAAAACAAGATTACGCAACACCGCGTCATTGAATTTAAATAAGCTCAACAGCTCTTCTAAAGCAGGCTTGCCGCACTCAATATTTATGAGGACGTAATGTGCTTTATGAACTTTGTTGATGGTGTGAGCCAACTGACGTCGACCCCAATCTTCAAGGCGATGAATCTGACCACCATCTGCGGTGATTACAGCCTTATAACGCTCGAGCATGGCAGGAACCTGCTCGCTCTGATCAGGATGGACCAGAAATACTACTTCGTAATGCCTCATTGTAGCTCCCTACGGTTTTGTCACCCAACCATTTGGTGTGACAGAGAGTGCCCCTGAGATGCTTGATCTCTGCGGGGATGGGCATCCTACAGCAGCACGGGAGACGATACAAGACAGGGACTTAGAGAAACTCAACCGGGCGAAACTCAGAATTAGCCGATGCCACGCTGGCGGAGAATTTCATACAGACAAATGCCGGTTGCCACGGACAGGTTCAGGCTCTCAACCGTACCACGCATGGGTAGACTCACTGTAAAATCACAGTGTTCCTGAGTTAATCGCCGCATTCCTGAGCCTTCGGCACCCATCACCAGCGCCAGCGGACCTGTAAGATCCTGAGAATAGACGCTACCCACACCCTCATCATCGGTGCCAATCAGTCGAATATGCATATCCTGCAGGGAACGCATAAACCGCGCCAGATTGCCCACTCTCGCAACCCGCTGAGTCTCGGCAGCCCCCGATGCGACTTTACTCACCACTGGGGTTATATCTACCGACCGGCTTCGCGGCACAACCACCAGATCAACACCTGCGGATTCGGCAGTGCGCAGACAAGCACCAAAGTTATGTGGATCCTGAATGCTGTCAAGAATAAGGATTAGGGGGGCTTTCAGTTCGGTCAAAAGCTCGAGCGCTTCGTCGTCATCGAGCATTTTTGAGGGTCTCAGCTCTGCCGCCACGCCCTGATGGTTTTCAGTGCCGGTGAGATGCAGCAGTGTTTCTGCATCGCAGTAATTCACCGGAACACTCAGACTTGATGGGTCAATACTTAAACGATTCTGGCGCTGCTTGCCCAAATCTTCGAGCAGGTATAACTCGATAAGCCGCTCGGGCTGCATGGTCATGACCTGGTTCATGACATTAATACCGCACACATAGTACTTTTCTCTGCGGACGGCAGAGCGCGAAAAATCGCGCCCCCTATTCCCTCCGGATTGCGATTTCTGTCGGTTACGTTGCGGTACGTCATTGCCCCGGCGCTTGCCCGGCCCTCGCTTACTCATAAGCTTTCACTCTTCAACGTGACGCATTGCGCTAGCGGCGTTTGCGCGGCTGACGGCGCTTTTCTTTTGCCGCATCCCACACCGATTTGTTCGCTGCAGGCTTTGCTTTTGGCTGAGCGCCTGAGTCGACCGGTTCGTCATCTTGCACCAACGCCAGATCAATTTTGGCATCATCAACATCAACTCTGGTAACCCTGACCTGAACCTCATCTCCCAGGCCAAAGGTTTTTCCGGTGCGTTCGCCGCGCAACTGCAAGCCACCATGCTCGAGTTGATAGTAGTCGTTATTCAGGCCGGTTACGTGCACCAGCCCTTCGACAAACAAATCAGCCAGCGTAACAAAAATGCCAAAGTGGGTAACTCCGGTAACTACGCCGGAAAATACATCGCCAACATGCTCTTCTATGTACAGACACTTGTAACGAGCCTCAACATGCCGGGTCGCGTCATCAGCACGTTTCTCGCACATAGAAGTACTGCGCCCGAGGGCTGCCATTTGATCGGGCGAATACTTAAAGTTGCCCGGCTTACCGCCTTCAACAATATGCTGAATACCACGATGCACAAGCAGATCGGGGTAACGCCGGATGGGAGAGGTAAAATGAGCATAGGTGTTCAGCGCTAGGCCAAAATGACCCAGCTTTTCCTGCTGATACACCGCACGCGACATGGTTCGCAAAACTGCCGTGGCCATAACGGCAAAGTCTGGTCGCTCAGATAGCTCACGCAAGATACGGTTCAGCTCGGCAGGTTTGGTCTGCACTTCAGTGGCCACCTTAATATCCAGCTGCTGCAACATGACCCGCAGCTCTTCAAAGCGATCAGGATCCGGGCCTTCATGAACACGATACAAAGTAGGTGTTTTATTTTTATGCAGGAAGGAACCAGCCTCTACATTGGCTGCAATCATGCATTCTTCAATCAGCTTATGCGCATCGTTACGATGCACCTGAGCGATGCGATCAATGTGGCCATCCTCGCCCATCTGAATTCGCACCTCAGGAATCTCTAACTCCAGCGAGCCACGCTTTTTACGAGCAGCTGCAAATGCCGCATAAAGATCATAAAGAGCTTCCAACTGGGGAAGAACATTGGCCACCTGCTTGCGGGTTGCTGCATCCTGCTGGGTAACAGCTGCATCAACCTGATTATAAGTTAGGCGCGCATGCGACCGCATCACCGCTTTATAAAATTTGGATTTACTAACCTTGCCTTCCTGCGAAACCTGCATATCGCAAACCGTACACAGACGGTCGACATCCGGGTTAAGTGAACACAGGCCGTTAGAGAGTGATTCCGGCAGCATCGGTACGACACGATCAGGAAAGTACACCGAGGTACTTCGTTTTACTGCCTCAGTGTCTATGGCATCACCCACCTGCACATAATGTGATACGTCAGCTATTGCCACAATTAAACGCCAGCCCTGTGGATTTTTCTCAGCAAACACCGCGTCATCAAAATCGCGGGCATCGGCACCATCAATAGTGACCAGGGGCGTTGCACGCAGATCGACTCGGCCGGCCTTGTCGGCCTCACGAACTTCATTGCCCCAGCCTTCAGACTGCTGCACCACGCTATCGGGGAACCCATTAGGAATCTCGAAAGCCTCAATAGCCAGCGTAGTGGCCATACCCGGCTCAGATGGTTCGCCGAGCAGTTCAACAATTTTACCGTAGGGTTCGCGATGCTTGTTCGGGTATTCCACAATTTCAAGCTTCACCATCTGCCCGGCAGTAGCGCCATGGCGATGGTGCTTAGCCACCAAGAAATTATGTGCTGAACGGCCGCCCTGCTCGACCACAAAGCTCACGCCGCGCTCTAAATTGAAGCGCCCAATAACAATAGTTTTGCCGCGCTCAAGAATCTCCACCAGAGCTGCCTTACGTTTACCCTGCCGGCTAACACCATTTTCGCGCACCACCACACGATCGCCATTGAGCAGCTGTCGCATCTCATGAAACGGAATAAATAGATCGTCGCTGCCATCTTCGGGAATTAAAAAACCAAAGCCATCGGGATGCCCCTGCACCTTGCCAGCAATGCCGCCGATCTTGCTGAGTAGACAGTATTCAGAGCGTCGGTTTTTTATGATCCGGCCGCTGGTTACCATCTCGCCGAGTCGTGTTTGCAGCGCCGCGAGCGCTTTTGGTCCCTTCAAGCTTGCATGGCGGGCAATAGCTTCTATCGAAACCGGCACACCGGTCGCCTCAAGCATACGAACCAACTGATTTCCGGAGGGCAGTGGGTTTTTATGTTTAGGCTTTTCGGCAACGACTGGCTTGCCGGCCGTTTCATCGCCCACCTTTACTTTGCGCTTGCCCTTATTGATCTGGTCTCTAAGTCGCTTCTTTTTAGCGGGAGCAGGATTCGCCCCGGCCTTAGAGGCGGGCCTCTTCGAAGCCGCTTTCTTAGACTTCTTAGCAGATGCTTTAGATGCTGCGATGACAGCGCTCTTCTTAGAGGCCTTTTTGCCGGCAGCCGCACTCGGTTTCGCCCTATTACCTGACGCAGGTTTGCGCGAATCAGCCACGGCACTTATATACAGTCTTATTCATAGGCGGCTAGCATACCCCATAGACAGTAGGACATACGCAGGATTATTGACCACAATCACCCCTGTATGTATATTCCCGCCTCTGTTCAAACACCTTGCCCAGGTGGCGGAATTGGTAGACGCGCTAGCTTCAGGTGCTAGTGGCCTTATGGTCGTGGAGG
>JABIQA010000082.1 GCA_018699155.1 Chromatiales bacterium
GGCTACGTGCCTACAAAGATAAGTTTGACCCTGTGTGGGAGCCCCGTTACCTCGCCTCGCCGGGAGGACTGGCATTGCCCCAGGTACTTACTCAGGTATCGACTTTAGTCTCTGGCGGGCTGCGCCGTATACTCATGTAAGCAGAACTATTGGCACCCGTCATTAGGTTCATAAGTGATTGCGCAACGCGCCTGCTAAGCGTTTTGCCGCTAGGCCGCGCGTGCTGCCCGCCTGCGCTTTCCATAAGCCCGAGCCCAAGGATTGGCTGTAATTCCGTGACCAACAATGCTGAGCATAATGGTGCACACGACTGTCATGGCGAGGGAGCCGCTATCCGGTAACTCGCTGTTCACCACCATGACAGCAAAGACAATACTCGCCAAGCCCCGTGGCCCAAACCAACCGATAAAAAGTTTTCCTTCGGTATCGATACCGCTGCCTGTGAGGCAAAGGAACACGGGTAGCATACGAATTACTGTGAGGCTCAGAAACGAGTAAAGCAGGATGTTCCAGCTAAAGTTGCCCAGCGCCTGACCCACTACCGCCGAGCCAAAAGTCACCCACGTGATTAGCGCAAGCGTATCGCCCGCGCCCTCTGAAGCGAGTAGATATTCCTCTTTCACTTCCCTAGAAAGATGTTTATCCATAAAGGCCATCAGCAGACCTCCGCTGAAGGCCGCGATGAAACCACTTCCTCCGAGATATTGAGCAACCGCAAAGCAACTCAATGCAAGCGCCAAAATCGGTATCTGTGTCCAGGTTTTGGTGAGCCATTGCCTTTCTCTGGCAAACTTCAAAAGTCTGACTGCAATAAAGGTAAGCACCAGCCCGACGGCGAGACCAATGCCAATTTGCTCAACGACCAGTTTTGCTGCCAGCGGCAAGGGGCCGATATCACCCGCGGTATCCAGAGCCAGAGCCAGAAAAAGCAGTAAAACCGGCACACAGATACCGTCATTAAGGCCACTCTCTACATTCAGACTCTGGCGGATTTCATCCGGAACGGCTTCGTTGGTTATCACCGCCTTGCCTAAAGCTGCATCGGTGGGGGCCAGCATGGTTGCCAAAACCGCAAGCGCGAACAAGGATGGGTGCTCAATGAGCAGAGTTCCAAACGCGAAACCCAGTGCAATAGTGAGCGGTAACCCAATTAATAGCAGCCTTGCCGGCACGCCAGTGGTGTTCTTGAGCACCTTAACATCTGCACCGGCAGCATCGGTGAACAGCACCATAGCAAGCGTCACTTCAGCTAAATTGCGAATGAGTTCGCGGTCTGTGTCCCAGTCGAGCAGGGCAAAACCCGCCGGACCGATCAGAAGCCCGAAACAGGTAAACACAATGGGTCCGCTGATCCTGGTGCGCTCAACCGCACCGGCCACCGAACTGTAGACCATTATAAATAGAGCAAGTACGGCGAGAGTTTCATACATGTTTACTGGGCAACTTCCTTTCAGCGAGTTTCGGGCATAACTGTCAAAGCGCTTTGTGCTTTATCCCGTTTATACGAAGTGCCTTTTGCTAATTAATGCTTGAGCTCATTACTGCACTTCGCCCGTCGCAGTCTATTTTATTGGCGGATTCCAGAACAACCGATAAAGAAGGGCCAGCGAACTGAGTGGAAAAACGATGACAAGGCATGCTGTCCAAATCCATTTTTCCCGCTTTGCCAGAACGGTTGTTCTAATAAGGAGAGTGGCCATAATAACTATGAGTGTTAGCGTATAAACCGTAAGTACTGTCGTCGAAAGTTGCCCTTCCCCTAAGACAGCTGCCCACCAACCCATATGGTCTGCCACAAATGGAAAAATGATCGCAACCGCGATTATCAAGCTGGATGTTTTATTCATAATATTTACGCCGCACGATAACTTCCTATTAAACTTTAACGCCCCATAGGCATCTCAAATGATTGCACTCAATTCATTTGCCTGTATCTATCATCACATATTTTAGCGTTTAGCCTAAGGAGAAATGCTTTGGGAACCGCATCCAAGCAAAGTGCTCCGCCTCAATTGGATCTGAAACATCTAAGGCCGGCGCTGGTGGCGCAAATTGCACTGATGCCATGTCGAATTCTATATCTTCGAAGTGGCTTTCGCCCTCTGCATCGGCGTATAGGCGGGTGCATTTAATAGGGTTTGGCACAGTTGTTCAACGTTAAGGACTTTCAAGAACAGTTTTCATTTAGATCGACTTCTGA